>NZ_JBEXGR010000039.1:0-29065 GCF_040607415.1 Micromonospora sp. NPDC005291
TGTGACTCCTGGCGCGGATCCGACAACGCCCTGCTGTTCGACTGCGGCGGCAACAAGAAGGCGGCGTACACCAACGTCCTGAACGCCCTCAACGCGGGCTCGAACCCGCCCTCCACGCCCCCGCCGGGCTCCCCGGTGGACACCAGCGCCTGGTACGTGTTGGTGAATCGCAACAGTGGCAAGGCGCTGGACGTGTACGAACGGGCGACCAGTGACGGTGCGCGGATCACCCAGTGGGCCCGGAATGACGGAGCATGGCAGCAGTGGCAGTTCGTGGACTCGGGTGGCGGCTACTACCGGCTGAAGTCCCGGAACTCCGGCAAGGTGCTGGACGTCTACAACTTCGCCACCTCTGACGGCGCTGCGATCGTGCAGTGGAGCGACGGTAACGGTACGAACCAGCAGTTCCGGCTGGCCGAATCCGCCGGTGGTTACATACGTGTGATCAACCGCAACAGCGGCAAGGCCGTCGAGGTGCAGGGCGCGTCCACCGTTGACGGGGGGAACATCGTTCAGTACGCCGACTGGGGTGGCAACAACCAACAGTGGCAACTGGTCCGCATCGGGTAGCGACCGTCACGATCGACCCGGGTGGTCGGGAGTTGCCGGCCAACCGAGCTGAGGCAGCACCCGTACGGCGACGTGTCGAGGCAGGTACAGGAATGGCGGCCCGCCCCGGTGGGGCGGGCCGCCCCGACCGTCACACGGCCGTACAGCTCAGACTGGTCGGTGGTTGGCTGTTGCCGCTGGTGGCGGCGCTGATGTAACCCGCAGTGGTGGATGCCCCCGCCGCTAGTTGCCCGTTATAGCTGGCGTTGGTGACGGTCACCTGGTTGCCCTGTTGGCTGTGGGTGCCGTTCCAGGTCTGGGACACCGTCTGCCCGCTGGGGAGGGTGGCGCTCACCCGCCAGCCGCCGATCGGCACGGACCCGGTGTTGGTGATCGTCAGCCGCCCCTCGAAACCGCCCTGCCAGGAGTTGACCACCGTGTTGGTGACCCCACAGGACAGTCCGCCCGGGTCCGTCGGCGTCGGCGTGGTCGTCGGCGTCGGCGTCGGCGTGGGCGCGCTGGTGGGCGTGGGCGTGGGCGTTGGCGTGGGCGTGGGGTCGGCACCGGTCTGGAACTGCCACCAGTTGACATTGAAGAGGTTCCCGCTGCCGCCGGTGAACCTCAGGTACAGGTCGTGGGTAGCGGTCGCCCCGGTCACCGGGCAGGAGACGGTCTGCCAGGTCTGCCAGCCGCCGGTGCCGGGCACGGTGCAGGTGCCCACCCGGGAACCGGTGGGGCCGTCCAGGCGGACCTCGATGGTTCCGCCGCTGGCAGCCGAGGCCACCCGCGCGTTGAACGAGGTCGCGCCGGCGCCGAACGCGACGCCCTTGACCTTGACGTAGTCGCCGTTCTCGATCCAGCCGACGTTCATGCCGCCCTCGCTCGACGGTTCCGTCTCGATGCCGGAGCCCCACGCGATCGTCTCGGCCTCCTGCCGCACGTACGGATTCAACGTGCCCACCTGCGGCGCACCCGTGGTGCTCATGGTGATCGTCGGGAACGTGCCGTTGGAGTTGTACGTGAACTTCTCCACCGCGACCGACCGGGTGTAGCCACCACCACCGGGCAACGCCCCGTTGTGATAGAAGAAATACGAACCGCCGTTGAAGTCCACGACGCCCGCGTGATTGGTGAAACTCCCACCCTGCCGAGGCATGATCGTCCCCCGATACGTCCACGGCCCGGTCGGGCCCGGAGCCGTCGAGTACGCGATGAACTCCGAGCAGCACTCCGCCGCGAACACGTTGTAATACAAGCCGTTGCGCTTGAACACCCACGGCCCCTCCTCATACAGGGTGGGCCGACTCGCATTCCCGCTACGGGTGCCGAACCCCGCCGTGGTCAGCGTGATCCTGGTCGCGCTGCCCGAGAAGGAAACCATGTCCGGGTTCAACTTCACGTACCACAGACCCGGGTTACCCCAGTACAGGTACGCCTGCCCATCGTCGTCGACGAACACCGTCGGATCGATCTCACCATTGCCCACCAACGGGCGGCCGATAGCGTCCCGGAACGGCCCCGTCGGGCTGTCACCCACCGCCACACCGATCGACATCGAATTCGTCGCCCGGTTCGTCACCGGCACGTACCAGTAGAACTTCCCGTTGCGGGCGATGACCTGGCCGGCCCACGCATTCGCGCTGGCCCAACTGAAAGTGCTCACATTCAACGGCGAACCATGATCGGTCCAGTTGACCATGTCGGCGGACGACCACACCCGCCACTCCTTCATCGTGAAGTACGTCGAACCATCCTCGTCATGCCCGGTGTACAGATACACCCGACCGTTGTGCACCAACGGAGCCGGATCAGCCGTATAGATGTGCTGAACAATGGGGTTGTCAGCCTTCGAAGCGCCGGCCGGAACCAGCGCGAGGACGCAGACCAGGCTCGCCAGCCAGGCGACCGAGCGCCTCAGTCTGACCAGTGGTGGCAGTGCGGGTTTCACGAGTACCTCCGGGGGCGGTTGATGGTGTCCGAACGGGCACCCGGCCCGGTGCGGACGTCACCGCTTGTGGCATCGCGCCGGTCTGGGAAGCCGCTGTTCGTCGTTGGTGAGTTGGCGGTGCAGGGGGAATGGCGCCGGGTTGGTTGCCGGTGCCTGGAATCCGAACTCACCCGTACCGTGGCCGCGAACCACCGGTCCACGCCCGGCCATCGGCCTGCCCTGGGGTGACGTTGGCGCCGAGGTGCGACCAGCGCGGCTCGCCCGGTTAGCCACCGCCGGCACGTCGCCCTCGTCCATCGACTGTGAGCGATAACATGCGCTTCGTCAAGTCACCTGGACCGCCGAGACGTTGGGTTCAGCGAGCCGTGGCGTTGGAGTGGCGCAGGCCGACGGGATCGACGTTGGTCGTTTGACGTATGACGTCGTTAGCGCTAATTTTTCACTCGCGGAGCACGTGGCTGCCGGGAGTCAGATGATGCACCGCCGCAGTCAGCGCAAGCCTGCTTCACGGGCGGCTCGTGGCATGGCCAAGCACCTGCGCCATGGCCGCATCTCGCCCGCACAACACCTCAGACGTGCTGACGCCACCACCAGACGCCGGCACGCACGCCAGGGCACCCGCGCGTTCTGCTCGTGGGTGACCCCGATCGAAGGAGTGGATCATGAAGGCCATCGGTGAGGCTCGTCCCGCCTCTCCACAGAGACGTCGCTGGCGGTCAGGGTTGGCCGCGGCGGCCGCCGCGGTCATGGCGGCCGGCACGCTCGTCGCGGTCAACGCGACGCCCGCGGCGGCGGCGACTGTGGACACCAACGCCTGGTACGTCCTGGTGAACCGCAACAGCGGCAAGGCGTTGGACCTGTACGGCTCGGCCACCAACGACGGCGCACGGATCAGCCAGTGGGCGCGGAACAACGGCGCGAACCAGCAGTGGCAGTTCGTGGACTCGGGGGGTGGCTACTACCGGCTGAAGTCCCGGCACTCGGGCAAGGTGCTCGACGTCAGCAACTTCTCGACCGCCGACGGTGGCGCGATCGTGCAGTGGGCTGACCTCAACGGGACGAACCAGCAGTTCCGGTTGGCCGACTCGGACGGCGGTCACGTCCGGCTGATCAGCCGACACAGCGGCAAGGTCGTGGAGGTGCAGGGAGCTTCCACGGCCGACGGCGGGAACATCGTGCAGTACTCCGACTGGAACGGCACCAACCAGCAGTGGCAGCTCGTCCGCACGGACGGCGGTAACCCGCCGCCGTCGGGTGGTAACGGGTGCGGCAAGGCGCCGACGCTGTCCAGCGGCACGCACACGATTCAGAGCAACGGAAAGAGCCGCTCCTTCATCCTGCGGATGCCCGCCAACTACAACAACAACAACCCCTACCGGCTGATCTTCGCATTCCACTGGCGGGGCGGCACCATGCAGGAGATCTCCTCCGGCGGCACCAGCGGAACTCCCTGGTCCTACTACGGGCAGCAGGAGCAGTCGAACAACAGCGCGATCCTGGTCGCGCCCCAGGGGTTCGGCAACGGCTGGGGCAACGCCGGCGGTGAGGATATCACCTTCGTCGATGACCTGGTCAGCCGGATCGAGAGCGACCTCTGTGTCAACCCGAGGCAGCGGTTCGCCCTCGGCTTCAGCTGGGGCGGCGGCATGAGCTACGCCATCGCCTGCGCACGGGCCAACGCCTTCCGGGCCGTCGCGGTCATCTCCGGCGGGCAGATCAGCGGGTGCAGCGGCGGTACGCAGCCCATCGCGTACTTCGGACTGCACGGCATCTCGGACAACGTCCTGAACATCTCCCAGGGGCGGTCGTTGCGCGACACGTTCGTCCGGAACAACGGTTGCACCGCACAGAACCCGCCCGAGCCGGGGGCGGGCAGCCGCGCGCACATCACGACCATCTACTCGGGCTGCAGGGCCGGGTACCCGGTGCAGTGGGCCGCGTACGACAACGGTCACATGCCCGGCCCGGTGGACGGAACCTATGCCGAGAGCGGCATCACGACCTGGACCAAGGGTGAGATCTGGAGGTTCTTCGCGCAGTTCTCCTGACCCCGGTCGCCGACCTGACGGCGTTGAGGTCGGGCAGCGCCTGCTCCTGCACTGGGAGTGGGCGCTGCTTCGGCTCGGCTGACCTGACGGCGGCCCGTCGTCGGGTCAGCGTTGGAGACGGACCGGGCTGCCCGACCCGCTGCGGCGGACCAGCCAGGCCTCGGTGATGTGGGTGAACATCGCCTCGGCGGCACCGATGGAGTCATGAGCGGCGATGCGCTCGTAGATGCGGCGGTGGCCCTGGTTGGACGCCACGCACAACGAGCGTTCGGTTCGGCCCATGTAGCTAGCGGTGTTGATGACCTGGCTCTCCAGCGCCCGAACGACACCGCGAGCGATGCGGTTCCCGGATGCCTGCATGACCGTGTCGTGGAAGGCCCGGTCGTGCTCGTGGTACGTGACGTGGTCGTCGACGAGTTCGTCCATCCGGTCCACCAGGGCGCGCAGTCGGTCGATGGTCTCCGCGTCGGCGAGGCGGGCGGCGACGTTCGCCATGTCGGACTCGAGAACCCGCCGGGTGACGACGAGGTCGTCGAGGATGGCGAGGGTGTCGTCGTCGGCGATGGCGGCCCCGAGGACGAGCTCGTCGAGCATGTCCCAGTTCGACGGTGGGGTGACCATCGTGCCGGCACCCTGGCGGACCTGCACCAGCCCCTTCTCCTGGAGGATCTTCACTGCCTCCCGGACGACGGTCCGGCTCACGGAGAAGGTCTCGCAGAGGATCGGCTCGGGCGGCAGGGACGTCCCGGACGGGTGGACGCCACGGACGATGCGCTCCACCAGCTCGGCCGTGACCGCCCTGGCGAGGTTGGTCGGTCGACGCACCCACGCCGGGGTCGCCGAATTATTCAGGGCTGTCTCCTGCGGTGGCGTCATGTCCCCCTCCGAATGGCTCGCCGTGGCACGACGTCCGGCTCAGTGTACGGCCGAGTATTGACGTAACACGTCATACGAGTTACGTTCCGCTCATATTGGCGTGGCGGCGCGTCCGCTGGGCCACCCCACGTTCAGAGGTGACAACTGATGAGACAGCGAGCAATATGGTCGGCCGTCCTCGTTGTGGGACTGGCCTTGGCCGGCTGTGGAAGTGCCACCGGTTCGGGCTCGTCAAGCGGGTCGGACGGCAAACTGGTGGTGTGGGACTGGAAGTCCGGTGAGGCGTTCGCCGCATCGTATCTGGACAAGGCGAAGGCCGACTTCAAGAAGAAGCATCCCGATGTCACGGTCGAGTTCGTCGCGCAGCCCTTCGATCAGTACTACACGCTGCTCGGTGCGGCGATCCAGTCCGGCAAGGGCCCCGACGTCATGCTGTTCAACGGCGGTGGCCAGATCCGCGACCGGGTGGACGCGCTGGTGCCGCTCGACGACTACGTGGCCGACGACAGGCAGCGGCTGGCCGGTTGGGACGCCTTCACCAAGGACGGCAAGGTCTACGCCAGCCCGGTGACGCTGCAGGGCCACCCCATCTACTACAACAAGGCGATCTACCAGAAGGCCGGGCTCGACCCGGCGAGCCCGGCCACCACGTGGGACAAGTTCGCCGCCGACTGCGCCGCCATCGCCAAGGCCGGTGCCAAGTGCTTCGCCCTCGGCAACAAGGAGGGCGTCGGCATCCAGTTCTGGCTCTCCAGCCTGGCGTCGGCCACCCTCACCGCCCAGGAGTACGACGCCTGGATCGCCGGGAAGCGCGACTGGAACTCGCCCAACGTCAAGCGGATCTTCCAGCTCTGGAAGGACGCCGGCGACGCGGGTATGAACAACGACGGGGCCAACTCGACCGCGATGTTCAACGACTCGTTCGCGCTCTTCCAGTCCGGTAAGGCCGCCCACGTCATGGGGTTGATGTCGGACGTGGGGCACTGGAAGGACTTCAACGAGTTCCTGACCGCCGACAAGCTCGGCGTCATGAGGGCTCCGGTCGTCACCGCCGGCACCACCCCGAGCCTTCCGTACGACGGTGGCATCGGCTACGGGGTTGCCAAGTGGACGAAGGACCCGAAAGTTGCCGCCGACCTGGTGCGCTCCCTGACCTCGACCGACGCGCTGAAGGCCTTCTACGCCGACGCAGGCGCGATCGCCGCCGACACCACGATCGACGTGTCGCAGGGCGGCCCGGCTGTCGCCACGATCGTCTCCGAGCTCAAGAGCGGTAAGCCCGCTCTGCATGTGGCCCTGTCCTCGAAGACGTTGGACCTGATGGGCCGGCTCTCCCAGCAACTGCTCAGCGGTTCGATCACCGTCGACGAGGTGGTGAAGCAGTTGGCCGCTTCCGACCAGGCGGGCTGACCTCGTGCCGATCGGAAACACGCAACCGTCGGTCCGTCCGGCTCAGGCCGGACGGACCGGCGGGGCGGCGGTCACCTCCTCCGCGCCGCGGAGAGGCGCACGTCCTCGTCGCGTCGGCGGCGGGCGACGGGCCGAACGCTTCGCCCCCTACATCCTGGTCGCTCCAGCCGTCCTGATAATCGTGGCGCTGCGGCTCTACCCGTTGCTCCTCGGAGTCAACTTCTCCTTCACCGGCGACGGTGCGCAGAACGGGTCGACGGTCGGATTCGGCAACTACCGTGAGCTGTTCGAGGATCCGCTGTTCCGGACCTCGCTACGCAACGTCGGGCTGCTGGTGCTGCTGCTTCCGGTGGCGGTGGCGATCCCCGGTCTGCTCGCGACGTTCATCTACCTCCGGGTGCCCGGTCACCGTTTCTACCGCAGCGTCTACTTCTTTCCCGCGGTGCTCTCGCCGGTCATCGTCGGTGCGATCTTCAACCTTCTGCTCGCCTTCGACGGCCCCCTCAACGCCGTCCTGGGGTCGGTCGGTGCCAGCCCGGTGGACTGGCTCGGCGACCCGGACCTCGCGATGTTCATGGTGGTGGGTGTGCACATCTGGGCCACCTTCGGGATGGCGCTGGTGGTGTTCCTCGCCGGCTTCGCCACCTTGGACGCGGCGCTTCTGGACGCGGCCCGGGTGGACGGGGCGTCACTACGCCAGGTCGTCTGGCATGTGATCATCCCGAGCCTGTCGCGCACCATCCAGTTCGTCTTCGTGACCACGATGATCGGGATGTTGACCTCCATGTTCGGGCTCCTCTTCGTCATGACCAGCGGGGGGCCGGAGGGATCGACGTATCTGCCCGAGTACTACATCTGGATCCAGCAGGGCCAGATGAACCGGCCGGCTCTCGCGTCGGCCGCATCGACGATCCTCTTCGTGATCATGCTCGTGGTGGGGCTGCTGCAGATCAAACTGCTCGAACGAGCGGGAAAGGAGGATTGATGTCTCGCGTCCGTCCGGGATGGTGGTTGGTCGCCATCCCGATGTCACTGCTCGCACTGGCGACGATCTACCCCCTGCTGTTCACCGCCAACGTCGCGATGAAGACGCGGCGTGACTACATCCTCGACCGCTTCTCCCTGACCGATGCTCTGCGCTGGGAGAACATCAGCACGGCGTGGAACAGCGTCGGCATGGGCCGCTACTTCGTCAACTCCCTGCTCGTGGTGACGTCGTCGGTGGTCCTGCTGCTGCTGCTCGGGTCGATGGCCGGCTTCGCCCTGAGCCAGCTGCGGTTCCGTGGGTCGTCGGCGTTGTTCCTGGGCTGCCTCGCGGGTCTCTTCATCCCGTTTCAGGTGATCATGGTGCCGCTCGCCCGGATGATGGCCGACACCGCGCTCATCGACACGTACCCCGGCCTGGTCCTGGTCTATGTGGCCCAGTTCCTGCCCTTCACCGTCTTCCTGATGACGAGTTACTACAAGGGCATCCCGCCGGAGATCGTCGACGCCGCCCGGATCGACGGCAACACCGTGTACGGCGTGTATCGCCGGATCATGCTGCCCCTGGGCACCCCGGCGCTGCTGTCGGTCGGCATCCTCAACGCCCTGTTCTGCTGGAACGACGTCCTCATGGCGCTGGTGATGATGCCCTCGGCCGATCACCGGACGCTCATGGTCGGTGTGACCTCGTTGCGCGGGCAGTACTCCGACAACATTCCCACCTTCGCCTCCGGGGTGCTGATCGCCGCGATACCCGTTCTGTTGGTCTACCTGTTCCTCCAGCGCCAAATTGCCGACGGCGTGGCCGCCGGTTCCACGAAGGGTTGACATGCGCATCACGGGATATCGGACGCTCACCACGGTCCAGGAATGGGGGCGGCCCGTCGGCGATGCCAACGGCGTGTTCGCCGACGGGGTGGTCCCGGTCTCGATCGTCGTCGTCGATACCGACGAGGGCATCTCGGGAGTCGGCCTCGGGCCGCACGTGGAGATCGAGCGGATCTTCGCGGCCATCGAGGGCGAGGACCCCCGCGCCGTGACGACCCTGTACGACCGCATGTTGCGGCACACCTTCAAGGCGGGTCACGCGGGCCCGGTGTTCGGCACCATCGGCGCTCTCGACACCGCACTCTGGGACATCAAGGCGCAGGCGGCCGGCGAGCCGCTGTGGCGGCTGCTGGGCGGACGTGACCGGCGGGTCACCGCCTACGCGTCCGGCCTGGACATCGGGCTGACCGACGATGAGCTCGTCGCGGAGTACGAGGTCTATGCCAGTTATGGCCTACGCGCCGCCAAGCTCAAGGGCGGTCTCGACATCGAGAGCGATCGGCACCGGCTCGGCCTGGTCAAGGACGTCCTGACCGAGGCCGGGCACGGCCGGCGGCCCGGTCTGATGCTCGACGTGAACGAGGCATGGACCCGCAAGCAGGCCGTCCGGCACGTCTGCGAACTCGAACGCACCCTGGACCTGATCTGGATCGAGGAACCCGTCCGGCGCTGGGACGCCGAGGGCCTTGCGGCCGTCAGCCGAGGGGTCTGCGCCTCGGTCGCCACCGGGGAGAACCTCACCGGGCTCGAACAGTACCGTCCGCTCATCGCCGCCGGCGCGGTCGACGTCGTCCAGATGGCCGCCGTCTGGGGGGTCACCCACTTCCTGCGGACGTCCGCCCTGGCCCATGCCCACGACCTGCCGGTCAGCCCGATCGGCAACAGCCCGGTCGGGCTGCTGCACGCCGCGACCTCGGTGCCGAATCACCTGACCAGCGAGCTGCAGGACCTGCATCCACCGGTCGGCGTCTCCATCGACCTGCACGTCGAGGACGGCGCCTTCGTCCTCGGCGACTCACCCGGCCTGGGTGTCCGGATCGACGAGGAGCGAATTCGGATGGCCAACCGCCGTCCGCAGGCGCAGACGGCCGACAGCCCCAACGTCCGGCCGGAGCGGGCCGGACGACGCCTGCTGGCCGGGGTCGACGGCGTACTTCCCGCCCGCCAGGTGCCCGTCGTGCCGCTGCACTCCCGTAACGAGGTGTCGCCCACCGCACGGCACTGAGAAGCCACGTGAGCTGACCGCCAGAAACAAGGGGAGCGTGGGTGCGCCGCCACCGCGGTGCGCCCACGACCATGCCCGGTCGGCACGAGCGACGTACCGACCGTTGAGACGGAGGATCGATGAAGGTAGTCGTCTACCGGGGGGCGCGACACCTCGGAATCGAGGATCGTGAACCGGTGCCACCGGGTCGGGGCCAGGTGCGGATCGAGGTGGCCTACACCGGGATCTGCGGCACCGACCTGCACATCTACCACGGGGACATGGACGCTCGGGTCGGTGACTCAGCGATCATCGGGCATGAGATGTCCGGGCGGATCGCGGCCGTCGGCGAGGACGCCACCGGTTGGAGCGTCGGCCAGGCCGTCACCGTGCTGCCCACCCGACCGTGCGGACAGTGTGCCGCCTGCCAGCGCGGGAACTCCCACATCTGCCACGCCATGAACTTCCTCGGCATCGACTCGCCGGGCGCCATGCAGTCCTCCTGGAACGTGCCGGCGGAGCTGGTCCTGCCGCTTCCCGAGGAACTGCCGCTCGACCACGCGGCGCTCGTCGAGCCGGTCGCGGTCGCCGTGCACGACGTCCGACGCGGGAACGTGACCGCCGACGACCAGGTGGTCGTGGTCGGCGGTGGGCCGGTAGGTGTCCTCATCGCCGTCGTCGCGCAGGGTCGCGGCGCGCGGGTGCTCCTCGTCGAGCCGGACCCGTTCCGACGCGAGGTGGCGGGCGGGATCGGGATCGAGGCCGTCGACCCGGGATCGGCCGACGTCGTGGCGCTCGTCAACGACCGTACCAACGGCGCGGGCGCCGACATCGCCTTCGAGGTGTCCGGTGCCGTCGCCGGCGTCACCACGGCGGTCGACGTCCTCACCACCCGCGGCCGACTGGTGATGGTGGCGATCCACCCCAAGCCCCGGGAGGTCAACCTGCACCGGTTCTTCTGGCGCGAGCTGGAACTCCTGGGGGCTCGGCTGTACCGGCGCGAGGACATGGTGGAGGCGATCCGGTTGGTCGCCTCGGGTGCGATCCCGGCGCGACAGCTCATCTCCCGGGTCGAACCGGTCGAGGCGGCCACCGCCGCGTTCACGGCGCTGGAGGGTGGCGGCGTGATGAAGGTGCTGCTCGACCTGCGGGAGGGCAACCAGTGACCGCCCTGTTCGATCTGTCCGGGCAGACCGCCGTCGTGACCGGGGCCCGGCGCGGCATCGGCCTCGCCATGGCCGAGGCACTGGCCCTGGCCGGTGCCGACATCGTCGGCGTCTCCGCCCAGCTCGAACCGAATGGCAGCGAGGCCGAACGTCGGGTGCGGGCCGTCGGTCGCCGTTTCACCGCGCTGCGGGCCGACCTCGGCGACCGGGCGGCCGTACACCGGTTGGCCCGGGACCTCACCGCTCTCGGGCCCATCGACATCCTGGTGAACAACGGCGGCACGATCGCGCGTACCCCGGCCGTCGAGCACCCGGACGAGATGTGGGACCACGTCATCGAGGTGAACCTCAGCAGCCAGTTCATCCTGAGCCGGGAGATTGGCCGGACGATGGTCGAGCGTGGCCGAGGGAAGATCATTTTCACCGCGTCGTTGCTGAGTTTCCAGGGCGGTATCACCGTCCCCGGCTACGCCGCGTCGAAGTCGGGCGTGGCTGGGCTCACCAAGGCGCTGGCGAACGAGTGGGCAGCCCATGGGGTGAACGTCAACGCCATCGCCCCCGGCTACATCGCCACCGACAACACACAGGCGCTGCGCGACGACCCCGACCGCGCGCAGGCGATCCTCGCCCGGATTCCGGCTGCCCGGTGGGGCCGCGCCGACGACCTCGGCGGTGCCACGGTGTTCCTGGCATCGGCCGCATCGGACTACGTCAACGGAATCGTACTGCCCATCGACGGCGGCTGGCTGGGCCGATGACGGGCGGGCAGGTGCCCGGACGGGCCGGCCCTGGCGATGCCGACCGGGTGCTGGTCTGGGCGGAAACGGCGCGCCGCTTCTCCGGGCTGGAGGCGCCGTGAGGGGGCGAGCACTGCCGCGTCGCCCGGAGGTACGCCTCACCGAGCTGGGCTTCGGCGCGGCCCAGGGTGGCAACCTGTACCGGGCGACGACGGACGAGGAGTTCGCCTCCGCGGTCGACGCCGCGTGGGAGGCGGGCGTCCGGTACTACGACACCGCGCCGCACTACGGGCTCGGGCTGTCCGAACGACGCCTCGGCGCCGCGCTGCGGCACCGGCCGCGCGACGAGTACGTCGTGTCGACGAAGGTCGGGCGACTCCTGGTGCCGTCGTCGCAGGACGCCCACCTGCGGGACTGTGACGGGTTCGATGTTCCCGCGAGCCACCGGCGGGTGTGGGACTTCAGTCGCGACGGCGTTCGTCGCTCGATCGAGGCCAGTCTCGACCGCACGGGGCTGGACCGGATCGACATCGTCTATCTCCATGACCCGGACGACCACTGGGAGCAGGCCGTACGCGAAGCCGTGCCCGCCCTGGTCGACCTGCGTGATCAGGGCGTGGTGGGTGCCATCGGCGCCGGCATGAACCAGTCGGCGATGCTGGCTCGGTTCGTGCGGGAGACCGACGTCGACGTGGTGATGTGCGCCGGGCGGTACACCCTGCTCGAGCAGGGTGCGGCCGAGGACCTGCTGCCCGCCGCCGAGAGCCGGGGGGTGGGCGTGGTCATCGCGGGCGTCTACAACTCGGGGCTGTTGTCGCGGGACCGGCCACCGGCTGACGCGCTCTACAACTACCAGCAGGCACCACGGGAGTTGATCGAGCGGGCGCGGCGGATCGCCGCGGTCTGTGAGTCGTTCGGTGTCACCCTGCCGCAGGCGGCACTCGCCTTCGTCCGCCGGCGGCCGGCCGTGGTGTCGACGGTGGTCGGCGTACGCAACGGGTCACAGACGACCGAGGCGGTACGGCGCTCCGAGGCCGTCGTGGCGGAGGAACTCTGGGACGCGCTGGCGGCGGCGGGACTGCTCGCCACACCACCTGGGCAGGGCGGCTCCGTCCATCCCGCTTGACGGTGACCCCCGGTCGGGACTGGCTCCGTTCATCGGAGACCGGTCCCGACCGGATCGTCACTGGCTGCCGCGACAGCGGCGGATCGTCACGCCAGGGTGAACCGCCACTGCTGGTTGCTGGCGCTGTGGCAGGTCCACTGCAACAGTCGGGCGCCGTCCGTGGTGGCGGCGCCGTTGACGTCCACGCAGAGCCCGCTCAGCACATTGCGCACCGTGTACACCCCGGAGGTTGCCGTCGCGGTGGCGGTGAACTTCTGCTGGTTGCCGTTGTTGCAGGTGGCCTGCTGGAGGTAGGCACCCGCCGTGGTGGAGCTGCCGATCACCTCGACGCACTTGCCGCTGTGGACCGCCTTGAGATAGACCGCACCGCTACCCGCATCGACGGCCTGCCACTTCTGGTTGTTGCCACCGGTGGCCGCCCACTGGTTGATCTGGGCGCCGTCGGCGGTGGAGACACCGCTGACGTCCATCAGCTTGCCGCTGTGCTGCGCCGTGACCGTCCAGGTCCGACCCGCCAGGCCGCCGGTGCTGGGAACACCGACACCCGCGCCACCGAAGGTGTGCGAGTCAAGATCGAACCAGTTGTTGGTGCTGCCCTTGAACACCATGTAGAGCGTCTGGGTCCCCGCGAGGGCGGCAACGCTCACCGGCGGTGTGGACTGGTAGTTGTCCCAGCCACCGGTGCTGGGCACGGGTGTGGTGGCCAGCAGCGTGCCGGTCGGCGAGCCGGCGCGAAGCTCGATCGACCCGCCACCTGACGGCGACGACAGCCGGTAGCTGACGTTCGTGATACCCGACAGGCTCATCGGGGTGAACGCGATCCAGTCGTTGTTGGAGATGTCTCCGACGCGCTTGGTGCTCTCCGCGCCGGCCTGGTCGACGACCCGGGTGCCGGACTGGCTGCTGTAGTACTCGGCCTGCTTGTGCTTGGGCTGGAGGATCACCTGCCCGTAGCCGGTGAGCGGGGCCGCGCCCCCCGCACCGCCGCTGTCGGTGTACCGGGCGTTCAGCACGTAGAACAGGTTGGCGCCGTCGGGGTGTCCGCCGAGCAGGTCGGTGGAGATGGTGCCCGAGCAGCCCGGATACTCGGTGGTCTCGTGCGCGTGGTCATCGTGGCCGAGCGCCGGGTTGAGGACCACCCTGGTGCAGTCGATCGTGCCGCCGTCCGGGTCGGAGACGCTGATCTGGTACGACACCCGGTCACCGAAGGTGAGCATGCCGCCGTTGGACGGGGTGGTGATGGTGACCACCGGCGCGGTGTTGCCGACGGTGATCTGGACGTTGGCGAAGCCCGTCTTGCCGGTGTTGTCGGTGACCTTCAACTGCGCGGTGTAGTTGCCGTTGGTGGTGTAGACGTGCGCCGGGTTGGCTGCCGTGGAGGTGGTGCCGTCGCCGAACGTCCACTGGTAGCTGAGTGTGTTGCCGGGGTCCGGGTCGGCCGTACCGGCGCTGCTGAACTGGACGTTGAGCGGTGCGCTACCACTGGTGGGCGTGCCGACGGCCTTGGCGACCGGCGACCGGCCGCCCTGGATGTAGTCGATGCGGTAGAGCCCAGAGTCGCTGTTGCCGCCGCCGAAGTTGGTGCCCCACTCCAACAGGTAGAGCGAGCCGTCCCGGCCGAACTCCATGTCCATCGGCTTGTTGAACCCGCCCCCCGGCAGGAACGGGTTGGTGCGGGTCACCGCCGTGGCCGAGTCGAAGTGCACCTCCTTGATGTAGCTGCGCGACCACTCGTAGAAGAAGTGCACGCCGTCGTAGTAGGGCGGGAACTTCGTCGCGGACGGGTTCGCCGCGTCGTAGCGGTAGACCGGGCCGCCCATCGGCGCCGAGCCGCCGGAGCCCAGCTCCGGGAAGGTCGGCGAGGTCCCGTAGCCGTACCACAGGTTGGGTGCGACGACGGGCCGCAGGTTTACCAGGCCGGTGTTGTTGGGCGAGTTGTTGACCGGCGCGTTGCAGTTGAACTTCGCGCCGACGACACCGGTGTCCGGGTTGAACGGCGCGTAGGGCTGGTTGTCGCCGTGGCAGAACGGCCAACCGTAGTTGCCGGCCGACTTGATCACGTTGAGTTCGACCAACCCCTCGGGACCGCGGTTGGTGGTCGGTGGGTTGCGGTCCGGCCCGTAGTCGGCCAGGTACACCCAGCCGTTGGCCGGGTCGATCGAGAAGCGGAACGGGTTGCGGAAGCCCATCGCGTAGATCTCCGGGCGGGTCTGCGCCGTGCCCTGGGCGTAGAGGTTGCCCGTCGGGATGGTGTAGCCCCCGCTGGCCGAGGGCCGGACGCGCAGCAGCTTGCCGCGCAGGTCGTTGGTGTTGCCAGCGGTCCGGGCGGCGTCGAGGTTGGCCTTGCCCGACCGCCAGTCCAGCGGGGCGTAACCCTGCCAGTTGGGGTCGAGGTTCGGCGGTGTGTCGTCACCGGTGCCGATGTAGAGATTTCCGTCGGGACCGAATTCGATGTACCCGCCGGTGTGGCCGGGCTCCGGGAACGTGCGGTCACGGTACGCCGGGATGTCGATGATCCGGGCCTCGCTCGACAGGTTGAGCGTGTCGCCGGTGAGCGTGTAGCGGGAGACGCGGTTGACATCGGTCGTGCTGCTCGCTGGCGAGTGGTACAGGTACACGTACCCGTTGCTGGCGAAGTTGGGGTCCAGCGCCATCCCGGTGAGGCCGTCCTCGCCGCCGGTGTAGACACTCAGCGTGGCGGCGGTCACGGTGCTGTTGGTGGAGGGCTTGAAGATCTTCACCTGCCCGCCGCGCTGGACGTAGAGCACGCGCCCGTCCGGGGCCACGGCCATCGCCATCGGGTCGACGGTGTTGTCGTCGAGGGTGCGCTTCTCGAAGTTGCCCCAGACGGTGCCACCGCAGTCGCCGGCGACGTTGCCGGCGGCCCACCGGACGCCGCCCAGGACGTGGTTGCGGAAGTTCGTCTCGCTGTAGGAATCGATCGCGTGGCCCATCGCGGTGGCCCACACCCGTCCGCCGCCCGCGTTGCGGCACCAGGAGATCGGATGGTCCGGGCCCATCGCCCGGGACCCCGGGTTGTACGTGCGCTCGTCGGCGGTCACCAGTACGTGCACGTTGCCGCGTGGATTGGTGTCGAAGTTGTACCACTCCTCGCTGCGGCTCCAGCGATCCGGCAGACCAACCGTCGACGGGTGCTGCTTGTCGGCGACGATGGCGGTGCCGGCCAGCACCCCAGGGGAGTGCTCAGGCATGTGGGCGCCGCCGTTGACGGTCTGGTCCCACCACGGGTACTCGGCCTCGATTCCCATGTCGGTGGCGTTGTGGACGCCGACGATGCCCTTGCCGCTGGCGAGGTAACCCTCCACCGCCTGGCGTTGGGCCGCCGAGGTCCAGACCATGCCCGAGGTCTGGAACATGATGATGACGTCGAAGGTCGCCAGGTTGGCGGGGGTGAAGACGCTCGCGTCCTCGGTCTGCACCAGCTCGAAGTTGTTCGCTGCTGCCTGTTGCTGGAACATCGAGATCCCGGCGGGGATCGAGTCGTGCCGGTAGCCGGCGGTCTTGGTGAACAACAGGGCGCGGAAGGCCGGGGCCGCTGACGCTGGCGGGGCGAGCCCGAGCGCCAGTAACAGGCCGGCGATCACCGCGATGATCAATGAGTTGCGACGCATGCCGTCTCCTAGGTTGGGCGGGCAACGAGATTGCGACCACGGGCCCGGCGACGCGTCAGGTCGTGCCTGGACGCGCGAGGGGCGCGAATGTGCTGGTCGGTCGTCGTGCCGTCCGCCGCAACGGCAGTCAGCCCAGCAGGACGTCACCCAGCGTGATGGTGGCCGTGGTGTTCGTCCCGTGGTCCATGAGGTCAGGATGAGCTAGAGATAGAATACTGTCAATCAATGGTGCGACATCCGATGTTTCGTCAGGTGGGCGGCGGCCACGTCTGGCTGTCTGGTCGCGGCGGCGCTGCCGATCGGCCAGCGGGCCTGGCATTCGCCTCAGATCGAGGATTGCGGACCCGCATTCAAACATCTATCTTCATACGTGTGATGTTTCAACGATGTCAAGGGAATGTTCGCAACGCGAGAACGTAAGCATCCGCGGCCAGCTGCGAAAGCTGGTCGTCCAGCGCCTCGAATCCACCGGGGCACGGTGTGTCGGATCCTGCCGATGACTACTATCTGTGAGGGCTCTCGGGATGTCAGACCCACGGCCGGCGCCGCTGCTCACCCTCCGGGGCATCGGCAAGTCCTTCCTCGGCGTACGCGTTCTCGATGGTGTCGACCTCGATGTCGCGCCGGGCGAGGTCCATGCCGTCGTCGGTGAGAACGGCGCCGGGAAGTCCACCCTCATGAAGATCGTCTCGGGTGGGTACGTCCCGGACGAGGGCACCGTCGAGTTCGCCGGTGAACCACGCACGTTCCGTGGTCCGCGCGACGCCCAGCGGGCCGGCGTCGGCATCATCCACCAGGAGTTCAACCTGCTCCCGGAGCGCACCGTCGCGGAGAACGTCTACCTGGGGCACGAGCCGGTCCGCCGCGGGTTGGTCGACCGTCGCGCGATGCTCGACCGCACCCGGCGACTGCTCGCCTCGATCGGCGAGACCACGTTGCCGGCCGACGCCCGGGTGGGGCGGCTCGGCGTCGCGCAGCAGCAGGTCGTCGAGATCGCCAAGGCGCTCGCCCTGGACGCACGGCTGCTCATCATGGACGAGCCGACCGCCGCACTGGCGGACCACGAGGTCGAGCTGCTCTACGGGTTGGTGCGCCGGCTCCAGGAGCGGGGCATCGGCCTGCTGTACGTCTCGCACCGGCTCACGGAGGTCTTCGACCTGTCCGGCCGGATCACGGTCCTCAAGGACGGCCGTCGGGTCACCACCATGGACACCGCGAACACCACCGCCGACGAGTTGGTGCGGCACATGGTCGGCCGGGAACTCTCCAGCTACTACCCGGACCGGGCCGGCCCCGACGATCTCGGCCCCGTACGGCTCGCCGTCCGCGACGCGGGAAACCGGAAGCTGCGGGGCGTGGGCCTTCAGTTGCGCGCTGGCGAGGTGCTCGGCATCGGTGGCCTCCAGGGCTCCGGGCGGTCGGCGCTGGCCCGTGCGCTCTTCGGGGTGTCCCCGTTCACGACCGGCGAGGTCACGCTCGATGGCAGGCCGGTCCGGCTGCGCTCGCCACGCACCGCGATGCGGGCTGGCATCGCCTACGTCACCGAGGACCGCAAGGGCGAGGGGATCGTTCCCCGGCAGTCGGTGCTCGACAACACGTTGCTCGCCAGCCGGGCCGTCTTCGCGGCGCGGTCCGGTCGCGCCGCCCGCACCGTACGGGCGCGCGAGTTGCTCGCCGCCGTGGAGGTCCGCGCCGCAGGCGACGACCAGGAGATCCGCTTCCTGTCCGGCGGCAACCAGCAGAAGGTCGTGCTGGCCCGATGGCTCGCGCTCAACCCGCGGATCCTGCTCTTCGACGAACCGACCCGGGGTATCGACGTGGGCGCGAAGTCAGCCATCCACGACCTTGTCCGCCGCCTCGCCCGCGACGGCGCGGCCGTGCTGATGATCTCGTCCGACCTGCCGGAGCTGTTGGGGATGAGCGACCGGATCGTCGTCATGCGCGACGGTCACATCGCAGGCGAGTTGCCCGCCGGCGCGACCGAGGAGGACGTCGTCACCCTGGCGGTCGGGACCACGCGAACGGAGATGGCACAGTGAGCGCCCTGTCGCTCCTCCCGGCCCGCCGGCCCGTACCGGGCGTGTTCGTGGCCCTTGCCCTCACGCTCGCGATCGGCTGGCTGGTTGTCCTGCTCGACGGCGGTCAGCTCTTCAACCAGTCCACGACGGTGAGTCTGCTGCACGTCGCAGCCGGCCTCGGGCTCGTCGCCGTCGGCCAGACCCTGGTCATCCTCGGTGGCTCGCTCGACCTCTCCGTGGCGTACGTGATCAGCCTCAGCACACTCGTCGCGGCCGAGACGATGAACGGCAGCGACGGCGCGTTGGTGCCGGCGATCGGACTGGCGCTCGCCGTCAGCGCCGGCGTCGGGCTGCTCAACGGGCTGCTCGTCACCAAGCTCCAGGTCAACGCGTTCATCGCGACCCTCGGCGTCGGGCTGCTGCTCAAGGGGTACCTCGACAACGGCTACGACGGCCCCGCCGGCACCACCTCGCCCACGCTCGTGCAGTCCCTCGGCTACCAGCGCGTCGGTCCGATACCACTGTCGTTCCTGCTGCTGGTCGCCGTGACCGGGGCCGCCTGGTTCGCGCTCTCGCGCACCCGGTTCGGTCACCATCTGGTCGCTGTCGGCGGGGACCCGGAGGTGGCCCGGCTCTCCGGCGTCCGCAACGACCGGATCCTCGTCACCGCCCACGTGCTGTGCTCGATGTGTGCCGGGCTCGCCGGCGTCTATCTCGCCAGTCGGCTCGGCTCCGGGGCACCGAGGGTGGGCACCGAGGGCCTCTACGACCTGGAGTCGATCGCCGCGGTGGTGATCGGCGGGACCGCCCTCGCCGGTGGGCGCGGCGGCGTCATCGGCACGGTCGGCGGGGTGCTGCTGCTTGCCAGCATCGACGCCATCTTCAACCAGCTCGAGGTCGACGCCTTCTTCAAGCAGGTGATCAGGGGAGCCATCATCATCGCCGCGGTCGCCATCTACGCCCGCCGGGCCCTGCGAAAGGCGGCGTCCTAGCCATGCAGACCGTCCAGCGCCGTTCGCTGCCGCTGCGTCTCCCACGGGTTCGCCCCGGTGGCGTCCTGCCGATCCTCACGATTCTCGCGGTGCTGTTGGTGCTCGTCGGCCTCCGGCAGCCCGACTTCCTCGCCCCACCGTCGCTGATGTCCTTCCTCGGCCGTTCGGCGCCGATCATCCTGCTCGCCGCCGGTCAGTACTTCGTGATCGTCGCAGGCGAGTTCGACCTCTCCGTCGGCTCCCTGGTCACCGCGCAGGTCGTCGTCGCCGCCCGGCTGATCGACAGTGACCCGTCCCGTACCTGGCCGGTGGTGCTGCTCCTGCTCGCTTTCGGCGCGCTCGTCGGGCTGGTCAACGGCCTGATCACGACACGGCTGCGGGTGCCGTCGTTCATCACCACCCTCGGCATGTTCCTGATCCTCGTCGGCGCGGTGTACCTGTGGTCCGACGGCGCCCCGAAGGGCGGGCTCTCCGAGGAGTTCCGGCGGTTCGGTCGGCGGGCGTTCGAGGACGTACCGGTGCTCGGTCGCGTGCCGTACGCGTTGCTGGTCCTGGTGGTCCTGGCGGCGGTGGCCGTGCTGCTGATGCGGTCGGACTTCGGCCGGACACTGGTCGCCGTCGGCGACAATCCGCGCACCGCCGAGTTGAGCGGGGTACGCGTCTGGCGTACCCGGACGATCGCCTTCATCCTCAGCGGGCTCGCGGCGGCGGTGGCGGCGATCCTCCTGGGCGGCTACAGCGGCGTGTCGTTCCAGGCCGGCGCTGGCCTGGAATTCGGTGCGATCACCGCGGTCGTCCTCGGTGGTGTCGCGCTGGGTGGGGGTCGCGGTTCGGTCGTCGGCGCGATGCTCGGTGCGCTGACCCTCGAACTGCTGTTCGCCCTCATGAATTTCTACGGCGTCTCCGGCGCCCTCAGGTCGACCGTCCAGGGCGGGATCATCCTGCTCGCCGTGGCGGTCTCGGCAACGCGTTCTTCGTCGAGATAAAGGGGAACCATAGTGCGACGTTTCATGGCGGCCGCGGCCGCTGTCACCCTGCTGTCCCTCGCCGCCTGTGCCACCGATGAGCCGGCCGCGAGCCCGTCGGGCAGTGCCCCCGCGGCTGGGTCGGGCACCGGGGAGCAGTCGAAGTTCTTCGTGCAGGCCGATTACGACGCGGAGCTCTCGCTGCTCGACGCAGCCCCGACCGGTCCGGCCGACAAGCCATGGGAGCAGGTGCTCAACCCGACGATGGTGGACACCGCGAAGTTCAAGAAGAACGGTCCGCACAAGATCTGCTTCTCCAACGCGGCGCTGAACAACCCATGGCGGCAGGTCGGGTTCAAGACCATGCAGGCCGAGGTCGAGGCACAGCGCAGTCGCATCAAGGAGTTCGTGCACGTCGACGCCGAAGGCAAGGACCAGAAGCAGATCGCGGACATCAACGACCTGCTCGGCAAGGGCTGTGACGCGCTCATCGTCTCGCCGAACACCACCGCCACGCTCACCCCGGCTGTCGAGGCGGCCTGCCAGGCGGGGCTGCCGGTCGTCGTCTTCGACCGTGGTGTCAACACGAAGTGCCCGGTGACCTTCATCAACCCCATCGGCGGTTACGGGTTCGGTCACGTCGGAGCCGAGTTCGTCAGTCAGAAGATGAAGCCCGGCGGCAAGGTCCTCGCCCTGCGGATCCTGCCTGGTGTCGACGTCCTGGAAACCCGCTGGTCGGCGGCGAAGGTGGCGTTCGACAAGGCGAAGGTCGACGTCGTGGGGGTCGAGTTCACCGACGGCGATCCGGCCAAGACCAAGAAGATCGTCGACGACTACATCCAGCGGTACGGCACGATCGACGGTGTCTGGATGGACGCCGGAGCGGTGGCCGTCGCGGCGGTCGAGGCGTTCCAGGACGCGGGCAAGCCCGTTCCGCCGATGAACGGCGAGGACCAGCTCGACTTCCTGAAGATCTGGAAGGACAAGAACCTCACCGCGATCGCGCCGACCTACCCGACCTACCAGTGGCGTACGCCGATCATCGCCGCGCTGCGGATCCTCGACGGCCAGCAGGTGTCCAACCCGTGGAAGCTGCCACAGCCGACCATCACCCAGGACAACCTGGACCGGTACCTCGATCCGAGCATGCCGCCGCTGCACTACGCGATGTGCGGCTGCACCGACCTGCCCGGTTACCCGCAGCGCTGGAAGTAGGTTCCGGTGTACACCATCGGCGTCAACCCCTGGGTGTGGACCTCGCCAGTCGACGACGAGGCCCTGGCCGAGCTGATCCCGCGGATCGCCGCGTTCGGCTTCGACGCGGTCGAGTTGCCGATCGAGCAGCCCGGTGACTGGGACCCGGTCCGCACCCGGGACCTGCTGGCGGCACACGGCCTCGTCGCTGCCGGCGTCTGCGCGGTCACCCCGCCCGGACGGGACCTGGTGAACGCCGCACCGGCCGTCGTGGAGTCGACCGTCGCGTACCTCATGGGGTGCGTGGCGAGCGCGGCGGCCGTGGGCGCGCCGTGTATCGGCGGTCCCGTGTACGCCGCGGTCGGCCGCACCTGGCGGATGTCGCCGGCGGCTCGCGCGGCCTGCTACGCGGACTTCCGGCGGGCCCTGACGCCGGTGGCGGAGCAGGCGGGTGAGTGGGGCGTGAGCATCGGTGTCGAGGCGCTGAACCGCTACGAGACGAGCGTCGTCAACACGATCGAGCAGACGGTCGAGCTGATCGACGGTCTACCCCCGAATGTCGGCATCATGATCGACACGTATCACATGAACATCGAGGAGGCCGACCCCTACGCGGCCCTCTCCATCGCTGGCCCGCACATCAAGCACGTCCAGGTCAGCGGCACCAACCGGGGCGCCCCCGGTGCCGACCACTTCGACTGGCCCCGCTTCTTCACCTTCCTGCGGGACACCGGCTACCAGGGCGCGATCTGCATCGAGTCGTTCACCGCGGAGAACGAGACCATCGCCACCGCCGCGGCGATCTGGCGTCCGTTGGCCCCCTCGCAGGACCGTCTCGCCACGGACGGCCTGCGCTATCTCCGGGAGATCCTCGGGTGACCGCCGCCGGGCACCACCACCTCCGCCTCGTCGAGGCGTTCTGCCCACCCCCATCCCCACTCTCTGGTGAGGAGCACCGTCCCCGTGTCCGTCTCATCCGTTTCACCGCTGCGCCGAATGCTGGCCGGCGCCGCCGCGACAGCGTTGACCGCTCTCGTCGCGGTGACCGCCTCGGCGTCCCCGGCCCTCGCGGCCACCACCACCCTCTACGCGTCGCCGTCCGGCACCGGCACCAGTTGTTCGGCCAGCCAACCGTGCTCGCTGACCGCCGCCCAGGCCGCGGTGCGGACGCAGAACAGCGCGATGTCCGGTGACATCGTCGTGGAACTGGCCGACGGTGCGTACCGGCTCTCGTCGCCCCTGCGGCTGACCGCCGCCGACTCGGGCAACAACGGCTACCAGGTGATCTGGCGGGCAGCGGCCTCCGCCCGTCCGACGGTCACCGGCGCCCGCGCGGTCTCCGGTTGGTCGCTCGCCGACTCCGGGAAGAACATCTGGCGAGCCAACGTCGGAGCCGGGCTCGACAGCCGCCAGCTCTACGTCAACGGGGCCATCGCCACGCGGGCGCGTACCGCCGTGAACCGGTCCGACTTCACCTTCACCACGGCGGGCATGCGGTTCAGCAACAGCGCGCTGAACTACCTCAACAACCTCGGCAACCAGAACCGGGTCGAGGTGGAGAGCGTCGGCTCGTTCACCGACCGGTACTCGCCGGTGCAGAGCATCAGCGGGAACTTCCTCACGATGCAGCAGCCGGCGTGGAACAACAACACCTTCGGGTTCGACACCCTCTCCAGGCCGCACCGCGCGGGTCCCTTCTACCTGGCCAACGCGTACGAGTTCCTGGACTCACCGGGGGAGTGGTATCTCAACCCCGGCAACGGCCAGCTCAACTACATCCCGCTCGCGGGGCAGAACATGAGCACCGTCAGCGTGGAGTTGCCGCAGTTGCAGTCCCTCGTCAACGTCGGCGGCACCTACGACGCGCCCGCGCACCACATCTCGTTCAGCGGGATCACCTTCACGGGCACCAGTTGGCTCGGCCCCAGCAGCAGCAACGGCTTCGCCGACCAGCAGACCGGCGCCCACATCACCGGCACGTGGGCCCGTCCGGCCGACGCGCTGACCTCCTGCCAGGAGGGCTGCCCCCTGTTCGAGGCCACCCGGCCGAGCTGGAACCAGATGCCCGCCGCCGTGCAGGTCTCCGCCGCCAACACCATCACCTTCAGTGACTCCCAGTTCGTCAACCTCGGGCAGACGGCCATCGGCATCGGCAACGACGCCAACGCACACGCCAGCGGCGTCGGCCTGGGTGCCAGCACCATCACCGTCACCCGCTCCGAGATCGCCCGCAACTCCGCCGGGGGCATCGTGGTCGGCGGTGTACGCGCCGACGCCCATCACCCCAGTGATCAGCGGATGGTCAACCGGAACATCACCGTGAGCAACAACCGGGTGCACGATCTCGGCCTGGAATACCGGGGCGTCGTCTCGATCCTCACCACCTACGTGAACACCGCGCTGGTCTCGCACAACGAGGTCTACAACATGCCGTACACCGGCCTGTCGGTCGGCTACGGCTGGGGCGCCAACGACGCCGGCGGCAGCAACCACTACGCGAACCGTGGCCTCTACAACTACCAGCCGCGGTACACGACGGCGACCACCGCGGCCAACAACCAGGTCATCGGCAACTACGTGCACGACGTCATGCAGCAGATGACCGACGGTGGGTGCATCTACACGCTTTCGGCGAACCCGGGCGGGACCATCAACGAGAACTACTGCCTGCGGACCAACGGCTGGTTCGGGCTCTACTTCGACGAGGGCTCCCGGTACTACACCGCCCGCAACAACGTCTTCTCCTCCATCGGCACCTGGGCCACCGCGAACTACTTCTACGCGGAGAACATGGGCAACTTCACCGTCACCAACAACTGGTCGAGCAGTGGCAGCACGAACGTGACCAACGGGGATCGCGGCAACGTCGTCTCCGGCAACGTCACGGTCTCCGGCGGCAGTTGGCCGTCGGGCGCGCAGACGGTGATGACCGCCGCCGGCGTCCAGGGCGGTGGCAGCACCAACCCGCAGAACGTGCAGATCGTGGGCGTCCAGTCGGGTCGCTGTGCCGAGATCGGCGGTTCCAGCACGACCAACGGCACGCAGGCCCAGATCTGGGACTGCATCAGTGGTGCCACCAACCAGCGGTGGACCGCCACCGCCAGCCGGCAGCTCATGGTCTACGGCACCAAGTGCCTGGACGCCTCCGGTCAGGGCACCAGCAACGGCACCACGGTGGTGATCTGGGACTGCAACGGTCAGGCCAACCAGCAGTGGAACATCAACGCCAACGGCACGATCACGGGCGCCCAGTCGGGGCTCTGCCTCGACGCGTTCGGCGCCGCGACGGCGAACGGTACGAAGCTGATCCTCTGGTCCTGCAACGGCGGCACCAACCAGCAGTGGCAGCTGCGCAGCTGACCTGGGAGCTGGACACCACCGGGTCCGGGCCGAGGCGACACGCCTCAGCCCGGACCTGGGTGGTTACGGATTTTCGGCCGTCCTCGCCGTGTCCACGATCAGCCCGGTCGAGGCCTCGTAGCGTACGGGAATGGGGTCGGTGAGTTCCCCGACGAACGTCTCGTCGACGTGGTCGAGGAAGCCGATGAGCGACCAGTCGTCAGCGTTTTCCGGGACCAGCCGGGGCGCGTACAGGTGCGGGTGCGTGAAGGGCTGGGCGGACGCGATGTCCCACGGACCGAGGACGGTCTGGCCGGTCGCCACCCAGATCCGGTGGTCGTCGCGCCGAGCGCTGCCGGTGGCGTCGGTGGAGAACAGCAGCAGGGGCTGCCCGTCGATGACCGCGACCTGGGGCACCTCGAGGTGGCCGAACCCGGCCGGTGTCGACAGCGGTGGCTGAACGGTCCAGGTGACGAGGTCGGTGGAGGTGGCGTGGCCGACGACACCACGGGTGTTCGCCGGCCCCGTGTTGGCCCGCGCGGTGATGAGCATGTGCCAGCCCTCGCCGTCGGGGTCGGGGAACACCCACGGATCACGCCACGCCTGCTCGTACCACTGGTCCTTGTCGAGCAGTTCGTACCAGGTCGGGTCGGCCTGGACGATCGGCTCGGTGCCGTGCCGTTCCCAGGTGGTCAGGTCGTCGGAGACGGCCAGGCCGATGCGTTGGACGAGCCCGTCCTCGGCGCGACCGACACCGGTGTAGAACAGATACCACCGTCCGTCCGGCCCCTGGACCGTGCAGCCCGTCCAGGTCGCCAGGTCGTCCCAGCTCGGAGCGTCGGCAGGAACCACGGCGTCGGCGACCAGGCGCCACGAGTGCAGGTCCGCCGAGACGGCGTGGCCGATCGTGGCGCGGCGGTGGCGGCGGCGCGGGTCGTGCAGGGCGCGGGACGCGCGCAGGAAGAACACGTGCCAGAGGCCGTTTTCGTCCCGCGCGTACCAGCTGTCCCACACCCAGTGGTCCGGTAGGCGAAGCATGGCCGGAAACCTAGCACTAAACCGTTTTAGCGGCGGCAAACGAGGTCAGCCGATCATGGCGGCTCCGTGGGCCGCGGTCACTCGGCCGGAGGGGCGAGGGACCTGCGTCGGCGCAGGGGCATCGGGACGAGCGACGGCTCGGTGGTGCCGCCGTCCAGGAGTAGTTCGACCGCGCGTCGTCCCATCTGTTCGTGCGGCAGCGCTGTGGTGGCCAGGCTGGGACGCAGCCAGGCGGCGATCGGGTCGTCGTCGAACGAGATCACCGAGATGTCCTCCGGGACGGTCAGCCCGGCCTCGCCGAGCGCCTGGTAGGCGCCGAAGGCCAGCCGGTCGTTCATGCAGATGATCGCGCTGGGTCGCTTCGGCCTGTTCAGGAGACCGCGCATGGCGGCGTAGCCGTGCTCGGGCAACCACTCGGTGCAGAAGCACTCGGCCAGGAGGGCGACGCCCGCGTCGCCCAGCGCCTGCTGGATGCCGTGCAGACGCGCCCGGGCGGCGAGAGAGACCTCGGGGTCGTCTTCCTTGAGCCGGTTACGGCCGATGAGCGCGATCGCGTCGCGGTGGCCGTGTTCGAGCAGGGCGGTGGCGACCGAGCGGCCGGCCCGGTCGTCGTCGGGGAGCACGCTGGGCAGGCCGTCGGGACTCGTGGCGTTGAGCAACACCACCGGGCCGCCGAGGATGGCCGGGGGCACCGTCAGCCGTCGGGTGGCCATCGCCGCGTAGATCACCCCGTCGACCTGCCGGTCGAGCACGGCCTCGATGGCGTACTGCTCGAAGGTGGCATCTCCCTGCGTCTCGGTGATGAGCAGCACGTGGTCCCGTTCCCGGGCCGCGTCGAGGGCGCCGCGGATGAGGCCGCCGGCGAACCGGGTGGTGGCGACGATGTCGGAGACGAACGCGATGGTGGCCGTCTTGCGGGTGCGGAGGCTGCGCGCGGCGAGGTTGGGCCGGTAGCCGAGTTCCTCCGCGGCGGCGAACACGCGTTGGTGCGCCTCGGCCGAGAGTCGGGTGCCCTCCCTGCCGTTGAGCACCATCGACGCGGCGGTCTTCGACAGCCCGGCCTTCCGTGCGACATCGGCCAGGGTTGCTCTGTTGCGGCCCATCAGTCCTCCGAATCAGGCGCGGTACCACAGGCGCCGCTCCTGCCCATCATGATGCGTCGCCGCGCGAGGTCCCCCGCCGGTCATGCCCGGCATGGTGTGAAGCCGATGTTTCCGCACCGTTGCCAAGTTGTCCTTGACAGCCTCCCGCGCCACGCGCATGCTCTGCTAAATCAGTTTAGCGACCACTTTTGGCGCCTCGCGGGGCGCCTTTGGTGGCCGTGCCGGGTTCATTTTGATGACGGTACGGGTGCTGCGCTGGGGCGACCGGTCACGGCGTACACGTCGTGGCTGTCACCCGGCTGCGGCGGTCCCGGTGGAGCCGTCGCGCGGCCACGGGTCGCGGGACGCGCGGAGATGTCAAGGAGTCATGAAATGGCAGAATTGCTGACAAAGTTCCCGCGACGTAGAGCGATGATCCTCGCGTCGCTGCTGGCGATCGGGATGACCGCGACCGCCTGCGGTGCGCCGGGGGAGGACCGGTCGTCGACCGCCGAGCCCGACGCCGCCGTCAAGACGGAACTCGGGACCGCGCCGATCACCCTGGAGATGTACGCGGAGACCGGCTTTCCCCTGGCCAAGGCGCTGGCCGACGAGTTCTCCAAGCAGCACTCGAACGTCACGTTCAACATCCGCGAGGACCAGTTCACGGTGATCGTGGAGAACGCTCCCCGCGTGATGGCCTCGGACAACTCGCCCGACATCATCCGGCTCCCCACCATGGTCGACCTGGTCAAGGACGACCTGCTCAAGAACCTGGACCCGTACTTCACCGCGTACGGCTGGGACAAGTTCCCGGCCTCGCAGCTGATGCAGTTGCGCGTTGGTGACAACACCCGGGGCACCGGGCCGCTGTACGGGATGGGGCTCGGTTACAGCGTCACGGGCGTCTTCTACAACAAGAAGCTCGCCCAGCAGGTCGGCATGACCCAGCCGCCGGCCACCGTCGCCGAGTTCGAGCAGCTGCTGGCGAAGGCGAAGACCGGCGGAGTCCAGCCGATCATGCAGTTCAACAAGAACACCGCGGGCATCAACTTCCCGCACCAGGCGCTGCAGAACCAGTTCGGTGACCCGGCCCAGGTCGCCGACTGGATCTTCCAGAAGCCGGGAGCCACCTTTGACACTCCGGCCGCGCTCAAGGCCACCCAGTCCATCCAGAAGTGGGCACAGGCCGGCTACTTCCCGAAGGACGCCAACGCCCTGGACTACGCGGGCATGGTGGGGGAGTTCCAGAAGGGCAACGGCCTGTTCATGTTCAACGGCGACTGGGAGTCGGCCAACCTCGACAAGACGATGCCCGGCAACGTGGGCTTCTTCCTGTTCCCGACCGAGTCCTCCGGCGGCAAGCACGTGGCGATGTCCGCCCCCAATACCTTCGGTGTCTCCGCCAAGGCCAAGAACCCGGACGCCGCCGCCTTCTTCCTGAACTGGGTCCACACCAACGCCAAGGCGCGCGAGATCGCGGTCACGGTCGGCGGGTCCAGCCCCGGCGGCCCGAGTGACCTGCCGGTGCCGGCCGCCGCTCCGAACACCGTTCTGGCCGAGACCCTCAAGGCGTCACAGCAACTCGGGGCCGAGAACGGCGCGGTGGACTTCACCGCGAACGCGACCGGTGGCATCTTCGCCGCCGCGATCACGCCGGAGATGCAGAAGCTGGTCGCCGGCCAGCAGACGCCCGAGGGGTACGTGAAGGCGGTCCAGGCCGAGTACGCGAAGGAACTGTCCCGATGACGTCTGCCCTCGGCAGCGCACCAACCGGGCGGGACGACGCGGTGTCGTCGCCGGATCGTCCCACCCACCCCACGTCCGCGCGGGCCCACCGACGTCGGTGGGCCCCCCCGGCCCGCCCCGGCGGGATGTTAGGTGGAAAAAGGAAGAAAGGAGGGTGGGGGAAAAGTGGTGTTTAGAAAG
>NZ_JBEXGR010000040.1:0-28280 GCF_040607415.1 Micromonospora sp. NPDC005291
CCGGTCACATTCCGAACCCGGAAGCTAAGCCCTCCAGCGCCGATGGTACTGCACTCGTGAGGGTGTGGGAGAGTAGGACACCGCCGGACAATCTTTGGTCAGGGCCACCCCGCAAGGGGTGGCCCTGACGCATTTCCCCATACACGGCGGGGCCACCCCTTTGCGGCTGGCCCCGTTCTGCGTTTCCCACCTCAAACTGCGCTTGGTCGACTCACTATCGCCGATGTGGGCCTATCCCGTAGCGGGGTCACCGCCAGATCGGCGACACGGAGTCAATCAACGAAATGCTGCCGTGGTCCGCCCAGCCGCACACCGCGAAGTCCCCGCCCTCGCTGCCCGTGTTGCCGTACTTCACGCTGAGGACCGCCGGAACGGTGTTGGCCGTAGGTCACGGCGGTCCCTCAGCCTTTCGAATCGTGCGGCGGACAGCCGAGGATCAGGAGGGCTTCGGCCCGCAGACGTAGCGGGGCTCCGCGTCGTAGCGCCAGGTGAACTTCTCCCGCTTGACCACCGCGCCGCCCTTCTTGATGACCCGGAAGGCGTCCTGGGTGAAGCCGTTGATGCCATTCGTCTCGATGCACGACGGGCCGGGTGCCAGATGGATCAGCTTCGGCGTGGTGATGTTGCGGCGCGGCCCGTACTCCGTCTTCACGCTGTCGTAGATCTTCGTGCTCCAGATCGACACGGTGATCGTGCTCGACGTGTACGACGTGTCGATGAGTACGCCGTGCTCGGTGTTGTTGCGGAACTTGAAGTCCAGGTTCGGCCAGAAGATGGTCGACTCGATGACCGCCGGGTACCGGTCGAACCAGTACGAGTGCGGCTTGTGCTCGACGTCCTCCAGCCCGGCGTAGTAGGTCGCGTTGAACAGCGTGGTGGTGAACTGCGAGGTGCCGCCGCCGACGCCCGGCACCAGCTTGCCGTCGAGGATGACCGGTGCGTCCCGGTAGCCCTGGTTGTAGCCGCGCTCGCCGGTGTGACCGTTCAGAGAGAACGTCTTCCCGGGAAGCACGACCGTGCCGTCCACCTTCTTGGCGATGGTCGCGATGTTCTGGCTGCGCGACGAGGCCATGCCTCCGGTGAAACGGGTGGTGAAGGTGGACACCCGCTCCTTGATGCCCAGGCCGGCCAGCTTCTCCGCGGTCAGCTCCGGCGGCGTCGGCTTCAGCTCGCCAGTCACCTCGCGGTCGTCCAACTTCGGCAGCACCGCCAGCAGGTCCCGACCCAGGGCTGCCGTGTCCAGCTGCTGCCCGGGTCGACCCTCGGTGGCGGTGGGCCGACCACCGGAAATGGTCATCGTGGCGTCCTTCGGCGGCACCTCGATGGCTGCCAGGTCGTCGCCGAGCGCCGTCCGCAGCCGCTTGACGTCCACCGATGGGGTCAGCTTGCCGGTCTTGTCGGCGGTGAACCGCAGGCTCTTCGCGATGGCGGCGGGCGGGACCTTCACCGAGCCCTTGTCGGTACGCAGGGTGACCGGTGCGGCGACCGCCGGCTTCGCCAGCTCGGCGACCAGCCGGTCCAACTCCTCCGGGGTGGTCGCCGGGTGGGTCTCCACCAGTGGCACGGTGACCGGTGTGCCGGCCAGCCAGCCGGCGCGGACCACCTCGGCGGAGCGCTGTGGCTCCAAGGCCAGCCCCGGCTTGGGCTGCACCACCTTCGGCGTGGTGCCCTGATAGGTGATCGCCGGCATCGTCATCCCCTGGGCCTGTTTGCCGAGCACCCCACGGAGCGCGTCGTCCAATCGGTCCACATCGACGGTGACCACCGGGTCGACCGTGCGCGAGCCGACCAGCCGGCTGACCGGGTGCGCGTCGGCCGTGGCCGCTGCCGCGACGGTCGCCGGCACGTCGACGGCCAGCCCCACGTCGGCCGGGTTGATCTCGGCGGTGCGTCCATCAACGCTGACCTTCAGCGGCGTGGCGAGCGCCGCCGCCCGCCGGTCCAGCTCCGCCCGCAACTCCCGGTCGGCGTCCGCGCGGCTCCGGCCGCCCAGCTCGGTGCCGAGCACGCTGGTGCCGCGGGGGACGTCCCCGGCGTACGCCCAGGCGCCGGCGCCCGCCACGGCGGCGAGCATGCCACCGGTGACGCCGGCGGCGAGCAGCATCCGCACACGGCGGGGGCGGCGCGGGTCGCCCTCCGGCTCGCCGGGAGCGGGTGCCGTCCCCAGGTCCGGTCCGTCGTCCGGCCAGGTGACCGCGGTGACCTGCACGGTGGGCCGGTCGTCGGCGGGTGGACTGTTTTCGCCGTACAGCGTCACTGCAACCTCGATCGCCAGGGTGCCGCGGGAGGTCCCCCCTCCCGGAGCCACCTACGGTAACGAATGCGCGGCCGTCCTTGCGGGCTGCGCCCACCAGGCGCTGCTACCGCGTGTCTCCCGGCGTGTCGCACAAGCCCGGGGGTGGTGCCGGTGGTGGGCCACCGACATGGCACGGTGGTCCGGTGGACACTGCGGAGCGGGTGTTGGCGTACGGCGGCGGTTGGCTGGACCGGGCAGGCCCGTTGCGCACCGATCCCAGCCGGTTGACCGCGCTGCTCACCGAGCCGACCACCGTGGTGCTGCCGATGTGGCGGGATCGCTCTCTCGTCGACGGGGACGGCCCGGTCCGGCTCACCGCTGAGCGCGCGTCTCTCGTCCGGTCCGCTGCCGGTGAGACCGTCTTCCTGGGGCTCGACGGGGACGTGGCCGTGTTCGCCGTGGACCTGTCCGCGCTCACCGAGCAGGCCGCCGCCGAGATGGCCGGTGCGAGGCGGTCCGTCGACGTACGGGCACTGGTCGGGCGGCTCGAGCCCGGAGACGCGGCCGTCCAGGCGTACGCCAGGGGGTTGCTGCACTGGCACCGGCAGCAGCGGTACTGCGGGACGTGCGGTGCGCCGGCCGTCTCCGACGGCGGCGGGCACGTGCGGACCTGTACCGGCGGGGAGTGCGGGCGTCTCCTGTTCCCCCGGATCGAACCGGCGATCATCGTGTTGGTCGAAGCACCCGGCGCATCGGGGCGCTGCCTGCTGGCCCGGCACGCGGGTGCACCCGAGGACGCGTACTCGACGCTGGCTGGCTTCGTCGAGGTTGGCGAGAGCCTGGAGGACGCGGTCCGTCGGGAGATGGCCGAGGAGGCGGGCGTGACCGTCACCGACGTGACCTACCAGGGGTCGCAGGCGTGGCCGTTCCCCGCCGGCCTGATGGTGGGCTTCCGGGCCACCGCCACGTCCGACGAGGTACGTGTCGACGGCGAGGAGCTGCTGGAGGCGCGTTGGTTCACCCGGGCGGAACTGCGGGATCGGGTGGCTTCCGGCCGTACGCTCGGCCGGGTGGACGCGATCGACCACCGTCTTCTGGAGGACTGGCTCGCGGAGGGCTGATCCGGTCTCCCGGCCCAGGCGCCGGTGCCCCAGGTGGTCGGCGTGCGGTCACCGCCATGATCAGAGTGGTGGCGATGGCCGTGCCCAGGGCCGCGAGGAGGAGACCGTTGACGGTGCGGGGCCGGATGGTCGCCGCGACGGTCACCAGGCCCGCCGTGCCCGCCCACAGCGGTGCCGCCGCCCAGCGCACACCGGCTGCGAGGCGGTCGTTGAGCAGCACGAACGTCACCGCGTAGAGCGCACCGATCGCGGCGAAGAGCGGCGCGTACCGGCCGAGGTGGGTGTAGTCAGGTCCGCCGGCGAGGCGGAATGCCAGCCCTCCGGCGAGCGTCGAGGCGAGCACCAGCACCAGACCGCACACGCCCGTCACCGTGAGCGCCACCGTGCGGCTGCGGCGGTCGCCGCGTGCGAGACGTGGCAGGGCGAGGACGGCGGCGACCTGCGGCGCCCAGAGCGCGCCCTTGGTCAGAACCGTGCCAACCGAGTACGCCCCGGAACCCGACGGGGGAAGCAGTTGCCGGGCCAGGAGCAGATCGGCGTAGGAGACGACGAGCATCGCCAGGGTCGCGCCGCAGCCGGCAACCACCTGAGCGACGGTCAGCCGTGGTGCGGTGGACGGTCCTCGCGGTGCGCGGGCGAGTCGGGCCAGCAGCACCGGGGCGAGCGCGGCGGTCAGCGCACCGCCCGCCAGTGCGCCGGTCATTCCCGCGCCGAGTAACAGCCCGGCGATCACGCCGCCGTAGCGGCCCGCGGCGAGCAGGGCCATCCCCATGGCGAGGCGTAGGAATCGCTGGCCGCCCTGCAACTCCCCGAGGGAGCGGGAGGAGAGCACGATCGCCGCCGTGGTGACCGCCAGCAGTGCGGGCACCTCGACCGGGAGATCCAGAGCGGCCATCAGCAGGGGCGTCGCCACGATGAGGGTTCCCGCGCACACGGCGGCGGTGATCGCGGTGAGCCGCCGGGTGTCGGAGGTTCCGTGCCGGGCGTGGTGCACGGCGACGGCCAGTTGCAGACCGAGCCCCGGCACGCCGACGATGGCCACCAGGCCGAGGGCGGTGGCGAGCGCGCTGAGGTCAGCCGGGTCGAGTCGGCGGGCGGCCAGCACCGGCACCAGGTAGGCCAGGCCGTTGACGAGGACGCCGGCCAGGGTGACGGCGGCTCCCGCAGCGCCCAGGCCGTTGTTGCGTCCGCCCGTCCGATCCGTCTTCGCTGTGCCCTCCGAACGGACGGATCGCCGGGGGCTCACGTGATCCCGGAGAGGGTCGGAGGCCCGTCGGCTGGCCCCGACGTCGCGAGGTCCGGCTTCGGCTGCTCGGCCGTGTCCGGCTTCGGGGCCTCCGCGACTACCGGAGCCGCCGGTTCCGCCGGCGTCGGCGTGACCCGGCGTACGGGCCGTCGCCGGGCGGCGGTGGAGAGCCAGAGAGCACCCAGGGCGACGACGATCGTGAGTTGCAGCAGGGCGTCGGTGTTACGTTGCGTCGTATTGAGGTACATCCACCCGGCGAGCAGGACGAGCGCGCCGGGGAGCCACGTCTCGACGGCCCGGCTGATCGTCCTGGCCCGACGTGGGTCGACTGACCAGGGCAGGCGGCGTGGGCCGGGTACCGCCAGCATGAATCCCGCCGCGACCAACAGGCCGCCGATGAGGCCGCTCGACAGCACCAGCGCCGCGGCGCCGACGGCCAGTAGCGGCAGGGATCGGGTGACCCGGCGACGGCTGCGCGGTACGACGGTCGACGAGGAGCGCCCGGAGGGCTGTCGGGCGGGCAGCACCGCGAGGAGGACCACCACCGCCAGCAGGATGCCGCCGAGCAGAAGGCCCGCCCGGTACGTCGTGTCCGGGGCGAAACGCAGTACCACCTCCCCGGAGACGCCAGCGGGAAGAATCCAGCCCTGCTGCCACCCGTCCACCACCAGCGGCTTCAGCGTCCGCCCGCCGATGGTCGCCTCCCAGCCGGTGTTGGTGTTCTCCCGCACGGCGAGCACCCGGTCGACGGGGTGGTCGTCCACCCGTACCCGTCGTTCGGTGGCCGCCCAGGAGTCGACCTTGATGGCGCTGGCGACCGCCGCCGGGGCCGGCGTGGGCGTCCGCGGCACCAGGGCGACCCGGGTGGGCGAGGCCAGCTTGCTCGGTGTGGTCACGATGCGGTGCTCCCCGCGGCCCAGGTCAAGCTGTCGGGGCGTGCCCCGGCCGCACAACGTCACCGGCATCTCGCGCAGTTCCAGCAGGTCGCGGAGTGTGCCACGGAGCGTGGTGGTCACCCGGGACGCGCCGATCTGCAGCGTCGGACCCGATCCGCAGGCCAGCGTCAGGGGTGTGTCGAGGCGCGGTTCGACGGTGGACTCTCCGGGCAGCACGGTCACCTCGCCGACCGCGACGGGCAACTGCTCCGGCAACCGCAGCTTGTACGGGTCGATGCTGGTGGCGGACGGCTTGTCCAGGAACTGGATGGTGATCTCGTCGGTGCGCATCGGCGGATCCAGGCGCAGGAGCCCGTCGTCGCCGAGGAGGCTGCTTCGGAAACCGTCGTCGCCGACCACCCGCACACTGCCCAGGCGGGTGGCGGCTGTCTCGGCGTCGACGGAGAAGCGGAGCCCGGTGATGGTCTGCGGCTTGAGCCATTTGAGGCGCAGGATCGGTGCCTCGTCGTTGACCGCCGGTGACCAACTGGTGCTCGGGTCACCGTCGCGCGCCGCGCCGGCCCGGCCGGTCGGGTCGGAAACCGCGGTCGAGGAGGCGCTGACCTGCGCCGCGAGTCGCAGCGGCTGTGCGTCGGCCACCAGCCTGTCGAGGGCGTTGTCCAGGTCCGGGCCGGCCGTCGGCCGCGCCCACAGTTGGGCGTCGTACGCCCCGGCGGCGGGCAGGGTCAGGGTCCGGTCGATGGTGGAGGCGTCCTCGGAACCGCGGACGGCATCGGTGGAGCAGCGGGGGTGTCCGTCGACGGAGAAACAGGCCGGTGTGGTGGGTGCCGCCGACACGACGACGGTCGCCGGCCGGTCGGTGGCCGGTGCGGCGGGAAGGAGAAGGGTCCGGCTGGTCTGGATGCCGGGAATCTTGATCTCGGCGATGCCGACCGATCCGTTGCCGAGCGGGCGGAGGTCGTACGCGCCGACGACCGAGATCTGGACCTCGCGGGTCGCGTGGACGCCGGGCAGTTCGAAGACCATGTGATCGCCGAACTGTTCGACGGTGCTGCTCTCGTACCCGGCGGTGACGGTCACCGTCGTGGGCAGGGCGTCGGCCTTCAGGTCGAACCAGACCTCGACCCGGGTGACCCGTGTCGGGTTGGCGAGGGCCACCTCGACCCACTGACGGTCACTGGGCGAATACGGCTCGGACTGCCAGGAGGTTGCGGGATTGCCGTCCATCGCCGCGTACGGCTGGTGCTCAGGGCGGGCGCCGCCGGGGGAGTCCACCTGCGAGCGGGCGGTCGACGCGCGGATCGCGCTGATGCCCTCGAAACGGGCGACGGTGGACTGCTCCGCCCCCCACTCGGGCAGGTAGTCGTGCTGTGGTGCCGTCACCTCGAAGGTGTCGTCGGCGGTGAGGGTCTGGGAGGTGTTGTCGCGCAGTCGGCCGAACGACACGTCCCGTCTGCGCAGCCCGTCGGTCATCGCGACCGGTCCGGCGACGCCGACAGCCGGCGCGTCGCCCGCCAGGACCGTGGGCGCCGAGCTGAGCTGTCCTGCCGCGGCGAGGTCGAGGAGCGATTCGGGGCCGCCCACGACGGTCGTCACGTCGTCACGGTCGTACGCGACCACCGGCTCGACGGGGCGGTCGACCCGGTAGACCTCCAGCGCCCGGACGGGCACGTCGAGCCCCTGGTCGCGGAACTCGTCCGGGGACGAGGGCCCGCCTCGCAGGGGGCCGAAGGAGGTGACGCGGGTCAACCCGGGTGAGCGATCCAGGGCCTGGCGGACCACCGCCGGGCGGGCCGTGTCGGAGCGGCCGTGGTCGAGGTCGGCGCGGAACAGGACGTGGCTGATCCCGGACCGGGCGAGCAGGTCGGCCAGGCCGGTCGACCCGGAGCCGGTGGCGAGTGTCGACTCGATCGCGTCCAGCAGCCGGATCGTGGTCGGCGGGGTGAAGGGGATGGCGTTCCGTACCGCCCACCGGCTGTTCAGCAGCGGCTGGGCGATCTCATCGGTGGTGCTGCCCCAGTCGTACGACGGGAAGCGCGCCCCGGGCACGACGAGCACCCGCCCGCGCCCCGTGTTCGCGTCGAGCCAGTCGGAGGCCTCGTGCCAGTAGCCGGGCACCGCCTTGACGCCGCCCGGCGTGGCGAGACCGCCGGCGAGCGCGGGCGTGGCAACCGCCGTGACGGCGACCATGGCCGCGCCGGCGGTGAGCCAGGCGCGAGCGACGGTTCGTGGGCGATGCTGCGCGGGCGCGGTACGCGCCGCGCGGACGGCCAGACCGATCAGGTGCGCCATGCCCAGGGCCAGCGGCAGGCGGAGCAGGACATCGAACTTGTGCACGTTGCGCAGTGGGGCACCGACGCTGTCGAGGAACTCCTGCTGAGGGCCGGCGAGGATGTTCGGCAGGTCGCTGATGTGCCCGAGACCGACGAGTGCGGCGCCGAGCACCAGACCGGTGATGAGGAACCGGCGGTGCGGCATCCCGCGTCGGGACAACCCGAGGACACCGAGTGCGGCGACCGCCAGGGTGGCGGCGATCAGTAGCCCTTCGTTGGCGAGCCGTGCACCGGACGGAATCGTCGGTCCGAACGGGGAGGCCAGGTAGGCGACCCAGTAGGAGGCGCCGCGGAGCATGGTCACCGCGTCGGTGACGCTTGTGGTGTTCCGGGCGGTCTCGATGTAGTCCAGGAAGGGTGGGCTGTACCGCCCCAGGACCAGCAGCGGAACCAACCACCACGCCGTGGCCAGCGCCACCGCGCCACACCAGGCCGCGATGGCGGTGACGCGGCGGCGTACGGGGTGGAGGGTGGCGAGCCAGAGCAGGGCGAGTGGCACCACCGCGAACACGGCCGTGGCGTTGACGCCACCGGCGCAGGCGACGGCGACGGCCGACCCGGCGACGGCGCGCCGCAGGGGGGTGCCGCGGGCGAGGCCCACCAGCGGGATGAGCACCCAGGGGGCGATGGCGCTGGGCCAGGACTCCACCGAGGCCCACCCGAGTTGGGTGAGGATGCGGGGTGACAGCGCGAAGGCGACACCGGCGATCATGCGGCCGGCGGGCGTGCCGATGCCGAGCCGGCCCGACAGCCGCACCACTCCCAGGTAGGCGACACAGAAGAGCAGTGCCCACCACAGCCGCTGGACCACCCACGGCGCGAGGCCGAGTTCCGATCCGAGCAGGAAGAACGGGCCCATCGGCCAGAGATACCCGTACGCCTGGTTCTGTAGCTGACCGAACGTGCCGGTGGGGTCCCACAGGTGCAGCGAGCGGAGCAGGAACCCGGCCGGGTTGACGCTCAGGTCGACCTTGGTGTCGGGGACGATCTGACCCGGGGCCTGCTGAAAGGCGAGGGCCGTGAGAACGATGCAGATGGTCAGGTGCCGGAACCGCCGGGCCGTGTGCCGGGTACGGCTGGACCCCAAAGCGGTGCCATTGGCCACCTCTGCACGCATTTCGGCTCCTGTCTTCGCCAGCCGGACGCGCACCTGCAACCGACGACCGTCGCGCGACGTTATCCGGACCGGGCACGGACGGGCCACCAGGGGTGCTGCGGTGGCGTTATCGGGAGAACGGCCGTCCCCACGGCGTGTAAGCGTGTGGCAGGCTGCCGACCATGTCAATGCCAGAAGCTGAGGCCGAGACGCATCCGGAAAGCGTCCCGTCCGATGGCGACCGGCCGGGGCCGATCGGCCGATGGTTCCGTGCCGACCGCGTCCGGGCGGTAGCGCTCGCCCTCATCGTCGTGTCCGTCGCCTGGCGCGCAGCCCTCGCCACCCGTGGTTGGTTCTCCCAGGACGAGTTCGTCATCGCCGCCCAGGTCCTCGACACCCGGCTGGACGCGGACTACCTCCTGGGCACCTTCAACAACCACCTCATGCCCGGCGGCCTGCTGGTGGCGTGGGCGATGGTGCGGGCGGCGGGCTTTGTCACCTGGCCGTGGGTGCTGCTGCTGGCGGTCGGCCAGGCGGCGACCGGGATCGCCCTCTACCGGCTGCTGCGTGATCTGCTCCGGCCAGGCTGGGGGCTGCTCATCCCGCTGTGCCTCTTCATCTTCAGCCCGTTGACGCTTGAGGTCTCCTCGCTGTGGCTGGTCGGGCTGCTCGTGCTGCCGGCACAGTTGTCCCTCGTCCTGGCGGCAACTGCCCAGGTCCGGTACGTGCGGACCGGTCGACTGCGGCACCTCGTCGGGGTCGTCCTGTGGGTGGTGTTCGGCCTGCTCTTCGACACCAAGGCTCTGCTGACGGTGCCGCTGCTGTTCCTGCTGACCGCCTTCCTCTTCACGTCGGGCGGTGCCTGGCGCAGTCTGGTGACGACGGTCCGCCGACACTGGCCGGCGTGGCTGGTGCTCGGTGCGCTCTCCGGGGCGTACCTGGCGTTCTACCTGACCCGTCCCGCCCGCGACCTGGACGAACCCACGTCGGTCGGTCAGGTCCTCAACTTCCTCGGCGACCTGGTCGGCGAAACCGTCGTGCCGGGTCTGCTCGGAGGCCCCTGGCGTTGGACGTACGCCGGTGACGGTCCCCCGCCCGTCGACCCGTACGACATCGCCAAGTGGCTGTCCTGGGCGGTGCTGGCGGCTCTCATCGTGGTCACCTCCCGGCGGCGACCGTCCGCCGGGCGGGCCTGGCTGCTGCTCACGTGCTACCTCGGGCTGGTCGCCGCGCTCTTCGCCGTGACCCGCCTCGGTGGCCCGCTCGGCCCGCTGGTGGGCATCATTCCCCGGTACGTCGCCGACGTGGTGCTGGTCGCCGCGATCTGTGTCGGCGCGGCCCTGCTGGGGACGAAGGACGCCGACGAGGACGACGTGTCCGCGTGGCCGGTCCCGACGGTTCTGCGGGAGCCGGGGGCCTTCGCGGTCGGCCTGGTCTCGATAATCCTCCTGTTGACCACCATCGGCGTGGGCACGCTGTGGAGCACGGCCCGTTTCGGGGACAACTGGAGCACGAAGAACGGACGGGACTACCTCGCGACGACGCAGGCCGAGCTTGCCGCCGCGCCGCCGGGCACCGTCTTTCTGGACGCCACCGTCCCGGACCGTGTCATCGCGGGCTACTTCTGGCCGGACAATCTCCAGTCGCACTTCTTCCGCCCGGCCGATCTCCGGCCCACGTTCGTGACGCAGGCCGAGAAGCCGTCGATGTTCGACGAGAACGGACGGATCCGTCCGGTCGTGGTCGAGGGGCGGAAGGTCCTGCCTGGTCCGGTGCCCGAGTGTGGGCACCTGGTGGAGAGTGGTCGGCCTGCCAGGATTCCGCTGGACGGGTATCTGGAGGAGTGGCCGTACGCGGTGCATTTCGGCTACCTCAGCTCGGGTGACTCCACCGCCACGGTCCGACTCGGAGACGCCGCCCGGGAGATCACCCTGCGGCGTGGGCTGAACGAGGTCATCTTCCTGCTGGAGGGTGCCGGGAGCGCCGTCGAGGTCACCATCGAGGGCCCGGCAGTGGGGTTGTGCACCAACCTGATCACCGTCGGCCGGGCGGTGCCGGCACCGTGAATGATTGAGCGTCCGGCCGGCGTCGATTCCCCACCGAGTCGGCCGGTGCGGGACACCCTGCCGCTGTACGCCGTTGCGGCGGTTGTCACGGTGCTGGTGCTGGCCCCGCTCGCGGCGCCCGGCTACGCGCTTCTGTACGACATGGTGTTCGTACCCCGGCAGCCGCTGAGTTGGGATCTCGTCGCCCCGGCGCAGAGTCTGCCCCGGGCGGTGCCGATGGACGCACTGGTCTCCCTGATCACCCAGCTCGTGCCGGGCTGGCTGGTGCAGCGGCTGGTGCTCGGCGGGGCGGTCCTCCTGGCCGCGGTCGGCGCAGGCCGGCTGGTGCCGACCGACCGGCGCGCCGTCCGGCTGTTCGCCGCGGTGGCGTACGCGTGGACGCCCTACCTCGCCGAGCGGCTGCTGATCGGGCAGTGGGGGCTGCTGCTCGCGTACGCCGCGCTGCCCTGGTTGGTGCGGGCGGCGCTGGACCTGCGGGCGGGGCGCGATGGCGCGCTCGCCCGGCTGGTGCTCGCCGCCGCGCCCGCCGCGATCACGCCGACCGGCGGGTTGATCGCGTTGGGCACGGTGCTGCTGCTGGTGTCGGACCGGACTCAGCCGCGTCGGTCGGCGCTGGCGTTAGCCGGCGTCGGGATACTCAACACCCCGTGGGTGATTGCGGCCCTGGTCACCGATGCCGGCGGTTCTTCCGACCCGGCGGGGGTGGCGGCGTTCATGGCGCGGTCGGAGAACTGGGCCGGCCCGCTGGTGGCGCTCGCGGGCACCGGCGGCATCTGGAGCGCGCAGGCCACACCCGCCAGTCGCGCCGCACCGCTGGTGCCGCTGGCGACCCTGGTGCTGCTGATCCTGGCCGCGGTCGGCGCGGGCCTGCTGCGGCGCCGGCTGCCCCCGGGTGCGGCGGTGCGACTGGGGGTGCTCGCCGGGATCGGCTGCCTCCTCGCTGCTTTCGGGGTGCTTCCCGGCGGGGACGCGGCGCTGCGCTGGGCGGTGGTGCACCTGCCGGGTGCGGGGCTGCTCCGAGATGGCCAGAAGTTCCTGGCCCCGTACGCGTTGCTGCTGGTGGTGTGTGCCGCGTTGGGCGCCGAGCGGCTGGTGGCCCGGGTCGACCGGGAGGTCGCGGGGGTGGTTCTGGTCGGCCTGCTGTTCCTGCCGGTGGCCGTCATGCCGGACCTTGCCTTCGGCGGTGCCGGCCGGCTTCGTCCGGTGAGCTATCCGGCGGACTGGCAGACTGTTGCCGAGCGGGTGGCCAGCGAGCCTGGGGAGATCCTCGCGTTGCCGCTGGGCGCCTACCGGGCGTACCCCTGGAACCCCGGACGGGTCGTCCTGGACCCGGCGCCCCGCTATCTGCCGGGGACGGTGCTGACCGACGACACGCTCTGGGTCGGCGACATCGCGGTGGTCGGGGAGAATCCACGGCTCCGCGAGGTGCGCAGTGTGTTGGCCGAGGGGCGGCCCCTCTCGGCCACCGGCGTGCGCTGGGTGGTGGTGCAGCACCAACTGCCCGGCCAGGTTGACCCGGCGACCCTTCTCGACCTCCAGGTCGTCCACGAGGGACCGTTTCTCACTCTCTACCGAAATCAGGCCATTCTCCCCGAATCGGCCCCGCCTGGACATGGCGCGTGGGCCGTCGTGATGGCGCTTGGTGCTGCCCTTCTGGTGGTCATGGCTGCCGCCATTTCGGCACTACACCGGCGCCCTACCGCGTGGTAACGTCCGCTCGCACGTCTCGCCATTGGAGGATTGGCATGCGTAGAGCTCTGACCCTGGTCGTGTCCGGCCTGGTGGCGGCGTTGCTGGGGATCCTGGCCCTCGGCGGGCTCTCGGCCGCCGCGACCGCCACCGACAAAGAGGCGGCCAGCGAGGCCAAGATTGTTTCGGATGCGGCCAAGCGTGCCGGAAAGAAGGACCCGTACGCCCCCGCGGTTTACGGCGAAAGGTAGGACGGCTCGCCCCGCTGCTGCACTGGGCGGGGCGACTCCACTCCGTCCAGCAGGGCCGCGAAGTGCCCACCCGCGGCCTGCCAGGTGAAGCTAGCCGCGTGCTCCCGGGCCTGCGCCCCCATCTCGCGCCGCATCTCATCCTCGTGCAGAAGCGTGCGCACCTTCGCCAGGTAATCGTCGATGTCGTCGGCCAGCAGGCCGGTACGCCCGTCGACGACCGCTTCGGCGACTCCACCCGCTTCGCGGAACGCAACCGTTGGCGTGCCCGCCGAACCCGCCTCCACAATCGTCAGACCCCAGCCCTCCTTGAGTGACGGGGTCAGGGCGACCCAGGCCGAGGCGAGGAGAGCGGCTTTCTCCTCCTCGGTCACGAAGCCCCGGAAATCCACCCGCTCGGTGATGTCCAGCTCCGCGGCGAGCTCGCGCAGGTGCGACTCCCACCAGCCCTGGCCGGCGATGACCAGCCGCAGCTGCGGCAGCTCGTCGGCGAGGGCCGCGACCGCCCGCAGCGCCACCTCCACCCGCTTGTGTGGCACCAGCCGATTCAGTGTCACGAGCAGCGGGAACGTCGCCCGCTCGGCGTCGGTGCGGGGCAGCGCCGGGGTGCCGTTGTGCACCACTGCGACCTGCTCCGGCGGTACGCCCAGCGTGGCCAGCTCTCTGCGGGTGGCCTCGGAGACGGTGACATAGCGGCACCGCTGGTAGACGCGTACGGCGAGCGACGACTCGACCCACCAGCCGAACCGGGCGGCCCACTGGGGAAGGACCACCGGCCACTGCTCGCGATGCACGTGGTGGATCAGCTTGACCACCGGGCGCCGTGCCCACAGCGGGGCGAGAAACGGCAACCCGTTGCAGACGTCGACCAGGATGTCGGGCCGGCCGCCCCGGCGGTTCGACAGCGGGCCTACGCCCAGCGCGCCGGCCAGATAGCAGAGCGCCGCCCATAGGTAGACAGTGTGTCGGCCGCCGCGCCGCACCAGTCGGACGCCTGCCTCGTTGATCTCGTCGCCGGGAGCTTGGCTGTGGGCGGCACAGAAGAGGGTGGCGCGGAAACCGCGCGCCACCAACTCGGCGGCGATCCGTTCCACGTACACCTCGGAACCGCCACCCTCGGGGTTACGGGTGTCTCGCCAGTTGAGAAACAGCACGTGTCCGGGCATGCCGAAGCGACGCTCCACGCGAACCCTACTCTCAAGTAATTTAGGGACGCGCGTCACACTAGGGGCTGGGGTGCTGGCCGGCAATGCCCCGATGGGCCAGCGCTGACCGGCTGGGCGCTACGCGCCGACCGTGGGCACCGGCGTACCCGTCGCGACCGACGGCGGCGTGGTGGCCGGTGCGGCCCCGTCGACGGCGGGCGTGCCGGATGCGTGCCCGCGCCCGGCCGGTCGGTGCCGACGTTGCGACCCGAGCATTTGCAGGGGCCGCTCGACGCCGTAGTAGCTGACGGTGGCGTACAAGAGACCGAAGATCATGGTGAGGACGAAGGTGTTGAACAGCCCGCCGGTGAAGAGTGGCCGGTCGTCGAGCAGGTAGATGAATTCGATGACCAGCGGGTGCCACAGGAACAGCCCGTACGAGACGGCGCCGAGCCACCGGGCGAACGCGGTGCTGAAGACCTCCTTGACCCGGGTCGGCCCGCCGAAGGCCACCGGGATCAGGATCAGCGTCGCGATCGCGAGGTACAGGGCCAGCTTGAGCGCGAACTCGGCGGCTGTCGGGCTGGTGAGGTCGCGGGGGCCGGCGATGGGCGTCGTCGCGATCGCCATCAGGCCGACTGCCGCTGCCCAGCAGGCAACCGGTGCCGAGGCGAGGTCGTCCAGCACGCGGAAGGCGGCGGGCGCGGTCCCGGTGCGCAGGGCGACGTGCGCCGCCGCCAGGGCCATGCCCGCGCCGAACCAGGCCGCGTACGAGGGGAGCCACGTGGTGTGCAGGCCACTGTTGAGCCAGCCGAACCCCATCAGGGTGAGCCATCCCGCGGTCACCAACACGCCCCCGCTGACGATCACGACGGTGCGGACGGGACGCCAGGACCGGCCCACCGCGAGCACGGCGACCAGCGGCAGGATCAGGTAGAACGCGACCTCGGTGGCGAGACTCCAGGTCTGGCTGAGCCCGTAGCGCAACTGGCCGGGCTGGTAGATCTGGGTGAAGGTCAGGTGGCGGAGCCAGTCACCGGCGGACGCCGGCCGATTCTGCGGCAGGACGATCAGGCAGACCAGCACCGCCAGCCAGTAGGCGGGCAGGATACGTAGGGCCCGCCGCCAGAGATACCGCCTGGCGCGCGGTCGGGCCTGTCCCGTCGCGGCGCTGAGGGCCCACGGTCGGAACAGCAGGAACCCGGAGAGCACGAAGAAGATGGCGACGCCGACGTCCAGCCGGGCCAGCCAGCCGCCCCACGTGGTGTTCATGGTGGCGGCGGTCTGGAACCCAACGTGGTGACCGACGACCGCCACGGCGCCAATTGCTCGCAGCGCATCGAGTGCGGGGAGTCGGCCGGTTACCGAAGGTTGCGGAACTGTTGGCGCGGCGGCTGTGGACATCTGGACATCCAGGGGGTCGCTTTGAAGGTGACCGGGGAGTAACCTCCCGCCATGTTAAGGATCGGGTGCCCCGGACAACAGGTCGTAGGGCGGCAGGTTACAGGAGGATGAGTGAAGCTTCGCGTGGGCGCCGCGCTCTTCGGGTTGGGTGTCTTATTGCTGGTCTTCGCGGCCGGGCTGCCGTTCTATGTGGCCCCCGCCGTGACCAAGCTCCCCTATGATCTTGAACCAACGACGTCAGTCGCCGAGGCGAAGAACGCCAAGTTCCTGAAGATCACCGCAACTGGAAGTTCGGTGAGCATCGAGGTCCCGCAGGGCGACCTGGTGTCCAACGTCGAGGTCATTCCGCAGCCGGACGACACGAAGGACCGGCTACCCAAGGAACTCAAGGGCGACGCGGTGATCTGGGACGTCTACCAGACGGTCAGGCGTACCGACAACCAGGATGTGGTCAGCCAGTACAGCACCGAGCTGGCTCTCTACCGGATCTCCGGCGCGGCCGCCCCGTGGAAGGAGCAGTGGCTCAACGAGACCGGCGCGGACCAGACTCCGGTCGGAAACGTGAGCTACTCCGGCCAGATCTACAAGTTCCCGTTCGGCACCGGCAAGCGCGACTACCAGGTTTTCGACCGTGACCTGAAGCGGGCCACCCCGGCGAAGTTCACCGGCACCGAAAAGATCAAGGGCATCGAGGCGTACCGCTTCGAGCAGCGCATCGAGAACGAGGTGCTGACCACCCCGGAGAGCAGCATCCAGACGCTGATCGGCAAGTTCGCTCCCGGCGCCACCAGCGGTCAGATCGTCTACAGCAACACCCGCACGCTCTGGGTCGACCCGGTGACCGGCTCCTACGTGAACGTCCGGGAACAGCAGCACAAGGAGCTGCGCCCGAACACCGGCACCGCCACGGTGCTGCTGGACGCGGACTTCAACTACACGGACGAGACGGTCAGCAACAGCGTCAAGACGGCCAAGGACAATGGCTTCAAGATCGGCCTGATCGGCTTCTGGGGCCCGATCGCCGCCGGTGTCCTCGGCCTGATCGCCCTCGTCGTCGGCGTGTGGCTGGTGACCCGACCCAACGACGGTGCCGCCCGGCACCGCGCCGAGCCGGCGATCGCCGACCCGACTCCAACCCGGGTGGACCAGAAGCCGGTACGCGACAGGGACACCGCCGAGCAGCCCAGGACCGAGCCCGCAGGCGGTCCGCTGACCGACGAGATCCCGCCGGCGTCGACGAACTGGAAGTCCGAGGACCCGACGGTCCCGACCCAGCGCCCGGCGCACGGCGAGGTGGAGCAGCGCTGACGGGTACGACAGGGAAGCGCGATCGAGGGGTGGACCGTGATGGTCCACCCCTCAGTCGTGCGGCTAGGCGCGGCGCACCGCATACCGCGTGCAGACCCAGTCTTCGCTGTACAACTGATCGCGCCACTGCCCGACGATGTCCCCGTCGTACGCGGCCACCAGCCGCACCATGTCGGCGTGCGGTACGACCGTCATTTTCATCGGCGCCGGATAGTTGAGCAGGTGGCACTGTGCCCAGCTGATCAGGCGGGACGGCGCAAACTGCCAGACGATGCCCCTGGCCGTTCGCGCCGGTGCGGTTGGCAACCCCACGACGGCGATGCCGCCTGGCCGCAGCACGCGCAGGAACTCGGCCAGATAGTGGTCGATGGCGGGGCGCGGCAGGTGCTGCAACACCAGGGCGCTGTAGACCAGGTCGAAGTGGCCGTCGGGGAACTGGCTCAGGTCCGGCGCGTCGTTGAGAACGAACCGGATGTTCCCGGCACTTCGGTCCAGTCGTCGGGCGGTTTCCAACATGGACGGAGCGATGTCGACGCCGACGACCTCGTCCGCGTGTGGAGCGAGCGCCTGCGACAGTCGCCCGACGCCGCAGCCGAAGTCGAGCACCCGCTCCCAGCGGGTGGGCAGGCCGAGCTGGCGAAGCCAGCCAGTCGTCTCCTCGACGTCGGTGCGGCCGGTGGCCAGGAACTCCCCGACGTCCCACCGTCCGCCGCGTTTGCCGGGCTGAACGAGTACGGCCCAGAGTGGATCTTCAGCTCCGAGCTTGGTCCAGTCGCGTCGCACGTCGTCCAGATGCACGCCGAAACCCTAGGGCACCTGGCCATTCGGCGGTGCCCGGCGGTTTCGAGATCGCCTGGGTGTTCGGACGAGCGGGCGAGCCGAACGACCCTCTGCGACCTGCGCACTTTACATCCGTTACCTAATTGTAATTCGTCGATGCCCTGCCACTCTCCGCTGTCGCGGCGTGGGTTTATGCCAGCTTTGTCGCTCGCCGGGGCTTCTGGCCGTACGGGGATCTCCACGTTTCGTGACGCCAGCCCGCTCGTGGATCGCCCTCGTGTTACCGCCGGGTGGTCAGGGGGTTGTGAGCCGCGCCGCAACGGGTGCACGATCAGGCTCGATCGTTACCCGCCGGTAACACATGACGGGCCTGGTGCGCGGCCGCCAGTCCGGGACCGGCCACCTGAGGAGGAACCCCGTGCAGGATCGATTTGAGGATCAGGGTCGTACCCGGTGGCGGCGGTTCGTCGCCATGGTGGTCCCCACCACCGCCGCCGTCGGCGCCATCCTGTTCGGCATGTCGACCGGCGCCATCGCGTCCGACGTCACCGTGTCCGGGCAGACGTTCAAGATCGGCGCGGCCCGCCTCGAGGGCGACGGCTTCAAGCAGTACGGCGGCATCGTCCGGGAGAAGGGCGAGGACGGCAAAACCCGCCCGATCGCCGTCGCCGAGATCAGCAGCGCCGAGTTGTACAGCCTCTGCCAGTCCGTCCGCTCAGACCTGCCCGGCCTGCCGGTGGTTCTCACCATCAACGCCGGTGAGGGCAAGGAGCCTGCCCGGGCCAAGGACCTGCTGATCGCCATGGACTCGCTCGACGGCAATGCGACGTTCACCAACATCAAGATCGGCCGGGACGCGACCGACCTTAACGCGACGGCGCAGAAGGGTTCGTTCGGCCAGAACTCCGACCACGTCACCATCACCAACCTGCAGCAGGTGTCCCGATACACCACGGCGGCCACCTTCAACCTGGTCGGACTCCGGTTGAAGGTCAACGTGGGCGACGACGCCAAGGGCAAGGAGTGCTTCTGAGGTGAGTCGGTGCCCGCGGTGGCCGACCACCGCGGGCCACGGCCCCGTCCCCGTCCCCGCTCCGCCAGGAGGAGTACGTGACAACCGCCAACCCGACCCACGCCCGGCCCGGCGGCACGGCCCAGGCGTGGCGGACCTTCCGCCGCTGGCAGCGGAGCCGACCGTTCTGGGGTGGCCTCTTCATCACCCTGGCCGGGGTGGAGATGTTCGCCTCCACCCGGATGACGATCAACGGCCTGAGCTTCCACAGCGGAACCACCGGTCTGCTCTCGTTACTGATCCCGGTCATCCTGGTGACCTGCGCCCTGCTGCTCTGGTTGAGCCCGGCGCAGCGGTTGTTCTACTCGGTCGTCGCGGCGTTCACCGTGGTCTACTCGCTGATCGGGCTCAACCTCGGCGGCTTCTTCGTCGGTCTGCTGCTCGGCATCGTCGGCAGCGCGCTCGCCTTCGCCTGGACGCCGATCCGACCCGCGCCAGCCGCTGCTGACCTGTCCGACGCCGAGCTGTCCGACGCCGACCTGTCCGACGCCGAGCAGGCGGCCGAAGATCAGCCCGGTGAGCAGCGGGATGATGCGGATCAGCCCCACGCGGAGCAGCGAGGAGCCGAGCAGAACGGAGCCGAGGTGGCCGGCGTCGACCGGCTCGACACTGAGCGGCTCGATACCGAGCGCCTCGACACGGAGCCGCTCGCGGCGGTGCCGGCCGGCACGGTCGGTGAGCGGGTAGATCACCCGGCGGGCGGGACGGCCGACACGGGCGCGCCGCCCGAGTGGCCGGGACGTTCCGCTGATCCGCGGACCTTCGGCATCGTCGTGGTGGTGCTCGGCCTCGCGGCCGCCGGGCTGGCCGTCCAGCCCCGAGCGGTGCAGGCCGCCCCGAGCACGCCCGCCGCGACCGCCTGTCCCACCCCGTCGCGGGCGGTCACTCCGTCACCCAGTCCCAGTGCGCCCACCTCGAAGCCGACAGCGAGCCCGAGTCCGAGCCCGGAGCGGGACGGCAACGTGATCACCGACATCCTGGACGGCATCGGTGACCTGCTCACCGGTGGACGCCGCACGGACACCGCGACGCCGTCGGCGAGCCCGACCGCCAAGCCGTCGGCACAACCGACCGTCACGCCGTCGGCCCGCCCCGGGTCCACGACCTGCCCGTCGCCGGCCCAGCCTGGTAAGCCGGGCACGACGACGCCCGAGAAGCCGGGCACAGTGGAGCCGGGCAAGCCGCTGCCGCGCATCGCCGCCGACCCGAATCTGCCGAAGGTGGCCCAGACGCCGTCGAAGCTCACCGGATCCAAGGTGACGATGACCGGGCTCCGTTTCGAGGGGATCACCGACCTGCAGACTGAGACGGGCACCCTCAAGGTGCTGAAGTTCAGCATGAAAAAGGCCGTGACCGACGACTTCCTGCTGAGCGCGGACGGTCCGCAGGGGCGTAGCCAGCGGTACGCGACCGACAGCCTGACCGTCAGCGGTGACGTGGCCTTCTACTCCACCCGGTTCGTCGGCAAGCTGGCCGGTATCAAGATCACTCTGACTCCGGACCTGCCGTTCCCGGACGGACTCCCGGTCACGTTGCCCATCCCGGTCACGTTCACCGACCCGGTCATCGACCTGGCGTACGTCACCAGTGACACGCTGACCGCCCGGCCGTCGTTGGCGCTGACCCTCGGCTGAGCCGCACACCCACCGCTGACCCTCGGCTGAGCCGCACACCCACCGCTGACCTCGGCTGAACGACGCACCCGTATCGATGGCTCCGGGCGCCGACGACTCGTACCGTCGGCGCCCGAAAGCGTCAGCGGCTCAGAGCCGGGCCAGCGCCTGGCGCAGCGGGTCGAGACCCAGCGCGCCCAGGTCCAACGCCTGCCGGTGGAACTCCCGCAGGTCGAAATCCGCGCCCTTGCGGGCCTTGGCGTCCTCGCGGGCCTGGAGCCAGATCCGCTCACCGACCTTGTACGACGGTGCCTGCCCCGGCCAGCCCAGATAGCGGTTCAGCTCGAAGCGCAGGTTCTCGTCGGGCACCCGGCAGTGCGCCCGCATGAACTCCCAGCCCAGCTCGGGCGTCCACCGCTCGCCCGGGTGGAAGCCGAACGGGTTGTCCTTCGGGATCTCCAGCTCCAGGTGCATGCCGATGTCGACGATCACCCGGGCCGCGCGCATCGCCTGGCCGTCGAGCATGCCCAGCTTGTCGCCCGGGTCTTCCAGGTAGCCCAACTCGTCCATCAACCGCTCCGAGTAGAGCGCCCAGCCCTCGCCGTGCCCGGAGACCCAGCAGAGCAGCCGCTGCCAGCGGTTGAGCAGATCGGCCCGGACAGCGGTCTGCGCCACCTGGAGGTGGTGACCCGGCACGCCCTCGTGGTAGACGGTGGTCACCTCACGCCAGGTGGAGAATTCGCTGATGCCCTGCGGCACCGCCCACCACATGCGGCCCGGGCGGGAGAAGTCCTCACTCGGGCCGGTGTAGTAGATGGCACCGTCGCTGGTCGGGGCGAGGCAGCACTCGATGCGACGGACCTGCTCCGGGATGTCGAAGTGGGTGCCGTGCAGCTCGGTGATCGCCTTGTCGGCGAGCGCCTGCATCCAGTCCCGGAACGCCTCCTTGCCCTGGATGGTCCGGGCCGGGTCGGCGTCCAACGTGGCCACGGCCTCGTCGACGGTGGCGCCGGAGCCAGCGATGCGCCCGGCGACGACCCGCATCTCCGCCTCCAGGCGGGCCAGCTCCGCGAAGCCCCAGGCGTACGTCTCGTCCAGGTCGACCTTGGCGCCGAGGAAATACTGCGAGGCCAGCTCGTAGCGCTCCCGGCCGGCGGCCTGCTTGTCCCGACCGTACGGGGCCATCTCGGTACGCAGGAACTGGCCGAACTCGGCGGTCGCCGCGGTCGCCGCCGCCGCACCCCGACGCAGCTCCGCGCCGAGCGTGCCCTCTGCGCCCAGCCGCTCGACCAGCCCGTGGAAGAAGTTGTCCCCGGTCGGGTCGACCCAGATGTCGCACTGCTTGGCCACCTCGACCAGCTGCACCTTCGAGCTGATCTGGCCGGCGGCGAGCGCCTCGCGCAGCGTGGTCTTGTAGCTGTCCAACGCGCCCGCGAAGCCGTTGAGCCGGGCGGCGACGTTGGCCTGCTCGTCCGTGGTCGCGGTCGGCATCAGGTCGAACACCATGCGGATGTCGTGCAGCCCGCTGGTGATCACGCTGACCTCGCTGGTCACCTCGCCCGCGTCGTACCGGGCCAGGTCCAGGCCGAGCCGTTCCTGCATGGCCTCCTTGGCGGTCCGTTCCGACTCGGTCGCCGGCTCGGTCACCTCCAGCTCGGAGAGTGTCCGGCGGGTGAGGTCCGCGCGCGCCCGGTAACCATCGGGCGAGAGGTCGTCGAGTTGATCGTCATGGCCGGCAATGCCGACGAAGGTCGCGCCGGTGGGGCTCAACGGCGCCCACTCGGTCACATATCGGTTGGCGAGTTCATCAATTCGTCCCACGCTGCGACCCTACGTGACCACCCAGCCCCCGTGTCGACGACGTTTGTCGTGTTAAAGCCACAGGTTGGGGCACGGTGCGACGTCCGAAAGACGCGCGACTTTGTCGGACGGCTACGGCAGAGTGTCAGGGGTGACCACCGATATCACTCCTGACAAGGCGCCGGTCCGATCCTGGCTGCCGGGCTTCGTCGCCCTCGCCGCGATCTGGGGTTCCAGTTTCCTCTTCATCAAGGTCGGGGTGGCCGAGCTGCACCCGGTCCAGCTCACCCTCTACCGCGTTGTCGCTGGCGCGTTGACCCTGTTGGTGGTCCTCGCCATGCTGCGCGATCGGCTGCCCCGCGAGCCCCGGGTCTGGGCGCACCTGACTGTCGTCGCCGCGTTCGGGGTGGCCGTGCCGTTCACCCTCTTCGGCTACGGCGAGCAGCGGGTCGAGTCGATGCTCGCCGGCATCTGGAACGCCACCACGCCGCTGATCGTGCTGCCGCTGGCGGTGCTGGTCTTCCGCACCGAGCGGCTGACCGTGCGCCGCGCGGTCGGGCTCGGGCTGGGCTTCCTCGGTGTGCTGGTGGTGCTCGGGGTCTGGGAGGGCATCGGCGGGGCGCACTTCACCGGGCAGCTGATGTGCTTCGGCGCGGCGGCCTGCTACGGCGTCGCCATCCCGTACCAGAAGCGGTTCGTCGCCGGCAGCGCGCACTCCGGTCTCTCGCTCTCTGCCGCGCAGCTGCTGCTCGCCGCCGGGCAACTGGCCATCGTCACCCCGTTCGTCGCCGGCATGCCGCCGCTGCCCACCGAGTTGTCGGCGGGGGTGGTGGCAAGCGTGCTGACCCTCGGCGCGCTCGGCACAGGTCTCGCGTTCGTCATCAACATGCGCAACATCCGGGTGGCCGGTGCGAGCACCGCCTCCACGGTCACGTACCTGATCCCGATCTTCGCGGTGCTGATCGGTGCCGTGGCGCTCGACGAACGGCTCAACTGGCACCAACCGGTCGGCGCGCTCATCGTGCTGCTCGGGGTCGCGGTCTCGCAGGGCGTGTTCGGCCGCAGGAAGCCACTCCCCGTGGTCGGCGTTCCCGCCGTGCCAGCAGCCGAGCCGGCCACCCAGCGCTGACCCACGCCGCGCCGCCGATCAGCGCCGATCGTGCGTCCAGGCCACCAGTTGCTCCGCCGACCAGGTGTTGACCACCCGGTCGGCGGAGACGCCGCAGAGGGCGGCCCGCTCGCAACCGAACCGCTGCCAGTCGAGTTGACCGGGCGCGTGCGCGTCCGTGTTGATCGCGAACCGGCAGCCGGCCTCCAGGGCACGACGGATCAGGCGTTTCGGCGGGTCCTGCCGTTCCGGCCGAGAGTTGATCTCGACGGCGGTGTCGTGTTCGGCGCAGGCGGCGAAGACCGTGTCCGCGTCGAAGTCACTCTCCGCCCGGGTCCGGGCGCGGTGCCCCCGGTCGCCCGGCCCGGTCACCCCGGCTGGGCGGGACGACACCATCCGGCCGGTGCAGTGGCCGAGGATGTCCAGGTGCGGATTCGCGACCGCGGCCAGCATGCGCCGGGTCATCTTCGACCGCTCGTCGTTCAGGCCGCTGTGCACCGACCCGACCACCACGTCCAGCTGTGCCAGCAGCTCATCGTCCTGATCCAGCGAGCCGTCGGCGAGGATGTCCACCTCGATCCCGGTGAGGATCCGGAAACCCTCGGGCAGCGCGGCGTTGACCTGCGCCACATGGTCGAGCTGCCGGCGCAGCCGATCCGCGGTCAGCCCTCGTGCCACCTTCAGCCGTGGCGAGTGGTCGGTCAGCACCATGTACTCGTGGCCCAACTCCACCGCGGCCAGCGCCATCTCCTCGATCGGCGAGCCGCCGTCGGACCAGTCCGAGTGGGTGTGACAGTCGCCCCGTAGGGCGGCGCGCAGCGCCGTCGCCTCGGCGTCCAGGTCGCTGCCCTCGGTCGCCACCAGCCGGCGCAGGTAGACCGGCTCCTCACCGGCCAGCGACTCCACCACGCAGCGGGCCGTCACGTCACCGACCCCGGCCAACTCGGTGAGCGTGCCGTTGCCGGCCCGCTCGGTCACCTCGGCCGCAGGCAGGCCGGTCAGCGCCTTCGCCGCCGACCGGAACGCGCGGACCCGATAGGTGGCCTCGTTCGCCCGCTCCAGCAGGAATGCGATGCGGCGCAGGTCGGCGATGGGGTCCCGGGCGCTCGTCACGTCAGGGAGCCTTTCACGTCAGGGAGCCTTCGGGCAGCCGTGTTTGCGTTGCCACGCGGTGACCTCGGCGGCCGGCTCCCGATTGCCGCCGCGTCGCCAGGAATCCAGGTAACGCGTCGGCCAGAGCACGCCGCGTCGGATCCACCAGCCGTCCTTGCCCGTGCACGGCGGGGAGATGCCGAAGTGCACGTGACAGACGTTGTTCGCGTTGCCGGTGCGCCCCACCTTGCCGAGCTGCTGCCCGGCGCGGACCCGGACGCCGGCGTCGACACCGCTGGCCACCAGGCTCAGGTGCGAGCCGTAGTAGCGCACCCCGTCATCACCGAGCAGGGCGACCGACAGGCCGCCGTTGTCCGGACCCTGCGGACCACGCTTGGTGTACCGGTCGACGCGACTCACCTCCAGCACCGTCCCGTCGGTCACCGCCACGAACGGCTCACCGCAGTCGGCGAAGAGATCCGTGGCCGGGTACGCCCCGTGCGTCGGGTGATAGTCCACGTTGTCTGCGCGTACCGGAAAGACATGCCGCAGCCCGGCGCGGGGTGCCGTCGCCGACGGCCCGGCCGACGACGGCACCGGGCCGGCCGGGCCGGTCGCCGTCGGAGTGGCCGACGGCGACGCCGGTTGGTCGGCGGTCGCCCAGACCGCCGGCGGTGTCGGCGCGGCGCCGTCGGGCGGCACCCCCGGCCGGGTGGTCGCGCAGCCGGCGGCCAGCACCGGGGCCAACAGCAGCAGAATCGGGTACGCCGGACGCACGCGGCGGCCGATCGTCGGCGAGGGCATCCGGTCATCCTGGCAGAGCCGGTACCGTGGGCACGAGCGGCGCGCGTGAGGGGAGGCAGCGACGGTGACCATCGCCCGACCCGAGCCTGGCCCGGATCCCGGTGCCGCCGCACGCTCGGCGGCGCGACTCCCGTCGGGGCTCTTCCCCTCCGGCCCCCCGCCTCGCCCGACCTACCGCGAACCCCACCCGATCACCGGCGGTGGTGTCGCCGCCGGCGGCGGGGCCGCGGCCGGCTGGCTGCTGCTGTTCGGCCTGCTCGGCACCGATCTGGCCAGCTACGCGTGGTGGACGGTGGTGGCCGGCATGCTCGCGTGGTTGACGGCCCTGGTGCTGGTCCGCTACGGCGACCGCGGGGTTGCCACCGGGGTCGCCATCGTCACGGCCGGTGGCTGGAGCATCGCCGCCGCCGTGGTGGCGGTTCGCTGGGCCACCAGTGGTGACTGGCCGCTGTGGTGACCAAGGGCCGGCAGGCCCCGAAACGGCTACCGATGACTGCGCCGCGTGCCCGGTTGGCTGCGTAGCGAACGCCGTCTTGACGTGGCCGCCGAGACTCGGCACGCTCGGCACTATGGCCTGGACCAACCCGCGACAGGACCCCGATCGCTGCCGCCGACGCCTGCAGTTGCTGGCCGAGTTGGCGGGCGCCCGGGCGGTCCGCCAGCGCAGCCGACCGCAGCGGCAGCGCACCGAGCGTCTGCGCCAGCTCATCGCCACCCGCCGACGGGTAGCCGGCTGATCCGACTTTGTCAGGAATGGCCGGCCCTTCGGGGCGTTGACCGGTCGCCCGCCGACCCGACCGGCTAACGTGCACGCGTAACGAGTCGACGCTGTGTCGAGGGCTATTGGGGGGACCGTGTCGTACTTCGCTGCGGCCGTGGTGCGCGACGACAGTGGCTGGACCGCCGCCGAGGTCAGCCTGCGTGGCGCTACCGACATCGATGAGGTCGCTGACCGGTTGCGTGACGTCGACCAGGAGGCCGACGTGTCGCTGCTCTTCGTCGAGGCCGACGACGCATACCTGGTGGTCCTGCGTCTCGACGAGGGCGAGGACCTGCGGGTGTTCGGTTCGGACTCGGCGTACGCCGAGGAGTCCCAGCTGGGCTCGCTGCTGGTCGGTGACCTGAAGACCTCGGTCACCGGGCTCGACGGCGACGAGGAACCACGCTCGGTGACCACCGGTGACGAGGAGAGCGAGCAGCCCGTCGTCGACCCGGAGGCGGACCCGGTGGGTGATGCCGATCTGCTGGCCAACCTGGGCATCTCCGCACAGAAGCTGCTGAGCCTGTGCACGCACGACGGGATGCTGCCGGCGGAAGTCACCGCCGAGATCTGCCAGGTGCTCGGCTGCGTCGACGAGGTCGAGGAGCTGCGTGAGGTCTGAGCCGGCCGACGCCACCGATCCTGCACTGGAGACGATCCGGCCGGGGCAGCCGACCCCCGGTGCGGTGGAGCGCGCCGGGCCAGGCGCCCACGAGGACTTGGCCGACCTGGGCGAGGTCGGTCGGCGACAGCGGCACGAGTCGTGGATGCGCCGCGCTCTGGAGGTCGCCGTCACGGGCCCGGCCGGCGCTGCCGCAGGCGCCACCGACGTGGACGACGTGCCGGTGGGCGCGGTGCTCTACGGGCCGGACGGGACCGAGTTGGCCATCGGACGCAACGAGCGGGAGTTGACCGGCGACCCCACCGCCCACGCCGAGGTGCTGGCCCTGCGCCGAGGTGCCGAGCAGGCCGGCCGGTGGCGGCTGGACGGCTGCACCCTGGTGGTCACCCTCGAACCGTGCACCATGTGCGCGGGGGCGCTGGTGCTGGCCCGGGTCTCCACCGTCGTCTTCGGCGCGTGGGAGCCCAAGACCGGCGCTGCGGGATCGCTCTGGGACGTGCTGCGTGACCGCAGACTCAACCACCGCCCCGAGGTCTACGGCGGAGTGCTGGAGGCCGAGACCGCAGCCGTCCTGCGCGCCTTCTTCCGCTAAACGCCCCGCCCGCGCCCCCCGCCCCTCGCGCCTCCCCCCGCCCCGCCCCCCGCCCCGCCCCCCGCGCCCGCTCGCGCGCCCTGGCGCGCCGATCTAGGGCATATCATCCTGAGTCGATCTCTGCGGGCGATGATTAGCCCTAGATCGGCGGGCGGCGGTGATGGTGGAGAGAATCGTTTGGGGGGAGTGGTAGAGATCCGCAGCGGTGAAGTAGCGCATCGCCCAGCCCTGTTGCTCCAGCCAGTTGTGACGGGATCGGTCCTGTCGCAGACGCTGGTGGCTGAGGTGGGAGGAGCCGTCGTATTCTGCTGCGATCATGCGATAGGGGTCACCGAGGTCGAGGCGGCAACGGACGCGCCCTGCGGCGTCGCGCACCGGCAACTGTGGCACGAAATCCTTGATGCCAGCGTCAACCAGGAGTAGCCGGAGGTGGGTCTCCTGCCTGCACTCGGCTCGTCCGTCCGCGATCGCCACCAATTCGCGAGCCTGTCGCACACCACGTAGACCATCGTGCCGGCCCACCTCGACGAGCAGTTCCTCCTGCGTCACTGCACCGGCGAAGAGCGCGGCGTCAAGGACCGGCAGTGCGTCGAGCCGGGGAAGCGTACGGGCGAGATCAACGGCGACTCGGGACGCACATGCACAGGGAAGACTAAGGATGAAAACGGGCGGACCGGCCCGCAGGACTGTCTGGTGCGAGGTAATCCCTCGCCGTTGCGGGAAGGGGCTTCCCGCAAGCGTGAGCAGGTGAATGTTGTCGCTCGGTACAACCCCGAAGCCGTGGAGTTGGGCAGCGGTGTGGAAGCCCAGCACCGCGTCCGGGTTGTCCATCAGCGCGGCTCGGGCCCGCCCCCACAGTCCGGGCGAGTCCGGGCCGGAGATGTACCTGCCGTGGCCCGGCCGGTGTAGCCGCCCTCTGTTCGAGCGCCAACTGATCGCTCCCGCCGACAACCCAGCACTCAGGAGTTGACGGTAGCGAGTCGGCTGCTGGTCGATTGGAATCCGCCAGGTTAGCTCCGCCGCCTGCGAGTAAAGGTCCACGGCGGCGAACGTTGCCCCCGCTCACCGTCGCCGCGCTCGCCCGCTGCCGCATCCTGTGGACAAACAGCCGCCCTGTGGACAGCCCCCACTCGCCCCACCCATGTGCTACCGCCCCCCCCCCCCCCCCCCCCCCCCGGCGCGCCCCCCCCCCCCCCCCCGCGGGCGCCCCGGCGCCGCGGCCGGGGGGGCGGGCGCCGCCGCGGGGCGC
>NZ_JBEXGR010000041.1:0-25285 GCF_040607415.1 Micromonospora sp. NPDC005291
CCATGATCGACGGGGGTGGGGGTGGGGGTGGGGGTGGGGGTGGGGGTGGGGCGTGGGGGTGGGGCGTGGGGGGCGGTTAGCGGAGCGGGGTGTGTGCGGGGTCGACGGGCTCGGCTGGCGGCGGGGGCGGGGTGCCGTCGCCGAAGGGACGGCCACCCAGGGCTTCCCGACCGTGCGGGGTGATCCAGTTGGACAGGTCGGGGCCGAGCGGCACGACCCCGGTCGGGTTGATGTCGCGGTGCACCTCGTAGTAGTGCCGCTTGATGTGGTCGAAGTCGGTGGTGTCGCCGAAACCGGGGGTCTGGAACAGGTCCCGGGCGTACGCCCACAGCACCGGCATCTCGCTCAGCTTCTGCCGGTTGCACTTGAAGTGGCCGTGGTAGACCGGGTCGAAGCGAGCCAGCGTCGTGAACAGCCGCACGTCGGCTTCGGTGATGGTGTCCCCGACCAGGTAGCGCTGGTCGGTCAGCCGCTCGGTCAGCCAGTCCAGCCGGTCGAAGAGCCGGTGGTACGCCTTGTCGTACGCCTCCTGGGTGCCGGCGAAACCGCACCGGTAGACGCCGTTGTTGACGTCGGAGAACACCACGCGGTTGACCTCGTCGATCTCAGTCCGCAGGTGTTCGGGGTAGAGCTGCGGGGCGCCCTCCCGGTGGTACGCGCCCCACTGCGTGGACAGGTCGAGGCTCATCTGCGCGTAGTCGTTGGTCACCACCTGCCCGGTCGGCACGTCGACGATCGCGGGCACGGTGATGCCGCGCTCGTACCCGGGGAAGCGCTTGAAGTACGCCTCCTGGATGCGCTCGATGCCGAGCACCGGGTCCCGGCCATCCGGGTCGAGGTCGAAGGTCCAGCTCCGAGCGTCGTGGGTCGGGCCGGCCACCCCCATGGAGATGGCGTCCTCCAGGCCGAGCAGCCGCCGCACGATGATCAGGCGGTTGGCCCACGGGCATGCCCGACTGACAACCAGCCGGTACCGGCCCGGCTCCGCCGGGTACCCGTCGCGCCCGTCCTCGGTGATCCGAGTGGCGATGTACCGCTGGTCGCGGGTGAACTCGCCGCCCGGCTCGACGTACTTGCCGCCTGTTTCCTCGCCCACGTCACCCTCCGGTCTGTTGCCGTCTCGGTCCCATCCTTGCGGATCTCCGGCCTGGCGGTGCCGGGCGGGTCAACCTGGCCTCGTCTTATGGGCCACCGGCCCGACTACCCTGCCGTCATGACGGATGTGGAGGCGGCGGCCCGGCAGTTCATCGCCGACGTGTGGAACGCACGTCGGGAGGAGTCGGCGTACGAGTTGATCGCCGAGGAGTGCCCGGGGCTGGGCGGCACCGGGCCGGAGGCGACGCTGGCCTGGCACCGCGAGCGGCGGGCGGCCTTCCCGGACCTGCGCTACAAGATCGTGGACGTGGTGGCGGCCGGCGAGCGGGTGGCCGTCCATTGGCGTGCGGCCGGCACGCACGTCGGCCAGTTCGGGCCGGTGCCCCCGACCGGGCAGGTTGTCAGCTACTCCGGGGCGACGTTCCTGCGCTTCGACACAGCGGGTCGGATCGTTGAGGTGTGGAGCTGCAACGAGCTGTTCCAACTGCTCCAACAGCTCGGCGTCGAGATGCTCCCACCGACGGTCGTCGGCGGGCCCGGGGCGTGATCCCGCTGATAGGTAGGTCGCCGCGCTTCCCGAGTAGACCCTAGGGTCATCGACCCACGGGTGGTGGTCGCGCGCACCGATGCCACAGGGCAGGATGGTCGACATGAGCGACCCCAGCGAGCACGGCGACCCGGCCGGCGCCACCAGCGCGCGCGGTCTGCCCGGCGCGGGCCTGGTGAAGGGGCTGGCGGTCACCCTCAAGACGATGACCAGCCGATCGACCACGCAGCAGTACCCGGACGTGGCCCCCGACCTGCCACCCCGCTCGCGCGGTGTGATCGCGCTGTCGGAGGAGAACTGCACGGTCTGCATGCTCTGCGCCCGCGAGTGTCCGGACTGGTGCATCTACATCGACTCGCACAAGGAGGAGGTGGTGGTGCCCGGCGCCGCCCGCCCCCGCCAGCGCAACGTGCTCGACAAGTTCGACATCGACTTCTCGCTCTGCATGTACTGCGGCATCTGCATCGAGGTCTGCCCGTTCGACGCGCTCTACTGGTCACCGGAATTCGAGTACGCCGAGTACGACATCAAGGACCTGCTGCACGACAAGGATCACCTCGGTCAGTGGATGGCCACCGTCCCACCGCCGCCCGCGCACGACCCCAACGGCGAGCCGGCGAAGGAGGAGACCGCCGCCGCGCGCAAGGCGGCCGCCGCCCGTCCGGCTCCTCCATCGGTACGCTCCGAGCCCGACGCCGACCCAGGTGCCGCCTCGTGACCGCGCGACGTGTGACCGCCCGAGCCGTAAGGGCGGCTCGATGACCGGCGCGGACGTGCTGCTGCTCGCGCTGGGCGCGGTGGCGGTGGGTGCCGGCCTGCTGGTGGTGACCACGAAACACCTGGTCCGGGCGGGGCTCTACCTGGTGGTCTGCCTGGGCGCGCTGGCCGGTGACTTCCTGGTGCTCAGTGCCGAGCTGGTGGCCTGGGTGCAGGTGCTGATCTATGTGGGCGCGGTGGTGGTCCTGCTGCTGTTCGCGGTGATGCTGACCCGGGCCCCGATCGGCGCCTCCGACGACCTGGACCGGCCCGGCTGGCCGGCCGCCCTGATCGGTGGCGGCGCCGGGCTGGGGCTGACCGTCCTGCTGGTCGACGCGTACCGCTGGAGCACCGTCACGCTGCCCGACGCGGGCACCGCCGAGCGGCTGGGGGAGCAGATCTTCGGGTCCTGGGTGCTGCCGTTCGAGGTGCTCTCCGTGCTGCTGCTGTCCGCCCTGGTGGGCGCGGTGGTCCTGTCCCGACCGGACATCGGCCGACCAGACCCGCAACGCGATGGCACGGCAGCGCCGGGTGGCCTGACCGACATCGAATCCGGGGGGCGCCGGTGAGGCCGGTCATCCCGTACGTCACCGCCGCGCTGCTGTTCGGCCTCGGCGTCTACGGCGTGCTGCGTCGGCGCAACGCGGTGCTGGTGCTGATGTCGGTCGAGTTGATGCTCAACGCGGTCAACCTGATCCTGGTCACCGCGGACACCACCGCTCGCGCCGTGCTGCCGCACTCCGGGCAGGTCTTCGCGCTGTTCGTCATCGTCCTCGCCGCCGCCGAGATCGGGGTGGGGCTGGCGATCGTCCTGCAGCTCTACCGGTTGCGGGCGACCGTGGCGGTGGACGACGTGCCGCTGACCGAGCCGGCGCAACCCGTCTGCGGGCGAGAGCCGGCCGTCCTGGACACGGAGGCGGGCCGGTGACCGCGCTGCTCGGAGCGCTGCTGCCCGCCGTACCGCTGATTGCTGGTCTGCTCGGCCTGCTGTTGCCGCCGGCCCCGCGTCACCCGAGCGCGGGTGCGCATGGCGGTGACCGGGCCCGGCGGGCGGCCGTCGCGCTCGGGGTCATCGGCGCGGCCGGCGCGCTGGCGTTGGCCGTCGCGCTGCTGCTGACGGTCGACGGGCCGACCGAGACATCGACGACCTGGGTCGACGTCGGCGGGCTGACGGTGACGCTCGGCGTACGGCTGGACGGTTCCGCCGCACTGGTCGCGGTGGCGGTCACCGCGGTCGCCCTGGCCGTGCAGGTCTACTCGATCGGCTACCTGCGGCGTGGCCCCCACGACGACATCGACGTCGACCACCGCTACCCGCCGTACGCCGCCCAGATCAGCCTCTTCACCGGCGCCATGCTGCTGGTGGTGGTCGCCGGCGACCTGATCATGCTGCTGGTCGGCTGGGAGGTGATGGGCCTCTGCTCGTACCTGCTCATCGCCCACGACCGCCGACTGCCCGGCGCGCCGGCAGCCGCGATGAAGGCGTTCCTGGTGACCCGGGTCGGTGACGTCGGGTTCCTCCTCGGCATCGCGCTGCTCGGGGTGTCGACGGGCAGCTTCCGGATCGCCGACGTGCTCGCCCACTACCACTCCACCGCGACGCTGACCGCCGCCGGCCTGCTGCTGCTCGCCGGGGTGGCCGGCAAGAGCGCACAGTTCCCGCTGCACACCTGGTTGCCGGACGCGATGGCCGGCCCGACGCCGATCTCGGCGCTGATCCACGCGGCGACGATGGTCGCCGCCGGGGTGTACGCCGTGGCCCGGCTCTACCCGCTGTTCACGGCCGCGCCGGTGACGCTGACCGTGCTCGGGGTGATCGGCGCGATCACGCTGTTGCTCGGCGCGCTCGCCGCCACCGCACAGGACGACATCAAGCGTGTGCTGGCCTGGTCGACCGTCTCACAGCTGGGCTACATGACCGGCGCGCTGGCGGTCGGCTCGCCGTCGGCGGCGCTGTTCCACCTGCTCACCCACGCAGCGTTCAAAGCGCTGCTGTTCCTCGCCGCCGGCGCGGTGATCCACGCGGTCGGCACCACCCTGATGTCGGAGATGGGCGGGCTGCGACGGAGCATGCCGGTGACGTTCTGGTGCACCGTGGTGGGCCTGGGCGCGCTGGCCGGGGTGCCGCCGTTGGCCGGCTTCTGGAGCAAGGACGGCGTACTGACGGTGGCCGAAGCCGCCGCGCTGGAAGGCACCGGCCCGGCGCCGTCCTGGGTGGGCTGGCTGGTGTGGCTGGCCGGGTTGGTCGGCGTGGCGATCACCGCCTGGTACGCGGGCCGTCTGCTGCTGCGAACCTTCTTCGGCGCTCCCCGCCTGCCCCTGGTCCGGCCGCACGACCCGCCGGCGTTGCTGCGCTGGCCGGTGCTGCTGCTGGCCGTGCCGGCCGCGCTGCTCGGTCTTCTCGGGTTCGTCGGGGTGTTCGCCGATCGGTTGCGGTTCCCCACCGTGCCGGTGGCGGGCTCCGAGGATGGCCTGGTCCACCTCGGGCCGGGGTTGCTGCTGCCGCTCGCGCTGCTGCTGGTCGGCGCCGGGCTGGTGCTGCTGGGCTGGCGTCGTGACCCGGCCGCCGACCCGGCGGCCGCGCTGGGTCCGCTGCGACCGGTCTTCGCCCGCGCGTTCCGGTTCGACGACGTCCAGCACACCCTGGTCGTACGCCCCGTCCGCGCGCTGGCCCGCGCCGTGCGCACGAGCGACGAGGTGGTGGTGGACGGCGCGGTCGAGGGCAGCGGCCGGGCCGCGTCCCGTCTGGGCGCAGGGCTGGCCGCGCTGCACCGGGCGGCGCTGCCCCGGGCCGCCGCGGGCGTGCTGGCCGGCGCGCTGCTGATCGGGTTGGCAGCAGCCGTGATTGGAGCTACCCAATGACGTTTGGGCAGGTGTTGCTGGTCGCTGTTCTGGCGGTGCCGGCGCTCGGCGCGGTCGCGGTGGCGGCGACGCCACGGGACCGGGCGGCCCGGCTGGTCGGCACGGTCGCGGCGGCGCTGACCCTGCTGGCCGCGGTGCCGCTGGTGTTCGGCGGTCGGGGCTGGTTCGCCTGGTCGGCCGACGGGCCGGCGGTACGTCCGTGGCACCAACTGGACCTGCCCTGGGTGCCCGGCCTGGAGTTGCGCTTCCACCTCGGCGTCGACGGCATCTCCTGGCCGCTGGTGGTGTTGACCGCGCTGCTCACGCTGCTCTGCTGCGCGTACACGATGTGGCGGGTGCCGGACGGCGGCAGTGGCCGGGCGCTGGTCGCGCTGCTGTTGGTGGTCGAGGTGGGCATCCTGGGCACCTTCCTGGCCCTGGACCTGGTGCTGTTCTTCCTCTTCTTCGAGGTCGTCCTGCTGCCGATGTACGCGATCATCGCCGGCTGGGGTGGCACGGACCGGCGTCGGGCGGCCCGCAAGTTCGCGCTCTACACCCTGTTCGGCTCGGTGTTGCTGCTGGTCGGCGTGTACGTCGTGGTGGCCGCCGCCGGCACCGCCGACGTGGTGGCGCTGACCGGTGGCGACGGGTTGTCCCGGGGCACCCAGTTGGCCGCGTTCACCCTGTTCGCAGTGGCGTTCGCCGTGAAGAGTCCGCTGTGGCCGCTGCACTCCTGGCTGCCCGACGCGCACACCCAGGCTCCCACGGTGGGCAGTGTCGTGCTGGCCGGGGTGCTGCTGAAGATGGGCACCTACGGTCTGATCCGGGTGGCGGTGGGGGTGGCGCCGGAGGGTGCCCGCTGGGCTGCACCGGTGCTCGGCGTCCTGGCCGTCGCCGCGATCCTGGTCGGCTCGCTGGTCTGCCTGGCCCAGGCCGACGTGAAGCGGCTGATCGCGTACTCAAGCGTGGGGCACATGGGCTTCGTTCTGCTGGGCGTCGCCACGCTGACCACCACCGGTATCCAGGCGGCGTTGATCGGCAACGTCGCGCACGGGGTGATCACCGGCCTGCTGTTCTTCCTGGCGGGTGCGGTGAAGGACCGTACCGGCACGGGCACTCTCGCCGAGTTGTCGGGGCTGCGGGAGACCGCGCCTCGGCTGGCTGGCCTGCTCGCGTTCGCGGCGATCGCGTCGCTCGGCCTGCCCGGGTTGGCCGGCTTCTGGGGCGAGGCGTTCGCGGTGATCGCGGCGATCCAGGTGGGCGGCCCGCTCTGGACCACCCTCGGGGTGCTGGCCGCGATCGGTGGAGCGCTCACCGCCGCGTACTTCCTGCGGCTGCTGCGCCAGGTCACCCATGGCCGGCCGAGCACCTCGGTCGGCCGTGTCGGCCCCGCTCTGGCCGGTGCGGAGTTGACCGCGTGGGTGCCGCTGGTGCTGCTCGCGTTGGCCATCGGGCTGGCCCCGGCGCTCGTCCTCGGCGTCGCCGAGGCGCCGGTCGATGCCCTCATTGGGGTGGTTTTTCCATGAATGTGGTGCAGAGCGTGGACAGCGTGGCGCTGCTGCCGGCCTACCTGGCCGCCGGCACCGCCGTGCTCGTGCTGATCACCGACCTGCTGCTGGCTCGGCCGCGGGCCACGATCGTGGTGGCCGCGCTCGGTGCGCTCGGTACGGCGGTCGGCGCCGCCCTGGTCGGCGCGGCGGGGGAGCGACGGACGTTCTGCGTCGGCGCCGACTGTTCCTGGATCTTCGGTGGTCGCGCCGCTCTGGTCGGCGCGGTGGTGGCGTTGCTCACCCTGGGCGTGCTCGGGCTGTCCGTGCCCGCGTTGAAGGCCGGTCGGTCGCCGGTGGGGGAGTACTGCTTCCTGCTGGCCTGCTCGATGACCGGCGGCGTGGTGCTCGGCGCGGCCGGCGACCTGATCACTTTGATCGTCGCCCTGGAGACGCTGACCCTGCCGTTGTATGTGCTGGTCGGCCTGCGCCGGGGGAGTCTCGCCAGTGCCGAGGCTGCGGTGACCTTCTTCGTGGTCAGCGTGGTGGCGACCACTCTGACCCTGCTCGGCGCGGCGCTGCTGTACGCGGTGACCGGTGGGCTGCACCTGGACCGGCTCAACACGCTGCTCGCCGAGCGGCCGGAGCTGCGGGACCTGCCGCTGACCACCGCCGCCGTGGCGGTGCTGCTGGTCGGGCTGGCGTTCAAGGTGGCGGCGGTGCCGTTCCACGCGTGGGCGCCGGCCACCTACGACGGAGCGCCGTTGCCGGTGGCCGCGTACCTGTCCACGGCGTCGAAGCTGGGCGGCCTGGTCGCTCTGCTCGCCGTGGTGCAGCGGGCGCTGCCAGCGGATCAGACCGGCCCGGTGCTCGCTCTGCTCGCGGTGCTCACCATGACCGTCGGCAACCTGGTCGCCCTGCGTCAGCGGCGTACGGTCCGACTGCTCGCCTGGTCGTCCGTCGCGCAGGCCGGCTACATCCTCGCCCCGCTGGGAGCGTTGGCGCTGGTTGCCGGCCGCACGGACGAGGCACGGTCCGCCGCGTACGCTGCCGCGCTGGCGTACGCCGTCTTCTTCGTGGTGTTGGAGCTGGCGGCGTTCGCCGGGGTGACCGCGCTGCGCCCGGTAGGTGCGGATGGCGGCAGCCTGGACGACCTGCGCGGGGCGGCCCGCCGGCATCCGTGGCGGGGCGCGGCGCTCGGTCTCGCGCTGGTGGGTCTGGCTGGGCTACCGCCGGGGCTGGCTGGCCTGTTCGCGAAGGTGACCGTGGTGCGGGCGCTGCTGGACGGTGGCGCGGCCTGGCTGGCGCTGGTGGTGGCGCTGAACGCGGTGATCGGGCTGGCCTACTACCTGCGGGTGACCGCCGCACTCTGGGCGGCGCCGACGACGTCCGGCGCGGCTGCGTCGCTTCCCGGCGGTGTGGCGGCCGTACCCGTGGTGGGTGTGGTGGCGGTGGTGCTGGCGGTGGCGACGGTGGCCGCGGTGGTGCTCGGGGTCGCTCCGCAACTGGTGCTCGATCTGGCCGGCCGCTGACCGGAAACAGGGTCCTACCTGGCACGTCTCAGTGAACTCTCAGCGTTGAGACGGATGGTTGGTGGGTACCGGAGTGTTACACCGGTCAGCGGATCCCGGTGATCCGTGCACCGAAGGAGAGATCGTGCACCACAACCGTCTGAAGACCGCCGCGCTGCTCGGCCTGCTCACCTCGCTGATTCTCGTGGTGGGCTACTGGTTCGGCGGCAGTGGCGGCCTGGTCATCGCCGTCGTCATTTCGTTGGTCATGAACGGCGTTTCCTACTTCTACTCTGACAAGCTCGCACTGCGCTCGATGCGGGCGCAACCGGTCACCGAGGCACAGTTCCCCGATCTGTACCGCATGGTGCGGGAGTTGGCTGCCGAGGCCCAGCAGCCGATGCCGCGGCTGTACGTCAGCCCGACCGCGCAGCCCAACGCGTTCGCCACGGGCCGTAACCCGCAGCACGCGGCAGTCTGCGTGACCCAGGGCATCACCGAGATCCTCGACTACCGCGAGCTGCGCGGTGTGATCGGGCACGAGCTGTCACACGTCTACAACCGGGACATCCTGATCTCCAGCGTGGCGGCCGGCCTGGCCAGCATCATCACCCTGCTGGCGAACCTCGCGTTCTTCATTCCGCTGGGCGGTGGGGACGACGAGGACCGGCCGAACCCGGCGGTGCTGCTGCTCACCCTGATCCTGGGCCCGATCGCGGCCAGCATCATCCAGTTGGCGATCAGCCGGAGCCGCGAGTTCCAGGCGGATGCCTCGGGCGCCACGTTGAGCCGTGACCCGCTGGCCCTGGCCAGCGCACTTCGCAAGATCGACGCGGTGGCGCGGCGTCGGCCGTTGCCGGCCCAGGGCCAGCTCACCAGCACCGCGCACCTCATGATCGCCAACCCGTTCCGGGGCGGCGGCATGGCGGCGCTCTTCTCCACGCACCCCAAGATGGAGGACCGGGTCGCCCGGCTGGAGCAGATGGCCGCCAACTCGGGGCCTGTGCAGTTCCAGCGCTGACCCGCTGATTCCCACCTCCGCCCGTACCCGGTCGCACCGGGTACGGGCGGAGTGCTGCGTCGGGGTGGATATCCGGTGTCTGCCGCTCGGACGGCAGCGTTAGGGTCGTAACGGCTCACGCTCATTACATCTTTGGGAGGTTCGGTGGCCGCGTTGCGTCAGTACCTGGGTGTCTGGCGGATCCCCGGCGCGCCGATGTTGCTGGTCACCGGCATCATCGGGCGGCTCGGGATCGGCATGACCCCGCTGGCGCTGCTCCTGGTGGTCGAGCAGGTGACCGGGCGGTACGCGCTGGCCGCCGTCGCGGGCGGGATCTACGCCGTCGCCGGTGCCGCGCTCAGCCCGGTGGCCGGGCGGATCGCCGACCGGGTCGGCCCGAGCCCTGTCCTGCTGGTCACCGCCGTGACCCACCCGCTGGCACTCATCGGGCTGCTGCTGGCCAGCCGCTCAGGCGACGACGCTCTACCCACCATCTACGTCGCCGCAGCCGTGGCCGGCGCGACGTACCCGCCGCTCACCGCCGCCATCCGTGGCGCCTGGAATGAGCTGACCAACTCCAGCTCCGGCCGGTACGCCCTGCGCAACACCGCACTGGCCGCGGAGACCTCGCTGTTCGAGGTCGTCTTCGTACTCGGCCCGCTGCTCGTGGCCGGTTTCGTCATCTTCGCCGACGCTGCCGCCGCGCTGATCGGGGCGGCCGTGGTCACCCTGGTCGGCACCACCGCCGTGGCCCTCGGCCGGGTGATGCGCGGCTGGCGCCCGCACGCGCGAGAGCACCACGCCCGAGGGCTCGGCCCGCTGCGGGTCACCGGCTTCCCGGCCCTGCTCTTCTGCGTGGCCGGGCTCGGCATCGCATTCGGCGCCGCGGGCGTGATCGTCCCGGCGTACGCCAGTGGCTACACCACCGACGACCCGGAGAGCCTGGCCGGGATCCTGCTGGCAGTCTGGGGGACGGGTAGTGCTGTCGGCGGGCTCTGGTTCGGTGTCCGCAGGCCGTCGCCGAACATGACCCGACAGTTCGCCCTGCTGCTCGCCGCGGTCGCCGGCAGTTTCGTGGTGTTCGCGATGATGCCCACGCCGTTGGCGCTGGGTGCCGCGTTGGTCGTCGGTGGGGCCACCATCGCGCCCGCGCTGACCCTGGAGAACACCCTGGTCGGCCGGATCGCCCCAACCGGCATGCTCAACGAGGCGTACACCTGGGTCGTGACCGTGGCGGTGGCCGCGAGCGCCGCCGGTGGTTCGGTCGCCGGCCTGATCGTGGATCACACCGGCGGCGTCCGGTGGGCGTTCCTGTTCGCCGGGGCGGCGGTCGCCGTCGGGGCCGCGGTCGCCGCGCTGCCCGCCGGGCCCATCGCCCGCGCGGAAACCACGGCGGTACGCACCGAAGAGCCGGTCACGGTCTGAACAGTCCCCGCCGATCGACTCAATCTCCGCTGGACCCTGGAATTCGGCGGATGACTACGAGCTGCGGGGGGCGTACATGATGATGGCGACGCCGACGAGGCAGATCGCCGCGCCGGTGATGTCGTAGCGGTCGGGGCGGAACTTGTCGACGACCATGCCCCAGACGAGGGAGCCGGCGACGAAGATCCCGCCGTAGGCGGCGAGGATGCGCCCGAAGTTCGGGTCCGGTTGGAAGGTGGCGGCGAAGCCGTAGAGCCCGAGTGCGATGACTCCGGCCGCGATCCAGAGCAGCCCTCGGTTCTCTCGCCAGCCCTGCCACACGAGCCATGCGCCGCCGATTTCGGCGATCGCGGCGAGTATGAACAGCAGGATTGATCGAACCACCGTCATGCGTCGGACCTTAACCTGAGCACCTGGCGGTCGTGCTGCTCACCCTGACCGTGCCTCCGGCGCAGCCGGTCGCGTGGCGGCGAGTTCAGCAAACGGCAGTGGGCAGCAGGAGTTGCCGGCGCAGGCGACCAGGTCGTCGCAGCCGGCCGAGATGGCGGCGCGGAGGGTGTCGCGGATGACCGTCAGGTCAGCCAACTTCTGCTCCACCTCGACGAGCTTGTCCCTGGCTCGCGCCTGGAGGCCGGTGTCGGGTCGGCTGTGCTGGTGTCGGCCGGCGTCGAGCAGATCGGCCACCTCGTTGAGGGTGAAGCCGAGGCGCTGTGCGGTCTTGATGACCCGTAGCAGTGTGACGGTGTCGGCCGGGTAGAGCCGATGTCCGCCCGGCGACCGCCGCGGGGAGGTGAGCAGTCCCCGGCGTTCGTAGTAGCGCAGCGTCTGCGAGTTGACCCCGGCCGCATCGGCCAGCTGACCGATGCGCAGCCCCGATCCGGTCATCTCTGAACCCGGACGGATGTCGCCCGCTCGGCGAGGGCTTCGAGCACGTCGACGTGCGTCGCTGCTACGCGAACATCCAGCGTCAGCGACTGCGGGCCAGGGCGCGCGATGTCGAAGGCAAAGAACGAGCAGCAGGACGACTCCCGGGCCGTCAGATCCCGCGCGGTCTCCTCCACCAGCTGCGCGCCGTCGAGCTGCAACCGCAGATGCCGTGCCGACAGCCGCTCGACACCCCGGACCGCGTCGCGGAAAAACTGATCGAACTCGGCGAGCCGCAGCGGCTGTTCGGCCGTCGGCAGAGTGCACGCAGCCGGCACCCAGGAGGCATCCGTCGTGACATGTCGGTCGCTCATACCCCCGACGGTAAGCCTGTACCTGGGTACCGGATGCAAGCCCAAGCCAGCAGAAGTGCCCTACCGGTAGTTGTCGAACTGGAGGGCGACGCCGAAGTCCTCACCCTTGAGCAGGGCGATGACCGCCTGGAGGTCGTCCCTCTTCTTACCGGTGACGCGCAACTGGTCGCCCTGGATCTGCGCCTGCACACCCTTCGGGCCCTCGTCGCGGATCTTCTTGCTGATCGCCTTGGCCTTGTCCGCCTCGATGCCCTGGATCACCTTGCAGTCGATCTTGAAGATTTTGCCCGACGGGCGCGGCTCGCCGGCGTCCAACGACTTCAGCGAGATGTTCCGCTTGACCAACTTCTCCTTGAACACGTCCAGGGCGGCGCGGACCCGCTCCTCAGTCTCCGCCTGAAGGCCGATCGCCTCCTCACCCGACCAGGAGATCTCCGCGCCGGTACCGCGGAAGTCGAACCGCGTCGAGAGCTCCTTTTCCGCCTGCCGGAGGGCGTTGTCGACCTCCTGGCGGTCAGCCTTGCTCACGATGTCGAACGACGGGTTCGCTGCCATGTTTCTGCTCCTGCTGTCCGGCGGTGGGCCTGCCGTCGGCCGCCGACCAGCGGCACGACCCCCTGACCGTACCCGGTTGCGTCGGTGCCGGGGGGAGCCGCTATCCTTGCTTCCGCCGCCGCGTTACGACGCGGTGGGGTGCCCTGGCGGGTTGCCCGAGCGGCCAATGGGAGCGGACTGTAAATCCGTCGCGAAAGCTTCGAAGGTTCGAATCCTTCACCCGCCACCAGGTGCAGACACGGCCCCTGACCAGCAGAGATGCTGATCGGGGGCCGTTGTCGTTTGTCTGGCCGAGTCCGGCTGAGTCCAGCCGTCAACGACTGGTTGTGGGCAGATGGTGGGCAGGTCGATCTTGCCTCTCAGGGCTCCTCTGGGGCTGCGAACGCTCGTGCTCCGGGAGTTGCCGGCTCGGTGCGGACCACGCCTGGAGCGACCGGTTGAGGCTGCCGTGGGGCTTACCCGGCTGCGGGGGTAAGCCGGGGGCAAGCCAGTCCCGGGGTTGGACTGGCGCGGCAGTCGGAAGCCTCGGCCCTCGATCAGGTCGACCTGCCGGCTTCCGTGCCTCCTGGGCCGTGGTCGTGCTGCGTTTGGATCAGTGGACTTCGGGGCGGCGGTCCGGCGGTAGTCGGTGGCTCTCCGCCCCGGCGCCGGAGGCGGCCGGGGGCGGCTTGCCGCCGGCCGGCTCACCGCCCGCGCCGCGCGGAGCGCGGCGCCTCGATCCAAAACAGAAGAAATCGGCAGCAGCATGGGACGGATCACACATGGGGACGGACCACACGTGGGGCGGCACGCGGAAGCGAGACATCTCGCTTACAGGCTCTGTGCATCGCGTTCGCACACGTCCGGGAATCGCGGCGCGCTTGGAGCCCAGTCCATGCCAGTGCGCCTCAGCGTGCTGCCGTCCGGCGTGGTTGCTGTCGGCGGCCATTCCGCCGCCCAGACCTATCCCGCTGGGGAAGCCAAATACACATTGCCAACGCGTGCCGATGCCTAGCAAGCTGGACGGACCACAGCCTGCACCAGCCGTTCTGTGGTGTGTCGTACCGACCCGGATCCAAGTGGCTTGCTGCTTCGCCGCTGCGTGCGGTTCGGTGTCCCGTCAGCCGTCGGTATAGCTGCTCATCAGCGCGGCCGTGTACGCGGTTGCCAGGGCCCGAACTGTCTCCTCCGGAAGGGCTGCCTGCAAAGCATCCACCGCCAGATCGACGCCGATCGAGCGCCGCCGGCTGAACAACTCTTGCAGCCTCTGCACCCCGTCGCGGACGCTCGTCCCAGCGGTCTCATCTTCGGAAAGTTCACGAAGCCGCCGACCCACCTGCTCGGGCGGTTCCGTTTGCATGAGCCTGAGTACGTCACCGGCATCCTTTGGCTTGAGCCGGTCCGGTCGCTGCGGCCTGAGCGACTGGATGCGGTCATGCAGCTTGTGTGCCTTGGCCACGAGTAGCGCTGCTGTGCTCGCCACCGGCACCAGCAACTGCCGGGGGTCAACCTCTGGCTCCAGGCTGGAGATCATGACATCGCTGTGGTCGGCGACGGCGGCCTCCAAGCCCGGAGTGCGCCGGGCGGCACGATCCCCGTGGTCCGGCAACTTCGCTGACCGGTTGCCGGCCACCATGGTGGCCGGAACGAGCAGGTCCACAGGCACCGTCACCTGGTCGCCGTCCACTTTGGTTGAGGCTGTCCAGATGCCTGGTTCAGTTGTCAGTTGGAAGCCCGCTGCCCTCATGGCTTCCTCGATCCGAGGGTCCGGACCCAGCACCCGCGGATCCAGGGCGAGATCCGCATCGGTGGTGTAGGGCGCAACACTGGCGTCCAGGTCAGCCTCGCCGGTGCGCACGTAAATCGCCTGTGCACCAGCGAGGATCACTGCCTGCCGGTGCTCGGCCAGTGCCTCTAAGGCGTCCAGTAGTACCCGTCGTGCTGCGATGTACAGCGGGTCCGTAACCGGCCTAACCATAGACATAGGACTAACCTTAGCGATCGAGTCGTGGCAACTCCGGTCGCCGCCACTCGTCCTCATGAGCGCGCATCCAGTCCAGCACGGCCTGCCCTTCCTCGGGCAGCCTGCCATTGCCGCCCAAGCAGTCGAGCACTAGCTGGCTCAGTCCCACGTGCCGTAGCCCCTCGACAATGCGTGTGCCCTTGACCTGCGCCACATCCTCCGGCCGCAACAGGACGACGTCGGCACCTCGGTCGGTTGGTAGGAGCCGACCGAACTGGCGCATCATGTCCGGATCGGTCACGTAGAGCACCAACTGGGTGGGCGCTGCTACCTTCGCAATGCCGGAAGCCGCGAATGATCCCGTCACTACCGCGTCTGGCCGGCGGATATCCCCGAGCATCCGGGCATAGAGGGCGCGCGCGCCCTCCTGCGCGACGAAAGTGCTGGCCTGATTGTTGCGCAGCATGTCGTAGCTCCCTGCGTTGGACAGCAGCAGGGCTGACCAATCGACGTCCTCGACTACCCCTCGCGAGTCCCGCTCTACCAAGGCCTGTTCATCGAGGGAGGAGAGCATCTTCGACACGTAGCCCGGCGTTAAGCCGCCAGCCTCTGCCAGTGACTTCGAACGGTACGGTGGAGTCGCCTCGACCAGCAGCCGCACCAGCCGTCTCGCCTTCGGGCCCTGCAACCGGGCCTGGGATTGCGGCTTCGGGTTTGGGTCACGGTCGGCCCCTTGGAGCCTGAGATAGACCGCTGGCCGGTCGATCCGGAATCGGACATTCCCCGTGAAATCCAGGTAGGAGTAACCTGCCTCGTCTAGCAGGGCTCGCGTCCGCGGGCTTAGCCACGGGGCTACCACCAGCAGGGTCGGACTGCGCATGAGGCGCATGACCGGGCCGGACAGTCGCTCCCGCAGCCGGGAGACGTCACGGGGCGCCCAAGACTGCTTCGCCTCTACCAGGATCAACCCGTAACCCGCGCTTTGCTCGCTCAGCTGCCAGACCGCGTCTGGACCGTCGAACGGCCCTTGGGCGTCGAGCACCGCCTCGCCGAGCTCGAAGTCCTTGGGTAGCAGCTCCGCCAGCTGGATGCGCGCCTGGACCAACAGTGCGCTGTCGCTGTACCTCAACATGGCAGGAGTTTCCCACATCCCCGCGTTTCCTGCGATACGAAACTCGGGATAAGCAGGAAACACGGTGGGTTCGCGCTCGTGTTTCCTGTACTAGGAAACACCGGGAAATAGGTAAACCGCGCTCACAAGCGATAGTTTCTGTGCTTGGGAAATCTTGGCACCACAGGAAACTGCCCTGTTTGCCCGAGCGTACTGCTCCACCTGCCCGGTGGTGCTGCGCGGTCACACGAGGAGCAGGCCGAGCGGTCGGTCGGCGGAAGGTCAGGGCACTCTGCCCGCCGGTGGGGTTGGCGGCACCTATAGCGGCAATTGTGTATCCGTCTCGCTGACTGTCAAAGGCGCCGACGTGGGCTAGAAGGTAGGGGTGAACTTGCCCGTGGCGAACGAATCATCTCGGTCTGATGTCCGTATCGCGGTCGATCCGATCCCGGCTGTCGAGAGCCCGGTACCGGCGCTGCGGCTCTGGGGCATCCGGCGGTCCATAGCTCTGGCTGTTACAGCCGTATTGGTGCTGGTCGGGGCTTTGATCGCCGCAGCGCTGTGGTACGCCGGTTGGCCCGGCCTCCAGAGAGATGGGACCGTCACGGTAGGGACGCTTTTTGAGCTGCTGAAGCTCGTCTTTGCGGTTGTCGCCGGCATAGGCGGCGTTGCGGCCCTGACGGTTGCCTATCGTCGGCAGCGAGTCGCGGAGCACACAAACGCACTGGCCGAGTTCGCTCACCAGTTGGCACACGCAGCTGATTTGCGCGCTGAGGTCACCAAAGCTCTCGCTCAGGCGGCTGACGAGCGGGCGAAAATCGAAACCGACCGCAACGGCGTCCGCCTGCTGAACGAGCGCTTTGCCAAGGCGTCCGAGCAACTCGGGTCGGAGAAGGCGGCAGTACGCCTGGCCGGGGTCTACGCAATGGCCGGACTTGCAGACGACTGGCGAGACGGACGGCAGACATGCATCGACGTTCTATGCGCGTACCTCCGGATGCCCTACACGCCGCCACCGGAGGTCCCAAGCGATGCGCCGACGCTGGCCGATGGCGAGGCGTCGATTGTGGACCCAGAGGCGGCCCGGGCCGCTCACGAGGAGCGGGAGGTGCGCCACACCGTCATCCGGGTCATCGGTAGGCACCTGCGGCTCCACGAGAAGGACGACGCATCGTGGTCCGGCTTCGACTTCGACTTTACCGGTGCGGTTCTCGACGGCGGCGACTTCTCGCGCGCAGTGTTCACCGGGCTCGTGTCCTTCAGGGGGGTCGCGTTCTGCGGCGGACGGATGTCCTTCGTGGGAGCGAAGTTCAGTGATGGGGACGTTTCCTTCGATAGAGCGACGTTCAGTGGCGACGAGGTGTCCTTTTTCGCTGCGAGGTTTAGCGGGGCGGAGGTGACCTTCACGGGGGCCGCGTTCAGCGGCGGGCGGGTGTCCTTCATGGGGGCAAGGTTCAGTGGCGGGGAGGTGACCTTCGACGAAGCGAGATTCAGTGGTGGTGAGGTTCTATTCACCCGGGCAAGGTTTAGTGGTGGTCTGGTGTCTTTCGGTGAGACGTCCCACAGCGGCGCGACCTTCAGTGGTGGGCGGGTGTCGTTCCGCAAGGCGGCATTCGTTGGTGGAGAGGTGAACCTAGGTGGGGCGTTGTTCGAAGTGCCGCCTAAGTTCGACGCTTGGCCGGATGGGGCTCATCCAGAAGGGCTGACCCTGCCGGAGGGTTGAGGTGGGCAGATGGTGGGCGGCTGATCAGGCAGCTCGGGATTGGCACAGAGAAGTAGCAGGTCAACGGCACCGAGCGCAGTGAAAACGCGGACGCCCTGTAAATCCGTCGCGAAAGCTTCGAAGGTTCGAATCCTTCACCCGCCACCAGGTGCAGAGACGGCCCCGTGAGCTGCGGAAACGCGCTCCGGGGCCTTTCTCGTCGTCAGTAAGCCGGTCCGGGCCGTACCCCCATGCGAAGTTGCGTTTCGGTCCTCCGGCCGGCGGACCGCTGCGAGACTGGGCGAGTGCCAGCCGCGCCGGCGTCCCGGTGTCGGCCGGCTCGACCCGGTAGGTGGAGAAGATGTCCAACGACAACGAAATCCATCCCTTCCGGCTCGACACGCCGGAAGAGGTGATTGCGGACCTGCGTCGCCGGATCGAGGCAACGCGCTGGCCTACCCCAGAACTGGTCACCGATCGCTCCCAGGGCGTGCAACTGGCGACGGTCCGGGAACTGGCCCGCTACTGGACGACCGAGCACGACTGGCGTGCGTTCGAGGCGAAGCTGAACGCCCTGCCGCAGTACACGACCGTCATCGACGGCGTGGAGATCCATTTCATCCACGTGCGGTCGCAGCACGAGAACGCCCTGCCGCTGATCATGACGCACGGCTGGCCGGGCTCGGTCGTCGAGCTGCTCGGGGTCGTCGGCCCACTCACCGATCCGACAGCGCATGGCGGTACGCCCGAGGACGCGTTCCACCTGGTGCTGCCGTCCTTGCCTGGCTACGGCTTCTCGGGCGAGCCGACCGAGCTCGGCTGGGACTCCGGCCGCATGGCACAGGCGTGGGCGAAACTTATGGACCGCCTCGGCTACACGCGCTACGTCGCCCAGGGTGGCGACGTGGGCGCCGCCGTTACGGACGCGATGGGCCGCCAAGGACCAGCGGGTCTGCTCGGAATCCACGTGAACTTGCTCGCCGGGGCGATTGGCATCAAGGACCAACTGCCGGCAAAGTCCGAGCAGGAACGCGCGGCGTACGACGCGCTGAACCTGTTCACGATGGACGGCATCGGCTATTTCCTGGAGCAGTCCACCCGGCCGCAGACGATCGGCTACTCCCTGCTGGATTCACCCGTCGGGTTGGCGGCGTGGATGCTCGACCACGACACGGACAGCTATTACAAGATCTCCCGCGCGTTCGTCGACGGTGAGCCCGCCGGCAATCTCACCCGGGAGACCATCGTCGACAACATCACGCTGTACTGGCTGACGGGCACCGGCGCCTCGGCAGCCCGGTGGTACTGGGAATCTGGACGGGTCCAGGCCGCAGCCCAGGCGGCTGGCCAGGCACCTCCGCCGGTCGCGGTTCCGGTCGCCTTCACGACGTTTCCCGGTGAGATCTGGGCTGCCCCGCGTAGCTGGGTGGAGACGGTCTACCCCAACCTCTCGTACTTCAATGAGGTCAACAGCGGCGGCCACTTCGCCGCCTGGGAGGAGCCGGAGCTCTTCTCCACCGAGGTGCGGGCCGCGTTCCGGCCGCTGCGGAATTCTTGAGCTCCCTCCAGTCGCCCGAAATCTGGCTCTGCGCTGATTGAGCCGGTACCGGAGGACGATGAAGAGTGTGTGCCTCGCTGCCGTGGCCGGGCGGTGGGCTGATTCGTCGCGAAGGCTACAAAGCCTCGAATCCTCCCCCGTCACCGGTAATAATCGAGAGTCTCCGATCCTATGGATCGGAGAGGCTTGTTGTGTTCAACTGGTCACCGACCGCGAGTCGGACGAAGCGGTGGCTCGACGCCCTGGATCTTGAAGGTCGAGGAGTTCCGGTGGCCGTCACACCTGTCGGCTTTGCGTTGGAGGCGGGCTTTGCGCCTGGTCAGGGCATCCACCACGTAGATGCAATTTGCGGCTATAACTTGAACACGCATCATCTGCGCGTCCCTCGGGGGTGATCCAACGACCTTGCTGGGCATCCGTCGGTGAAGCGTTCAGGCCGGCTGGTCGGGCACGCGGTGCTCAACCGTCCGACCGCTTTGCGGGTTGCTCCGGGTGTGGCACCATCGTGGAATCTTGCCTTCCCGACACCCCTGCCATGAGGAGCACGCGATGTCTGGTCAAAGGCTGGCCCGGCGGGTCGGCATTGTGATCGCAGTACTGGTTTTCGGCGTGCTGGCGGGCGGCATCCCCGGGATCGGGGAGTTCCAGGCCTTTGACTACGTCTGGACGGCGCCGCAGCTCTAGTCGGGGCAGGCGGCACCCGGACCGCGTTCGACGGTGTCGCCGGCTTCGTTCCCGGCCGCGCGCCCTTCGCGGCAGTGACCGGTAAGGAGTGGGATGGCTGGCCACCGGTCCGCGTCGAGTGGCTCGGGGTCTCCTCGGCGCCCGGCCCAATACGCATGGTTCATTACTGGCCCGTTGGTCTTTTTGGCCGCTGTCTTCTCGATGACGATCGGGTTGGTAACCCCGAACCGTCCGCACCCCTCCGGGTCTTGGGGGCTCGCCGCGATCCTGCTGGCCGTGATGGTGATTTCCGGCCTGCCGATGCTGAATTTCGTCATCGGGCGGCAGTCCTTCGGGGTCCGGCTCATCGAGATCCCGCTCGTGCCGGCGTTCGCCTTTCTGCCGCCGTTGATGGTCGTGCTGGTGTACACCCTCTCCACGCTGATCACTCACCTGCGGTACCGCTTCGGCGCGGCCAAACTGGCCTTCAACGTCGCCAACGCCGCCGCCGCCGTATCGCTGGCGGGTCTCGTGTTGCTGGCGCTCCCACCGGTCGTGGACGTCGGACCACAGACGTGGGGCGTGCTCGTCGCGTCCGTCGGTACCGTCGTCGTGTCGACCCTCGCCGGGGTGGCCGGGGTGATCGCGATCATGCATGGCTGGCAGGCGGCGGTGGGCGTGCTGCGCAACGGCCTGCCATCCCTGCTGGCCAACGGTGTCAATCTCGTGGTCGGGTTGATTGTCCTGATCGCGGTGGACAGCACCTGGTGGTCGACCGTGTTGATCGTCGTGCTGGGGGTCGCACTCGCGAAGGTCTACCGCTCGTACGAGCAGTTCTTCCGCCAACACCGAACCCTCGGCGACATGTACGAACTCACCAAGGCGATGACCGCCAACGGGCAGAGCGGCAACCTGGCCGACGTCCTGCTCGGCCGGATCCGCGGGCTCATGCAAGCCGAGTACGCCACGCTGTGGCTGCCGGCTCAGGGGCGGCACCCCGAGGTGATGCTGACCGCACGGGTCGACGACGCGGGCCTGCTGGACACGTCGCCGACGCCAGTGGTCGTGCGTGAGGAGGCCCGAAGTCAGCGCCGCAGTCTGGCGATGGGGGTTCGCCTCGGCGACGAGGAGAGCCTGCGGGCATCGCTGCGCGGCACCGGCGTGAAGGACATCATCGTCGTACCGCTCTACTCCGGCCAGGCGGTGATCGGCACTCTCGAGGTGGTCAACCGGCTCAGCGACGTCGGTCATTTCAAGTCGGGCGATATCCCCGTCTTCGAGACGGTGGCCGCGCACGCGGCCGTGGCCTTGGAGAATTCGCGACTGGTCGACCGGCTCCGGCACGACGCCTACCACGATGCGTTGACCAGGCTCCCCAACCGCCGGCGCATCGCGGCCGCACTCGACGAATCGGTCAAGATCCGCTTGCCCGGCGAGGTGGTGGCACTGCTGCTCTTCGACGTCGACGGGCTGCGCCAGGTCAACGAGTCCCTCGGTCACGCGGCCGGGGACAAGGTCCTCGCCGAGGTGGCCAACCGGTTGCGGGCCAGCGCGCCGTCGTCGGCTCTGGTGGGCCGGGCCGGTGGGGACGAGTTCCTGGTGACGCTGCGGTTGGAGAGCGCTGATGCCGCGCTTGAGTTGGCCGCTCAACTGCGGGACCAGATCCGAGACGAGATGGTCTTCGACGCGCTCACCCTCGACGTGAACACCGCCGTCGGGGTGGCCGTGCACCCCGATCACGGCAGCGATGCCGCGACCCTGCTGCTTCGGGTCGACCTGGCTGCCACGGCGGCCAAGTCGGTGCCGGGCAGTGTGCAGCTGTTCAACCCCGCGCTGGAGTCCCGATCGCTGCGCCGGCTGGGTCTGGCCGGCGATCTGCGTCGGGCACTGGACCAGGACGAGCTGGAGGTCTACTTCCAGCCCAAGGTGACTCTGCGGGACCGGCGCCTGGTTGGTGTCGAGTGCCTGGCCCGGTGGGAGCACCCGACGCACGGCACGGTCGCTCCCCAGGACTTCGTGGCGGTGGCCGAGCACACCGGCCAGTTGAGCCGGCTCACGGAGGTGGTGCTCCGCGAAGGGCTGCGCCGCAGTCGGGACTGGGCGCTGGCCGATCAGCCGCTGCCCATCGCGGTCAACCTCTCGGCCCGTACGCTCACCGACCAGCACTTCCCGGATCGGATCGAGGAGTTGCTGACCGAGTACCAGGTGCCGGCGCAGCGACTCACCCTGGAGATCACCGAGGCGGGGGTGCTGGACGGCACAGACCGGCCCATCCCGACCCTGCGACGGCTACGTGACCTCGGTGTCCGGCTGTCGGTGGACGACTTCGGCACCGGCGACTCGTCTCTGGCGCATCTACGCCGGCTGCCGGTGCACGAGGTGAAGGTGGACCGATCCTTCGTGCAGGGCATGGCGACCGACCCGGGGGACCTGGCCATCGTCAACGCCGTGGTGACCCTCTCTCAGCAGTTCGGCCTGGCGGTGGTCGCCGAGGGCGTGGAGAGTGAGTTGACCCTGGAGCTTCTCCAGGACATCGGCTGTGAGATCGGGCAGGGCTTCCTGTTCAGCCGACCTCTGCCGTACGAGCGGTTGGCCGCCTGGTTCGGTGCCCAGGTCGAGCCGGAAACGATCTCCGACGGGGAGCTTCCGCGCCTTCGTGTCGTGCCCTGAGCAGGGCACAGACGATCACCGGCAATCCGATTTCACCTGCCGAGCCGGGCCGTGTACTCTTACTTCTGCGCGCCCCACGGGGATATCGCGCAGGCCCCCTTAGCTCAGTCGGCAGAGCGTCTCCATGGTAAGGAGAAGGTCTACGGTTCGATTCCGTAAGGGGGCTCGAGGGTTCAGCTGGACCCATCGCAGCGGTGTAGCTCAGATGGTAGAGCAAGCGGCTCATAATCGCTGTGTCGCCGGTTCAAGTCCGGCCACCGCTACTCTCGTCTTCCGGGCTCGTTGCCGGTGGTCGTAGGAATGGGCGCTTCCGGCGCCCACTTTGCATGTCCGCGCTGTCAGCGTCTAGGCTGGCGCGTCGTAGTTCGTTTCCGTTAGCGAGGAAGGCACTCCGCCGTGGCGAAGGCTACCGATGTCCGGCCGAAGATCACTTTGGCGTGTGTGGAGTGCAAGGAGCGCAACTACATCACGCGCAAGAACCGCCGCAACGACCCCGACCGCATCGAGCTGAAGAAGTTCTGCCCGCGCGACGGTCGGCACACGGTCCACCGCGAGACCCGCTGACCGCTGGCCGGCCTCACGCCGGCCGCTGTCGAAGCTTTCCAATCGCCGATCTGACCGGTTTGGTGCGGCTCTGCCGCCGCCTGCCGACCAGATCGGCGATTGCGCTTTCCGTGTAGGTTCGCGGCATGCCTCTGGACCCTTCCTTCGTCGGCCGGACCTATCCGCCGACCGCCCCCTACCAGGTGGGCCGAGAAAAGATCCGTGAGTTCGCCAGCGCCATCGGCGCCACCGACCCGGCCCATCACGACCCGGCGGCCGCGCAGGCGCTGGGCCACCCCGACGTGGTGGCCCCGCCGACCTTCCCGGTGATCCTCACGATGGCCGCGAGCCAGCAGATCATCGAGGACCCGGTCCTGGGCGTCGACTACAGCCGCGTGGTGCACGGCGACCAGCGGTTCGCGTACACCCGGCCGGTGGTCGCTGGCGACGAGCTGGTCTGCACCAACACCATCGAGGACGTCAGCACCCGGGGCGGGCACGGCTTCCTGACCACACGCACCGACGTGAGCACCGTCGGCGGGGAACCGGTGGTCGCCGTCTGGTCCAAGATCGTCGTACGCGGGGAGGCCTGACATGGAGTTGCCAGCCAAGACGTTCCAGGTAACCCGCGCGGACCTGGTCCGCTACGCCGGCGCCTCGGGCGACTTCAACCCGATCCACTGGAGCGACCGGGTCGCCACCAAGGTGGGTCTGCCCGGAGTGATCGCCCATGGCATGTTCACCATGGCGCTGGTCGGCCGGGCGGTCACCGAGTGGGCCGGGGCGCCCGACGCGGTGGTCGACTACGGCGTCCGCTTCACCCGGCCGGTGGTGGTCCCGGACGACGACCAGGGGACCGAGATCGAGGTCACCGCGAAGGTTCGTGAGGTGACCGAGGACGGCCTCACCCGACTCGACGTGACGGCCACCTGCTTGGGCGAGAAGGTGCTCGCGCAGGCCCGGGCGACCATCCGGACGGCACGTTGAACCGAGCCCGCCACGCGTGGCGGAGAGACCGGTTGGGAAAGTCGGGCGGGTACCCGTACACTGGTCCGCCGTGGGGCAAGTGACCCCTGCTCGGTCGTCTGTGACCGCGTGGGGCGAGTGTTGCCGCATAGGGGTGTAGCTCAATTGGCAGAGCAGCGGTCTCCAAAACCGCAGGCTGCAGGTTCAAGTCCTGTCACCCCTGCGCCTCAGGCCTGACCGTTCCCGTGGGTCGCGCCGCCAGCATGGCGGCGTCCGGCCCGTGGTGGTGGCATCGGCGGGGTGGTTCCGAGGCAATCGGGCCCCTCCGGATGATCCACCGGCCGCGGCCCGTCGCGGGACGGTTGGGCCCGGCCGGCGTGACCAGCGCTGCGTACGCCGCTCGGCGTGCGACCCGAGATTCCGCGACGGAGGGCGAAGTGGCCGACAACAAGCGGCGCGGCGACGAGGACGCCGGCGACGATCGTCTGGACGACGAGGTCGTCGACGACGTAGCTGACGACGACGCCACCAGCGCGGACGAGCCGGTCTCCCGGGGAGGCACCGCGACGCGGTCGCGTGCCCGGGCGGAGTCTGCGGACAGCCGGCCCACGACCCGGTCGGAAACCGGTCGGGTGGGCGTGTTCGGCCGCATCGCCCGGTTCTTCCGCGAGGTTGTGGCCGAACTGCGTAAGGTCATCTGGCCGACCCGCAAGGAGTTGCTGACCTACACCGCCGTGGTGGTGACGTTCGTCGCGGTGATGCTGACGATCGTGGGTGTGCTGGATTACGGCTTCGCCAAGGCCGTGCTGTTTGTCTTCGGCAACTCGGACTGACCGGCTGCCTCCAGCCGATAGTGACGGAAGTGAGCGAGCGTGCCTGAGTACGACGAGACCGCCGGACCGGTGGACGAGCAGTCCACGGTCGCGACGGCGGCTGGTGACGAGTCGGTTGAGGCCGCCAGCGAGCCGGAGTTCCCAACGACTGAGCCCGCGCCGGACGAGGAGTACGACCCGGTCGCCGAGCTGAGGCAGAAGCTGCGCTACGCGCCGGGTGACTGGTACGTGGTGCACTCGTACGCCGGATACGAGAACAAGGTCAAGACGAACCTCGAGACCCGGATCACGAGCCTCGACATGGAAGACTTCATCTACCAGGTCGAGGTGCCGACCCGGGAAGAGATCGAGGTCAAGAACGGCAAGCGTTCCCAGATCCAGGCCAAGGTCTTCCCGGGCTACATCCTGGTCCGGATGGAGCTGACCGCCGAGTCCTACTCGTGTGTCCGTAACACCCCGGGCGTGACCGGCTTCGTCGGCGCGACCGACCGGGCCGACCGGCCCGCCCCGCTCTCCCTTGACGAGGTGCTGAAGTGGTTGGCGCCGGCAGTCGAGACTGAGCAGAAGAAGTTGAAGCCGGAGATCAAGGTCCTCGACTTCGAGGTGGGCGACTCGGTCACCGTCACCGACGGCGCGTTCGCGTCGCTGCCGGCCACGATCAGCGAGATCAACGCCGACCAGCAGAAGCTCAAGGTGCTGGTGTCGATCTTCGGTCGCGAGACGCCGGTGGAGCTCAACTTCAACCAGGTCGCCAAGATCTGACTGGTCGTCGGCGGCGGGCCCGGCCCCCCCCCCCCCACGGCGGTAACCCACCCGCACCACCACAGCCGACGAGAGGGCGG
>NZ_JBEXGR010000042.1:0-24892 GCF_040607415.1 Micromonospora sp. NPDC005291
GCCTGCCGATGCTGAATTTCGTCATCGGGCGGCAGTCCTTCGGGGTCCGGCTCATCGAGATCCCGCTCGTGCCGGCGTTCGCCTTTCTGCCGCCGCGTCGATCTAGGGCAGATCGTCGTGAGTTGATCTCCTCGAACAGCGATTCGCCCTAGATCGACGAGGGTGGGCGGGCGCGTCCCGGCGCGCCGGGCGGTCTCTGCGCCGAGGGTGGCGGCGGGGCGGGGCGGGGGCGGCGCGGCACAGGGTGGGGCCGGCGGGGTGGCCCGTTGGCCGAGGGTGATTGCCTGGCTTGGTTGTGCCGCATTTCACCTGTTCGGGCGGCGGGTGTGAAAACCACGTCAAGAAAAGGTTCGGCCTCGTCACGGTCGCGTTATGAGCCCTGCCGTCAGGCGGTTGGTGGGGCTTTGATTGCCCGGCGCGACCGGGAGGCGGTCGCGACGAACCTTTCCGGTCTGAGGAGTCAGCGTGTCTGACGTGGTGTTCGTGGTCCTGACGGTGGCGCTGTTCGCAGTGCTCGCCCTGGTGGTCCGGGCGGTGGAGAAGCTGTGAACGCGGTCAATGCCGTCGGTTTGGTGCTCGCGATCGTCCTGGGCGCGTTCCTGGTGTTCGCCCTGTTGTTTCCGGAGCGCTTCTGATGACCATGACAACAGCGGGCGTCATCTTCGTGCTGACGCTGGTGGCGGCCCTGGTGGCCGTCTACAAGCCGTTCGGCGACTATATGTTCCGGGCGGTCTCCGGCACGAGGCAGTCGCGGGTCGAGCGGGGAATCTTCCGTCTGATCGGGGTCAACCCGGCGGCCGAGCAGACCTGGGGTGTGTACGCCCGCAGCGTGCTGGCGTTCTCCGCGATCTCGCTCCTGTTCCTGTATCTGTTCCAGCGGGTGCAGAACCACCTGTGGCTGTCGCTGGGTTTCGACCCGGTGGTGCCGCACGGCGCGTGGAACACCGCCGTGTCGTTCGTGACCAACACCAACTGGCAGTCGTACTCGGGTGAGTCGACGATGGGTCACCTGGTGCAGATGGCCGGTCTGGCTGTGCAGAACTTCGTGTCGGCGGCGGTCGGCATCGCGGTGGCGGTGGCGCTGGTACGCGGGTTCGCCCGTAGCCGCACCGGGCAGCTCGGCAACTTCTGGGTCGACCTGACCCGGATCACGCTGCGGATCCTGCTGCCGATCGCGGTGCTCGGCGCCATCGCGCTGATGATCGGCGGGGCGGTGCAGAACCTGTCCGGCGGCACCGACGTCACGACGCTGACCGGCGGCACCCAGACCATCACCGGTGGTCCGGTCGCCAGCCAGGAAGTGATCAAGGTGCTGGGCACCAACGGCGGCGGCTTCTACAACGTCAACAGCGCCCACCCGTTCGAGAACCCGACCACCTGGACGAACTGGCTGCAGATCTTCCTGATCCTGCTGATCCCGTTCAGCCTGCCCCGGGTCTTCGGTCGGATGGTTGGGCAGAACCGTCAGGGCTACGCCATCGCGGCGGTGATGGGCATCCTCGCGTTCGCCAGCGTCGCCATCACCAACATCTTCGAGCTGACCGGCCACGGCACGGTGCCGCAGGCGGTCGGCGCGGCGATGGAGGGCAAGGAGGTGCGGTTCGACGTGTCGAACTCGGCCACTTTCGCCGCCGCCACCACGTTGACCTCGACCGGTGCGGTGAACTCGTTCCACGACTCGTTCACCTCGCTCGGCGGCATGATGACCATGGTCAACATGATGCTCGGTGAGGTCGCGCCGGGCGGCACCGGTTCCGGGCTGTACGGCCTGCTCATCCTCGCGCTGATCACGGTCTTCGTGGCTGGCCTGATGGTGGGCCGCACTCCGGAGTACCTGGGCAAGAAGATCGGCTCGCGGGAGATCAAGTTTGCCTCGCTGTACTTCCTGATCACGCCGATCCTGGTGCTGTCCGGTACGGCGGCAGCGTTCGCCACCGGCAACAACTCCACCGCGCTCAACGTCGGCCCGCACGGCCTCTCCGAGGTGCTGTACGCGTTCACCTCGGCCAGCAACAACAACGGCTCCGCCTTCGGCGGCATCACGGTCAACACCACCTGGTGGGACACCGCGCTCGGGTTGTGCATGCTGCTGGGCCGGTTCCTGCCGCTCATCTTCGTGCTCGCGTTGGCCGGCTCGCTGGCCCGCCAGGCACCCACCCCCGCGTCCGAGGGCACCCTGCCGACCCACCGACCGCTGTTCATCGGCATGGTCGTCGGCGTCACCGTGGTCCTCGTCGCGCTGACCTTCCTGCCCGCGCTCGCGCTCGGCCCGCTGGCAGAAGGGCTCTGACCATCATGAGGAACGAGGACATGTCCGTCACGTCCGCCCCAACAGAGCAGCTCCCCGGCACCCCGGCCACCCAGGGCAACCGGGTCGGCGGGGGCCTGCTCGACCCCAAGCAGTTGATCCGGTCCCTGCCGGACGCCGCGCGAAAGCTCAATCCGACCACACTGTGGCGCAACCCGGTGATGCTGATCGTGGAGGTCGGCGCGGCCTTCACCACCGTCCTGGCGGTGACCGAACCGTCGGTGTTCGCCTGGGCGATCAGCGTCTGGCTCTGGCTGACCGTGCTCTTCGCCAACCTGGCCGAGGCGGTCGCGGAGGGCCGGGGCAAGGCCCAGGCCGCCGCGTTGCGGCAGGCCAAGCAGGACACCATCGCCACCCGGCTGATCGACTGGAAGCCCGGCGCACGGGCCAACCCCTACCGGGATGAGGCGGTGCCCGCGTCGGAGCTGCGTCAGGGCGACGTCGTGCTCGTCGAGGCGGGCGGCACCATCCCCGGTGACGGTGACATCGTCGAGGGCATCGCCAGCGTCGACGAGTCGGCCATCACCGGCGAGTCGGCCCCGGTCATCCGGGAGTCCGGCGGCGACCGCAGCGCGGTCACCGGCGGCACCAAGGTGCTCTCCGACCAGATCATCGTGAAGATCACCCAGAAGCCGGGGGAGAGCTTCATCGACCGGATGATCGCCCTGGTCGAGGGGGCCAACCGGCAGAAGACGCCGAACGAGATCGCGTTGAACATCCTGCTCGCCGCGCTCACGATCATCTTCCTGCTGGCCGTGGTCACCCTCCAACCGCTGGCCATCTTCTCCAAGGCGTACCAGGCGGCCGCACCGGACAGCGGCGCGATCACCGACTCCGGTGTCACCGGGGTGGTGTTGATCTCGCTGCTGGTCTGCCTGATCCCCACCACCATCGGCGCGCTGCTCTCCGCCATCGGTATCGCCGGCATGGACCGCCTCGTCCAGCGCAACGTGCTCGCCATGAGCGGCCGGGCCGTCGAGGCGGCCGGCGACGTCAACACCCTGCTGCTGGACAAGACCGGCACCATCACGCTGGGCAACCGGCAGGCCGCCGAGTTCGTACCCGTCGAAGGGGTGACCGCCGCGGCCCTGGCCGACGCCGCGCAACTGTCCAGCCTGGCCGACGAGACCCCCGAGGGTCGCTCGGTGGTGGTGCTGGCGAAGAACGAGTTCGGGCTGCGGGAGCGCGAGCCCGGCGTGATGCCGCACGCCACCTTCGTGCCGTTCACCGCGCAGACGCGGATGAGCGGCGTCGACATGACGCCGGACACCAGCGTGGACGGCGGGGCGGTCGAGACGGCCCGCCGGGTCCGTAAGGGCGCCGCCGCGGCGGTGATGAAGTGGGTCCGCGAGAACGGCGGGCATCCGACCGAGCAGGTCGGCGAGATCGTGGACGCCATCAGTGGCACCGGCGGCACCCCACTGGTCGTCGCCGAGCACGTCGACGGAGAGCCCGCCCGCGCGCTGGGCGTCATCCACCTCAAGGACGTCGTCAAGTCCGGCATGCGGGAGCGGTTCGACGAGATGCGCCGGATGGGCATCCGGACCGTGATGATCACTGGTGACAACCCGCGTACCGCGAAGGCCATCGCCGACGAGGCCGGGGTGGACGACTTCCTGGCCGAGGCGACACCGGAGGACAAGCTCGCGCTGATCAAGCGGGAGCAGGAGGGTGGCCGGCTGGTCGCGATGACCGGCGACGGCACCAACGACGCGCCGGCGCTCGCTCAGGCCGACGTCGGGGTCGCGATGAACACCGGTACGTCGGCCGCCAAGGAGGCCGGCAACATGGTCGACCTCGACTCCGACCCGACCAAACTGATCGAGATCGTGGAGATCGGCAAGCAGTTGCTGATCACCCGTGGCGCGCTGACCACCTTCAGCATCGCCAACGACATCGCGAAGTATTTCGCGATCATCCCGGCCATGTTCGCCGGCCTCTACCCGAGCCTGGACGCGCTGAACATCATGCGGCTGTCCAGCCCGGAGTCGGCGATCCTGTCCGCGGTCATCTTCAACGCCCTGGTGATCATCGCGCTGATCCCGCTCGCCCTGCGCGGTGTGCGGTACCGGCCGGCCGCCGCGTCGAAGCTGCTCAGCCGGAACCTCCTGGTGTACGGGCTGGGCGGCATCATCGTGCCGTTCATCGGGATCAAGCTCATCGACCTGCTCATCCAGTTCATCCCGGGGATTTCGTGATGCGCCTACCCACCTGGATCGCCCAACACCTCGCCGCCCTGCGTGCCGTGCTCGTCTTCACGGTGCTGCTCGGCCTGGTCTACCCACTGGCCCTGGTCGCGGTCGGCCAGCTACCCGGCCTCAACCACAAGACCGACGGCTCGCTGATCTCCTCGGGTGGGACGACGATCGGCAGCTCGCTGATCGGCCAGTCCTTCACCGACGCGGACGGCAACCCCGTCCCGCGCTACTTCCAGTCCCGCCCGTCCGCTGCTGGGGACGGCTACGACCCGACCTCCACCTCGGCCAGCAACCTGGGCCCGGAGAGCGTGGTCGACACCATCGCCACCGACCCGGAGGAGTCCAGCGAGAGCCTGCTCACCCAGGTGTGCGGGCGCAGCAGGGAGGTCGGCGAGCTCAACGGCGTCGACGGCCAGCGCCCCTTCTGCACCGACGACGGGGTGGGTGCCGTGCTCGCGGTCTTCCGCGCCGACGGGCTGACCGGCCCGGTCACCCGGGTGGTCAGCGTCAACCAGGCCGCCCCGGCCGCCCCGTTCGTGTCCTCCTACGAGGGGGTGCCGGTGGAGCTGGCCCAGCCCGGCGAGGACTACGTGGCGGCCGGCGGGGTGGTCACCCCGATCCGCGGCAACGCGCCCGCCGACCCGGCCGTGCCCGCAGACGCGGTCACCGCCAGCGCCAGCGGCCTCGACCCGCAGATCAGCCCGGCGTACGCCGAGTTGCAGGTCAACCGGATCGCGCGGGAACGCGGTGCGGACCCGGCGGCGGTCCGCAAGCTGGTCAAGGAGCACACCGACGGACGAGGGCTCGGCTTCATGGGCGAGCCGGGAGTCAGCGTGCTGGAGCTGAACATCGCCCTCGACAAGCAGTTCCCGGCGCGCTGAGCAGGCATTGGGCACGACACCGGGCGAGGCCGTTCCACGAGGGCGGCCTCGCCCGGTTCCCGCATCGGCGACCCTGACCAGGAAGGATGGTTTGCGTGCCACGCGGAGAACTGCGCATCTATCTCGGGGCCGCCCCCGGCGTCGGAAAGACGTACGCCATGTTGGAGGAGGCCCAGCGGCGTGCCGCGCGCGGCACCGACGTGGTGATCGGCTTCGTCGAGACCCACGGCCGCCAGCACACCGCCGACATGCTCGGCGACCTGGAGCAGGTCCCGCGTCGCACGATGACCTACCGCGGCGCCGAGTTCACCGAGATGGACCTGGACGCGGTGCTGGCCCGCCGGCCGGAGATCGCGGTGGTCGACGAGTTGGCGCACAGCAACGTGCCCGGTTCCCGGCACGACAAGCGCTGGCAGGACATCCAGGAGCTGCTCGACGCGGGGATCGACGTGCTGTCCACGGTCAACGTGCAGCACCTGGAATCGGTCAACGACGTCGTCGCGCAGATCACCGGCACCACCCAGCGGGAGACGGTGCCGGACGAGATCGTCCGTGCCGCCGAGCAGGTCGAGCTGGTCGACATGACCCCCGAGGCGCTGCGCCGGCGGATGGCGCACGGCAACATCTACCGCCCCGACAAGATCGATGCCGCGCTGGGCAACTACTTCCGGGTCGGCAACCTCACCGCACTGCGTGAGCTGGCGCTGCTGTGGCTGGCCGACAAGGTCGACGAGCAGCTCGACCGGTACCGCAGCCAGCAGGGCATCGCCGCCACCTGGGAGGCCCGGGAGCGGGTCGTGGTGGCGTTGACCGGCGGCCCGGAGGGCGAGACGCTGATCCGCCGGGCGGCCCGGGTCGCGGCCCGCAGCAAGGGCGCCGACCTGCTCGCCGTGCACGTCGGCCGCAGCGACGGGCTGGCCGGCGCCGACCCGGCCCAACTGGCCCGCCAGCGGGTGCTGGTGGAGAGCCTGGGTGGCACGTACCACCAGGTGCTCGGCACCGACGTGCCGGCCGCACTGCTGGACTTCGCGCAGGGCGTGAACGCCACCCAGTTGGTCCTCGGCGCCAGCCGACGGGGCCGCTTCGCGCAGATGTTCGCCCGAGGTGTCGGGGTGACCACCACCGCGCTCTCCGGCTCGATCGACGTGCACCTGGTGACCCACAAGCAGGCCGGCAAGGGCCGCCGGGCGGCGGCCGTGCCGGCGGCGTTGTCCCGGCGTCGGCGGCTGCTCGGCTTCGCCCTGGCGGTGCTGGGCGTACCCCTGCTCACCCTGCTGCTGAAGACCCTGCCCGACCTGACGCTGACCAACGACATCCTGCTGTTCCTCGCCGGGGTCGTCGGAGTCGCGCTGGTCGGCGGGGTGTGGCCGGCCCTGGTCGCCGCGCTCGGCGGATCGCTGCTGCTCAACTGGTTCTTCACCCCGCCCTACCGCACGTTGACCATCGCCGAGGCGGACAATCTGCTCGCCCTGGCTGTGTTCGTCGGTGTGGCGTTGGCGGTGAGCTGGGTCGTCGACGTGGCCGCCCGGCGTACGCGAGAGGCCGCTCGCGCCGCCGCCGACGCGCAGACTCTCGCCGCCGTCGCCGGTGGCGTGTTGCGTGGCGAACGCCCACTGCCCGCACTGCTGGACCAGCTCCGGGAGACCTTCGGGCTGCGCGCCGTGAGCGTGCTGGAGCTGGCCGAGGACGCCAGCGGGCGCCCCGAGCGGGCCCGCGAGGAGCACGCCTGGTGTGTCGTGGCCAGCGTCGGCGAGCAGCCGGCCTGCACGCCCGACGGCGGTGAGACGGCGGTACCGGTCGACGACCGGATCACCGTCGTGCTCGCCGGCCGGCGACTGGAGGCCGCCGACCGGCGAATCGTCGAGGCGTTCGCCGCCCAGGCCGCCGTCGCGCTGCGCCAGGAGCGGCTCGCCGAGGAGGCGGCCACCGCACGGCCCCTCGCCGCGGCGGACCGGATGCGGACCGCGCTGCTCGCCGCCGTCAGCCACGACCTGCGTACGCCACTGGCGTCGGCGAAGGCGGCCGTGACCAGCCTGCGAAGCCACGACATCGAGTTCGACGAGCAGGACCGCGAGGAGCTGCTGGAAACTGCCGAGGAGTCGCTGGACCGCCTCGCCCGGCTGGTCGCGAACCTCCTGGACATGAGCCGACTCCAGGCCGGCGTCCTCGGCATCACGGCGACGGCGATCGGCTTGGAGGACGCCGTACCCCTGGCATTGGACGAACTTGGCCCGGCGGCCGCGACCGTCGGCACGGACATCCCGGCCGACCTGCCGGCGGCCACCGCTGACCCGGGCCTGCTGGAACGGGTGCTGGTCAACATCGTCGCCAACGCGCTGCGCTACAGCCCGCCCGACCAGCCACCCACGATCACCGCGAGCGCGCACGCCGGCCAGGTCGAGCTGCGGGTGATCGACCGAGGGCCGGGCATCCCGGAGGACCAGTGGGAGCACGTCTTCCTGCCGTTCCAACGCCTCGGCGACCGGGACAACCAGACCGGTGTCGGTCTCGGCCTTGCCCTGTCCCGGGGGTTGGCCGAGGCGATGGGTGGCAGCATCACCCCCGAGACCACTCCCGGCGGTGGGCTCACCCTGGTGCTGCGGCTGCCGGCCGCCGTGCAGACCAGCTCGGAGGGGCCGCAGGAATGACCCGCATCCTGGTCGTCGACGACGAACCGCAGATCCTGCGTGCCCTGCGGATCAACCTGCGTGCCCGCCGGTACGACGTGGACGTCGCCGGCACCGGTGCCGCCGCGTTGAAGGCCGCCGCCAGCCACCCGCCCGACCTGGTGGTGCTCGACCTCGGCCTGCCCGACATCGACGGGGTGGAGGTGATCCGAGGCCTACGCGGGTGGACCGCCGTGCCGATCATCGTGCTCTCCGGCCGGACCGGCAGCGAGGACAAGGTCGCCGCGCTCGACGCCGGTGCGGACGACTACGTCACCAAGCCGTTCGGGGTGGAGGAACTGCTGGCCCGCATCCGCGCCGTGACCCGCCGCCTCGGCGCGTCCAGCGAGGCAATGCCGGCACTGCGGATCGGTCAGCACACCGTCGACCTGGCCGACCACAGCGTGCTGCGGGACGACGGCACTGAGGTCAAGCTGACCCCCACCCAGTGGAGCGTGCTGGAGAAGCTGCTGCGCCACCCCGGCAAGCTGGTCAGTCAGCGTCAGCTCCTGCAGGACGTGTGGGGGCCGGAATACCAGAACGAGACGAACTACCTGCGGCAGTACCTGGCCCAACTGCGGCGCAAGCTGGAGGACGACCCGGCCCGACCCCGGCATCTCATCACCGAGCCGGGCATGGGCTACCGCTACCGCCCCTGACCGGCGCCCGATCCGGTGCCGACCGGAACCGACCCGACCGCGGACCTCGGGCCGAGCAGTGCGGCCGGGACCTGGGCCGGCACCGTCGGCGCGGCCCGGTCACCGACGCTCGGATCGAGCGGCGGTGCCACCAACAGCGGGTCGGTCATCGGCTGTGCTGTGGAAGCGGCGGTCATCGGCTGAACCGCGCGCGTCCCGGTGTGGTCAGGTCGAGCGCCCGGAGGACGTAGTTGGCCACCGCCACTTCCACTCCGGCGCGGCGGCGCAGGTCGGCCACGGCGCGGTGCAGCACGGTCATGCTGTCGGCGGAGAGCCGCACCACGGCGTCGACGTCGGCCGCGATCCACCACGCGGCGACGGCGCACGGCTCGTGCCGGAGGTACTCCACCAGCTGACTGCCGGGCGCGGACGGGCCGAGCCGGACGCTGACCAGCGCCTCGTGTCGGCGTTCGGGCTCGTCGGCGCTGGTCGCGGGCTCGCCGGGGCTGCTGTCTGTGTCGGCGCCGGGTGGCAGATTTCCGCGTTCCCAGCGTGTCATCCGCCAAGGACTCATGGACCCATCGTCACCAGCCGGAGGCGGCGGTGCACCCGTCGATACGCCGTTTCGACGGGCCACCGCCCATTCTTGACGCCGCGTTCACGCGGCGCGTGCCCCGGTCAGTTGCCGGGGAACTCGACGCCCACCAGCCGCTCGGAGACGGTCCAGAGGCGGGCGGCGTCACCCGTGCCGCGCGCCGAGCGATAGAGGGCCAACTCGGTCGGCGCGCCGGTGAACTGCCCCCAACCGTCCGGGCCGTAGAACCGGCCGCCCTGCGCCTGTGGGCTGGTGGCCGCGTACAGGGCGGGAAGCAGCCCGGCGTCCACCGAGTGCACCAGGATGCCCCAGCGGGCCAGCCGATTCATCACCGAGTGGTGCAGCGAGGGCCGGCTGCGGCCCAGGTTGGGACCGGACGCGTAGAGGTTCGTCATGGTCGTGCCCGGGTGGGCGACGTTGCTGACGATGCCCCAGTCGCCGGCTCGACTGCGCCGGTCGAGTTCCAGCCCGAAGTGCAGGGTGGCCAGCTTGGAGGCGTTGTACGAGCGGATCGCCGCGTACCGGCGGGTGCTCTGCAGGTCGTCCCAGTCGAGTCGGCCGGAGCGGGCGGCGCTGCTCGACATGGTGGTGACCCGGGCTCGCCCGGCCCGGAGCAGCGGTAGGAGCCGCCCGTTCAGCGCGAAATGGCCGAGGTGGTTGGTGCCGAGTTGGAGCTCGAAGCCCTCGGCCGTGGTGTGCCGGGTGGGGGGTGTCATCACGCCCGCGTTATTGATCATGAGGTGGATCGGTCGGCCCTCGCCGAGCAGCGTGTCGGCCAGCGCGGCCACCGAGTCCAGCGAGGCGAGGTCCAGCTCCCGGGTCGACACGACGGCGCCCGGCGCGGCGGCCCGCACGGCATCCAGCGCGGCGGCGCCCTTGGCCGGATTGCGGACCGGCAGCACCACCTCGGCGCCGGCTCGCGCCAGCCGCGCGGCCAGGCCGAGGCCCAGGCCGTCGCTGCCGCCGGTCACCACGGCGAGCTTTCCAGTCAGGTCCGGAACGGTCAGGTCGAGCACAACAACCCCCAGGTCGACGGTTTCCTTCATCGGTCATGGGCAAGCCTGGGTCGGTCGCCGACCATCACCCAGGGTGGTCTTATCCAGGGATCGACGGTCCCCGGCTCGGGCCGGGTCCCGAACCGGGCCGGCTGCGTGGCGAGTAGCGTTCCTGACGATCAACTCTCGTACGAGGAGGCTCCGGTGCAGACGACGACGGTGGACATCCCGACCGGCGACGGGGTCGCGGACGCGTCCCTCACCCGGCCCGACGGCGACGTCCCGTTCCCGGCGGTGCTGCTTTTCATGGACGCCTTCGGTCCCCGCCCGCGCCTGGTGGAGATGGCGGAACGGATCGCCGCCCGGGGCTACCTGGTGCTGACGCCCCACCTGTTCTACCGGGCCGGCCGGGCACCGCTGTTCGACCTGTCCCGCATCGGCGAGGCCGACCAGCGCGCCGCGCTCTTCGAGAAGATCATGCCGCTGGTCGGCGCGTTGACCCCCGACGTGATCAGCCGGGACACCGCCGCGTACCTCGACTTCCTGGCCGCTCGGGACGACGTACGGCCGGGCCCGGTCGCGATCACCGGTTACTGCATGGGCGGCACGAACGCCCTGCGGGCCATCGAGGCGTACCCGGACCGGATCGCCGCGATCGCCAGCTTCCACGGCGGCCGGTTCGTCACCGACGCGCCGGACAGCCCGCACCTGGGCGTCGGCTCGATCACCGGTGAGGTGTACTTCGGGCACGCCGACCAGGACCAGTCGATGACGCCCGAGCAGATCGCCACGCTGGAGAAGGCGCTCACCGCCGCCGGTGTCCGCTATGGCTCGGAGCTGTACGAGGGCGCGCACCACGGCTTCACCATGGCCGACACCCCGGTCTACGACGAGCAGGCCACCGAACGACACTGGGCCGCCCTGTTCGACCTGCTGGATCGCACGCTGCCGACCACCTGACGGTCAGCGGGCGACGGTTCGGCGCGGCGATCAGCGGCGCAGCAGCACCGGGCCGGCGTCGATGCGGGTGCGGAACAGCGCGTACGGCCGACGCCGCAGGTCCTGGCCCCGCTGGTACTGCGCCTGTCGGTGCAGTTGGTTGGCCGTGACGTAGAGGTGCCCGTCGGTCGACACCGACATGGTGTCCGGCCAGAGCAGTCGTGGGTCGTGGACCAGGGTCTCGTACTCGCCGTCCGGCAGCCGGCGCAGGACCGCGTTGTGCTCGTACGAGGTGAGGTAGAACCGCCCCGCGTCGTCGCTCTCCAACCCGTCTGACGCGGTGCCCTTGTCGCCCTCGTCGACCACGGTCGACGCGACGGCCTCCTGGGTGACGCCCGGGTCGGCCAGCGCCTCGGTGGACACGCTGTACCAGCGCCGGGACGCCAGCGGGCAGTAGTGCAACCGGGTGCCGTCGGCCGAGATGGCGATGCCGTCGGCGCCCATGGTGACCGGCTTCGGCGGCCCGTCCGCCGGCCGTTCGAGGAACGGCCGGCCCTCTACCACCGGCCGGAACGTCGTCAGCGGCTCCGCCTTCGTGGACGGGTGGTCGTGCAGCCGCCGCCAGGAGGCCCCGCTGGCCAGGTCCACGACGATGATCCCGTTCGGCCCGGAGGACGCCGAGTCGGTGATGTACGCGACCCCCGCCTCGCCCCGTCGCAGGTCGAAGCGGACGTCGTTGAGGTACGTCGTCGGCAGCGCCACCTCCTCCGGGAAGGTGATCACCTGGGCCACCGTGTCGGTGTCCAGGTCGACCCGGACCAACTTCGGGCCGCCCGGCTTCGTCGGCTGGAACATCGGGCTGCCGGTGTCCAGCACCCAGAGCCGATCGGCCGGGTCGACCACGATGCTCTGCACCGACACGAACGCGCCCGCGTCGTCGTCGCCGGACGGGTCGTTCCACGGCTGGTCGGGGTAGGGAACCTCCCGGCCGTCGCGCAGCTCGACGACGGTGGCCGGCACCTCGTCGCCCCACTTCGGGAAGTTGACGAAGATCCTGCCCCGGTGCGAGACGCTCACCCCGGTCGGCATCGGGCCGGTGAAGGTGTGCACCAGCTCCAGTTCGCCAACCGGTTCGTCGCCCACCGGCCCGTTCATGACGCCCGCCCCGCTGCTCTCATCGTCATGCCCCTGCCGGTCCGGGCCCGCACCGACGGGGCCGTCGATGTCGCTATTCCCACCGTGGCATCCGGTATGCCTGGCATCGCCGCTTCATGGTGGGCGCCGCGAACGTCGAGCAGCCTCGGCTGGCTCAAGCGGCCAGCCTCGCCCACCGGCCGCAGGTGCGTCAGTCGGCGGTGGGTGCGGCGGCGTACGCGGTGGGCAGCCCGGGAACTTCGACGTCGACCGCGAGCAGCGCGCCGTCCATCCGCCCTACCGCAGTCAGCCCCAGGCGGGCGGTGCCGATGAAGAGCCGGCGCAGGTCGGGGCCACCAAGGCAGATGCCGGCCGGCTGTTTCGCCGGTAGTCGGATCTCCCGGTCGAGGGTGCCGTCCGGCCGGTAGCGGCGGACCGCGGAGCCGCCCCACAGCGCGACCCAGAGGTGGCCCGCCGCGTCGACCGTCATCCCGTCCGGGCCGCCGTCGGAGGCGGCCAGCCGCAGGAACGGCTCCCGTCCGTGCAGGTCACCGGTGCCCGGGTCGACGGTGAACCGGTCGACCTCACCGCGCGGCGAGTCGGCCAGGTACATGGTGGTGCCGGTGGCGTCGAACGCCGGCCCGTTCGGGATGGTCAGCCCGGTCACCGCCGGCACCGGTGCCACGCCCGGGGCCAGCCGGTACAGCGTGCCCCCGCCGGGCACACCGGCGTACGTCATGCTGCCGGCCCAGAAACGGCCGTGCGGGTCGGCGACCGCGTCGTTCATCCGGGTCGGCTCGGGCTCGCCGCCGACCAGGTCCGCGACCGGTCGAGGGTCACCGGTGGCGGGCAGCAGGGTGACGCCGGTCCCGGCGGCGGCCAGCCAGTCGCCGGGCCGGTCAGCCACCGGGGCGATCGCGCCGAGCGGAACATCGAGGCGGCGCAGCTCCCGCAGCGGGGCCGGCCCGTCGCCGTCGGTCTCGAGCAGCCGCCCGACCAGCAGGTCGACGAGGACCAGCCGGTCGTCGACCCAACGCAGCCCTTCGCCCAGCTCAAGCCGGTCGCTGTTCCAGACGGTCGGTTCGGTCAGCTCCATGGTGCTCCTCCAAGGGATCGTCAGCGGACCGTACCGCCGGGCCCGTGGTCGAGCAGGGACAGCTCCGACCGGTCGGGCAGGCCCTCCCAGTCGCCCCGGGTGGCGACCGCGAACGCGCCGGTGGTGACTGCCCGGTCCAGCCGGGCCGGCGCGTCGGCGCCATCGAGCCAGCCGGAGAGCAGCCCGGCCACGAAGGCGTCGCCGGCGCCTACGGTGTCCACCACCGGCACCGTCCGGGCTGGACGGTGCACCGTGCCGGTCGCGCTGTGGCTGGTCGCCCCGCCGGCACCGTGCTTGACCACGACCTCGGTCACGCCGGCCGAGAGTAGCGCCGTGACCGGGTCGGTCGCGTCGGTCAGCACGGCCAACTCGTCGTCGGAGGCGACCACCAGGTCGATCGAGGGCAGCAGCGGTCGTAGCGCGGCGGCGGCCTCGGCGACCGACCAGAGCCGCTGCCGGTGGTTGACGTCCAGGCAGACCGTGCTGTCCGCCGCGCGGGCGCGCCGCACGGCCTCCACCACCGCCCGGTACGGCTCGACGCCCAGCGCGCAGGTGATGCCGGTGACGTGCAGCAGCCGGGGCGGTGGCCCGGGCGCGTCGAAGGCCCGGGTGACGTCGGCCGGGCACAGCCGGGAACCGGCCGACCCGGCGCGGTGGTAGGTGACCCGGTTGATGTCGGCGACCCGGCTCTCGAAGAGGATCAGCCCGGTGGGGGCCGCCGCGTCGACCCGGGACCAGGTCAGGTCGACGTTCTCGGCGCGCAGCGTACGGCGGACCAGCTCCCCGGGCTCGTCCGCGCCGGTGACTCCGACCCAGGCGGCCCGGTGGCCGAGCCGGGCCAGCCCGATCGCCACCGTCGACTCGGACCCGGCGACGGAGATTCCGGCGGCGCCGCCCAGCCGCAGCGGGCCGGTGGTGCGAAAGGCCGCCATGGTCTCGCCGAGCGTGAGCAGGTCGGTCACTGTCGTACCGCCGCGAGGAAGGCGGCGGCGCGCTCGCGCAGCGCCGCCGGGTCGCCGCCGCGGACGGCGTCACCGAGCAGCGGGGAGCCGACGCCGACGGCGACCGCTCCCCGGTCGAGGTAACGCCGCGCACCCTCCGCGTCGACCCCGCCGACCGGCACGAACGCGGTGCCCGGGAACGGGTCGCGCAGCGCGCCGAGGTAGTCGGGCCCGCCGAGGGAGGCCGGGAAGAGCTTGATCGCGGCGGCCCCGCCACTGTTGGCCTGCACCACCTCGGTGGGGGTGAGCGCCCCGGCGAGCACCGGCAGCCCGAGCTGGCCGCCCTCGGCGAGGCTCGGTGCGAGCGCCGGGGTGACCAGGAAACCGGCGCCGGCGTCGGCTGCCGCGCGGGCATCCTCGGCGCTGAGGACGGTGCCCGCGCCCAGGGCGAAGTCCGGCCCGAGGGCGGTCCGGGCGCGTCGGATGATGCCGAGCGCGTCGGCGCTGGTCAGCGAGACCTCGACCAACGCGACGCCGCTCTCGGCCAGGGTGAGCACGGCGGTCAACGCGGCGGCCGGGTCCGGGCCGCGCACGATGGCCAACAGCCGGTGGGTACGCAGGTCGTCGAGCAGGTTCATCGCGGGTGTCCTCAGTGGATGTGGTGGGCGGAGATGGTCAGTCGCCAGGCGACCTCACCGGTCGGCGGGACGACCGCCGCGTCGGCCGGACCGGCGTCGGCCAGGTCGAAGGCGGCACCGAGCATCGGTTCGACACCGACGCTGCGGTACGGCGCGGTGGCCGGCCAGCCGCCCAGGTTGCGCCAGAGCGCGGTGCTGCGGGGCTGGTCAGCGCACTCCAGCTCCAGGGTCAGCCGGTCTGCACCGTCGGTCACCTGGACCCGGGGGCAGTCGAGCAGCACCGCGCCGAGCGCGGTCCCGTCGTCCGGGCCGAGGGTGTCCAGCGTCAGCCCTGCGGGAGCGGGCCACGGCCCGGTCAGCCAGGGGGCGTCGGTGGGCCAGGTGCCCTGCGGTAGTAGTGCGGCGGCCTCCGGGTGCAGCCGGGTCGGCGTTCCGGTGGGCGCGTCGAGGCGCGCGGCGGGGGAGAGGTCGAGCAGGGCGTGCGCTGCCCACACGAACCGGTGACCGGGGTCGGCGGCCAGTCGGTAGTCGGCCACCACCACGCCGCCTTCGTCGGTAATCCGCCGAGTGAGAGTGAACGTCGGCCGCTCGATCAGCAGGGTGTCGGGGCCGGCGGTGTCCGGGCCAGCGGTCCGCCACGGCCGGGACCACACCTCGCCATGGTCGGGTCGTCCGCGCACAGTGGGTAGGCACTCCTCCAGCCCGCCGGCGTCGATGAACGCGTCGTCGGGGCGTACCTCGTGCCGGCCGGGCTCCGGGCCGCGCCAGAGCCACTCCCGGCCGCCGCCGTGCAGGCTGGTCCACCGGCCGCCGTGCGCCGCGTCGTACGCCACACGCAGTGACACCGGCTTCGCGCCGGTCACCATTCGGCGAACGACCCGTCGGCGTGCTGCCAGACCGGGTTACGCCAGGCATGTGGGGTACGCGCGGCCTTCCGGACCGCGGCCTCGTCCACAGTGATGCCCAACCCGGGCCGGTCGAAGCGGGCGATGTGCCCGTCGACGAACCGGAACGGCTCCGGGTCGACCACGTAGTCCAGCAGCTCGGAACCAACGTTGTAGTGGATGCCGATGCTCTGTTCCTGGATCAGGAAGTTCGGCGTCGCGAAGGCCACCTGGAGGCTGGCCGCCAGGGAGATCGGGCCGAGCGGGCAGTGCGGGGCGAGCAGCGCGCCGTACGTCTCGGCCAGCGCGGCGATCCGGCGGACCTCGGAGATCCCACCGGCGTGGGACAGGTCCGGCTGGACCACGGTGACCCCGGCCTGCAACGGGCCGAGGAACTCGGAGCGGCCGTAGAGCCGCTCGCCGGTGGCCACCGGGATCGGCGTGCTGGCGACGATGTCGCGCAGGTGGTGAGCCTGGTCGGGCAGGACCGGTTCTTCCACGAAGAACGGGCGCAGGGGGGCGATCTCGGGCAGGATCCGGCGTACCGCGGCCAGCCCGGCCCGGCCGTGGAAGTCGAGTGCGATGTCCCGGTCGGGGCCGAGCACCTCCCGGGCGGCGGCGACCCGGCCGACCACCGCGTCCACCTCGGCGGAGGTGGGGATGGGGGAGAGCCGCCCGCAGGCGTTCATCTTGACGCCGGTGAGACCGGCGGCGACCTGCGCGGCGGCGGCGTCGGCCACCTCGTCGGGCTCGTCCCCGCCGATCCAGGAGTAAACCCGCACCCGGTCGCGCACGGGTCCGCCGAGCAGCGCGTGCACCGGCGCCCCGTACGCCTGCCCGGCGATGTCCCAGAGCGCCTGGTCCAACCCGGCGACCGCGCTGGAGAGGATCGGGCCGCCCCGGTAGAAGCCACTCTTGGTGAGCACCTGCCAGTGCTGCTCGATGCGGAGTGGATCTTGGCCGATCAGGTACTCGGAGAGCACCTCGACCGCGCTGCGCACCACTTCGGCGCGCCCCTCCACCACCGGTTCACCCCAACCGACCAGCCCGTCGTCGGTCTCCACCCGGCAGAACAACCACCGTGGTGCGACGAGGAAGGTCTCGATCCGCTCGATCTTCACTGACTGCCCCTCTGTCCCCGTGCCTTCTCGACGTCGCGGACGGCCTTGTTCAGCAACTCCCGCATGGCGGTCTCGGCCGCCGTCTCGTCCCGCCCGCGCAGCGCGTCGACGACGGCACGGTGGCTGGGCACGGGGTCGTCGTGTGGGGCACCGCCGTGCACCAGCCGGTCCCGTTCGGCGAGCCCGGTCTCCATCACCACCTCCATCCGCTCCAGCAGCTCGTTGTGGGTGGCGGCGAGCAGTGCGCGATGGAAGGCGAGGTCGGCGGCGACGGCGGCGGCGGGATCACCGTTGGCCTCGGCCATCTCGGCCAGTGCCCGATCGAGGGCGGCCAGGTCGTCCTCGGTCGCACGGGTGGCGGCCAGACGGGCGGCGGCCGGCTCGATGATGGCGCGTACCTCGTGCAGTTTTTCGAGCAGGCGCTCGTCGGGCCCCTCGGCGAACTGCCAGCGGATCACGTCGCCGTCGAGCAGGTTCCAGTCGGCACGGGGCCGGACGAAGGTGCCGCGTTTCTGCCGGGCGTCGACGATGCCCTTGGCGGAGAGGACCTTCAGCGCCTCGCGCAGCGCGGTCAGGCTGACGTCGAACTCCTCCTGCAACGCGACGATGTTCAGGGTCGCGCCGGCGGCGATCTCACCGGTGAGGATGCGGCGGGCGATCGCTTCGACGGTCTGCCCGTGGATGCCGCGGCGTGCGTACTGTGCCAATGCTCCTGGCCTTTTCGCTGGTCGGTATCGATCTCTCAGGCCGAGGCTTTCACCGCTGTCCAGCCACCGTCCACCACGAGGCTCGCGCCGGTGATGTAGGCGGCGTCCGGTGAGGCGAGGAAAGCGACCGTCGAGGCCACCTCGTCCGGGGTGCCGAAGCGTTTCGCCACGGTCTCCGCGACGCTGCGCTGGCGGTCCTCTTCGGACACGTCGGCCCAGGCGCCGGTGAGGATGGGCCCCGGCAGCACGGTGTTGACGCGTACCTGTGGGCCGTACTCCACGGCGAGCTGGCGGCCGAGCGCGACCAGGCCGCCCTTGGCCGCGGCGTACGCGGGCCGGCCGGGCAACCCGACCAGCGCGTGCACCGAGGAGATCAGCACCACCGCGCCCGCGCGAGCCCGCAGGTCGTCCAGGCAGGCGCGAACGCCGAGGAAGGAGCCGGTGAGGCTGACGCCGAGTTGGTGGTCCCAGGACTGCCGGCTGGTCTCGTGCGCCGGGGCGACCTGCACGGCGTACGCGGTGCTGACCAGGATGTCGACCGGCCCGAGGCTGGCCCGTGTGGCCGCGACGGCGGCCATCCAGTCGGCCTCCTCGCTGACGTCGCCCATTACGGACAGTGCTCGATCGCCGCGGGCGGTCAGTTCCTCGGCCAGCGGGGTCGTGTCGCATATGTCGAGCAGCGCGACCGCTGCCCCTTCCGCGGCGAGTCGCCGGGCAGTGGCAGCGCCGATCCCGCCCATCGCGCCAGTGACCAGCGCGTTTTTGCCTTCGAGCCGGCGCATAGGCTGATCCACCTGACCCTCGCCTTGATGTCGTCTAATCATTAATTACGAAGATATCTTGACAGCCGGCGGCGGCCGATGCAACCTTCTCGTCACAGCATTCACATGGACGACACATCGCGCCGTGACGCTACGTGTCGTAGAGGAAGGACACCCCTCGTGAGCGACTTCGACCCCGGTCGCCGGCGATTCCTTGGCCACCTCGGGCTCGCCGGCCTGGGCGCACTCGGCGCCAGCTCGTTCCTCAGCGCGTGCGCCAGCTCCGCCAGCGGACCGACGACGAGCAACGGCTCGGGCGCGGTCACCATCCAGTCCAACCTCTCCTCGCCGCAGGCCAAGGCGGCGATGGAGAAGCTGATCGCGAACTTCAACGCGCAGGGCAAGGGCACGGCGAGCCTCAACACGATCGCCTCGGAGACCTTCCGGACCCAGCTGCCGACGTACCTGACCTCGGCCAACCCGCCGGACCTCTACACCTGGTATGCGGGCTCGGTCGCCAACGACTACGCCAGCAAGGACCTGCTGCTGGACGTCTCCGACGTCTGGAAGTCGCTCGGCGACTACCCCCAGTCGCTGCGCACCCTCTCCACCGATGCCGCCGGCAAGCAGATCTTCATGCCGATGAACAACTACTGGTGGGGCTTCTTCTACCGCAAGTCCAACTTCGCGAAGTGGGGCGTGCAGGAGCCGAAGAACTGGACCGAGTTCCTGGCCCTGTGCGAGACGCTGAAGAGCAAGGGCGTCCCGCCGATCGGCATCGGCCTCGGCGACACCCCGTGGGTGGCCTCGGCCTGGTTCGACTACCTCAACATCCGGATCAACGGCGCGCCGTTCCACCGCGAGCTGCTCGCCGGCAAGCAGCGCTTCGACGATCCCAAGGTCAAGGCGGTCTTCACCCGCTGGCGCGAGGCCCTGCCCTACTTCGACCCGAAGGGCAAGGCGTACCCGTTCCAGGAGGCGACCACCGCGCTGCTGGCCGGCAAGACGGGCATGTTCCTGATCGGCACGTTCTTCGCCGACGCGGCACCCAAGGACGCTCTCGGCGACCTGGACTTCTTCCGGTTCCCGATCATCGACCCGGCGGTGCCCTTGGCCGAGGAGGCCCCGACGGACGGCTTCTTCGCGAGCGCCAAGACCGCCAACCCGACCGGCACCAAGGCCCTGCTCACCTACCTGTCCTCGGTCGAGGCGCAGGAGGCGTACGTCAAGGCCAGCTCCGGCATCGTGCTGCCGGCAAACCCCAGGGCCAAGGCATCCGACTCCCCGCTGGTCGCCAAGGGCAAGGCGATGCTGGACGAGGCCAAGGAGCTGACCCAGTTCTTCAACCGCGACTCGAGCGACGCACTCCAGCCGACCGCGGACACCGCGCTGACCAAGTTCATGGACAAGCCGGACCAGATCGACGCGATCCTGCGGGAGTGGCAGAGCAGCGCCGAGAAGGTCTTCAAGGGCTGACGTGACCGCAACGATCTCCACGACTTCGGTCACACCCACCCGGCGGCGGCGACGGTCGGCTCGACTGTCGCCGCTGCTGGTGGCGTTCGTCCTCGTGCCGTTCGCGGTCGAGAGCGTCTGGGTGTTCTGGCCGGCGATCCAGGGCTTCTGGTTCTCCCTCACCCGTTGGGACGGGATGTCGTCGCCGGCCTTCGTCGGCGCCGACAACTACGTCGAGTTGGCCGGCGACGCCACCTTCCGGGGCGCGCTGCTCAACACGGTCATCTGGCTGGTCCTCTTCGGCGGCCTCTCCGTGCTGGGCGGCTTCGGCATGGCACTGGTCCTGCAGAAGGAGCGACGAGGAGTCGGCTTCTACCGGGCCGCGCTGTTCACCCCGGTGGTCTTCTCACTGGTGGTGACCGCGCTGGTCTGGCGGGTCTTCTACCAGCCCGACGGCATCGCCGACACGCTGCTGCGGGCCATCGGCCTGGAGCAGCTCATCCGGCCCTGGCTCGCCGACCCGCAGACCGCGCTGTACGCGGTGATCCTGCCCGCACTGTGGCGGCAGATCGGCTACGTGATGGTGCTGTTCCTGGCCGGGCTGAAGGCGATCGACCCGGCGCTGCACGAGGCGGCCCGGATGGACGGCGCCAACTCCTGGCAGCGGCTGCGGCACGTCACCATCCCCCAGCTCAAGGGGGTCAACGCCGTGGTGCTCTCGGTCATCGTGATCGACTCGCTGCGCTCGTTCGACATCGTCTGGTCGCTGACCAAGGGCGGGCCGTACCACTCGTCGGAGCTGCTCAGCACCTACATGTACTCGACCGCGTTCCAGAGCCTGCGGCTGGGTTACGCCTCCGCGATCGCCGTCGTGATCTTCGTGCTCGCGCTGGCCGTCATCCTCGGTTACCTGGTCCGCGCGTTCCGGGAGGAAGCGTGATGAACAAGCTCCGCACCGGGGCCTTCCACACCGGCATGATCCTGCTCTCCCTGCTCTGGCTGGGGCCGGTGATCTGGGTCGTGGTGATGTCCACCCGATCGTTCGACGACATCGCCGCGCACGGAGTGGGCAGCCTGCCCCGGTCGTTCACCCTCGACACCTACCGGCAGGCGTGGACCGACGGCGGCGAGCTGCGCGCGCTGATCAACAGCATGCTGGTCACCATTCCGTCGGTGCTGTTGAGCCTGGGGCTGGCGGCGATGGCCGCGTTCGCGCTGAGTCGCTTCCGGATCCCCGGCCGGCGGACCATCCTGCTGCTGATGCTCGCCGGCAACCTGCTGCCACCGCAGATCCTGCTCATCCCGGTGGCCAAGTTCAGCGAGTTGACCGGTCTGTACGACACGCTCTGGGCGCTGATCGCCGTACAGGTCGGCTTCGGTCTCGGCTTCTACACCTTCGTCCTGCACGGCTTCATGCGGGACCTGCCGGGCGAGATCCAGGAGGCGGCGACGATCGACGGCGCCGGCACGGCGCAGATCTTCACCAAGGTGATGCTGCCACTGACCCGCCCCGCGTTGGCCGCCCTCGGCGCGCTCTCCTTCACCTGGATCTTCAACGACCTGCTCTGGGCGATCACCGTGCTGCGTACCGACGACAACATGCCGGTCACCCCGGCGTTGCTCGCCCTCCAGGGGCAGTTCGTCTCGTCCTGGAACGTCATCGCCGCCGGTACGGTCATCGCGGCGGTCCCCACCGTCGCGGTCTTCCTGCGCTTCCAGCGGCACTTCGTCTCCGGCCTGGCGCTCGGAGCGGTCAAGTGACCGCCGCGCCTGGGCAGCGCTGGACGCTGCGCGGCACGCACGGCGAGTACACGGTGACGGTGCCCGCGCACGGCCGCTGGCTGGAACTGGTCGCGTGGGGGCCGCACGGCGTCTCCGACGGGCCGTCGCCGGTCGCCTACGACGGCCCGGTGCCGTTCCTCACCACCGGGGACGCCGCACCCATCGAGTACGCCACCGACGCCGACCGGCCGTTCACAGGCGCCGACCTGGTGGTGGAGACCCCTGCCGGGGAGCGTCGGGTCGGCTTCGTCCACACCGGCGTACGGGCCGACGCCGACGGGCGGGAGCTGGCGGTCGACTTCGCCGACCCGGTGACCGGGCTGCACGCCACGGTGCACTACCGGGTGCCCGTCGGCACCGATGTGGTGCAGCGGTGGGTCGAGCTGACCAACGACGGCACGGGTGCGCTGCGGGTGGTCCGGGCTGGATCGGCCGGGTTCTGTGTACCGACGCCGCACGGCGCGCTGCTCAGCCACCAGTGGGGGCAGTGGGCGCAGGAGTTCCAGCTGTCGCACGTCGAGCTGGGCCACGGAACGTTCACCATCGGCAGCTCCCAGGGCGTACCCGGGCATTTGCACGTGCCCTGGCTGGCCGTCCGGGACGCCGCCGAGCCGACGGGCCCGGCGTGGGGGATGGCACTGGCCTGGACCGGTTCGTGGGAGATCAGCGCCGAGCGGGACACCGGCGGCCTCACCCGGGTCCGGGCGGGCCGTCAGCTGGTCGACGGCCCGCTGGAGCTGGCCCCCGGCGAGAGGCTGACCCTGCCGGTGGCCACCGGGGCATACAGCCTGGACGGCCTGGACGGGCTGGCCCGGGTCTGGCACACCCACCAGCGGTTGCTCGCCGGAGAGCGGCTCACCCCGCGCCCGGTGCTCTACAACTCCTGGGAGGCCACCTACTTCGCGGTCGAGGCGGAGAGCCAGTTGGCGCTCGCCGGGATCGCCGCCGAGCTGGGTGTGGAGACGTTCGTCGTGGACGACGGCTGGTTCGTCGGCCGCAACGACGACACCGCCGGGCTGGGAGACTGGACGCCCGACCCGGCGAAGTTCCCCGCGGGGTTCGACGCGTTCATCGCCGACGTCCGCGCACTCGGGCTGAACTTCGGGCTCTGGGTCGAGCCGGAGTGCGTCAACCCGAAATCGAACCTCTACGCCGAGCACCCGGAGTGGGTCTATTCGGTCGACGGTCGGCCGATCACGCCGGTCCGCAACCAGTACCTGCTCGACCTGGGCCGACCGGAGGTCGCCGAATTCGTCCACTCCACCGTGGACGGTCTGCTGCGCCGGTACGACATCGACTACCTGAAGTGGGACTTCAACCGGCCGCGGACCGAGCCGGGACGCCCGGGTGGGGTCGGCCCGCTCGACCTGGACGGCGCGCACGTGGCCAACCTGCACCGGATCTACGAGCATCTTCGCCGGGACCACCCCGGCGTGCTGATCGAGGCGTGCGCCGGCGGAGGCGCGCGGACCGACCTGGCGATGGCCGCCCGCGCCGACGTCTTCTGGCCCAGCGACAACACCGGCCCCCTGGACCGGCTCGCCATCCAGTACGGCTTCCTGCACGCCAACGCCCCGCACCTGCTCAGCTCCTGGGTCACCGACGCCCCCGGCCTGTTCGATCCCCGGCCGCGAACGCTGGCGTTCCGGTTCGTCCTCGCGATGGCCGGTGTGCTCGGCATCGGCGCGGACATCCGCGCCTGGACCCCCGCCGAGCGGGCCGAGGCGGCCGGCTGGATCGCCCGCTACAAGGAGATCCGGGACGTCGTCACGCACGGCGAGGTGCACCTGATCGGCGGCCCCGACCAGGCCCGCTGCGCGGTGCAGTACACCGCCCCGGACGAGAGCCGGGTGGTCGTACTGGCCTGGCACACCGGCCGGCTCACCGGTGCTGGCCTGCTCCCGTCCCGCCCAATCCGGTTGCCACTGCGCGGCCTCGACCCGGCTGCCCGCTACCGACACGGCGACCGGCACTACTCCGGCAGTCACCTCAGCGCCGTCGGCCTGCCGGTGCAGTGGAGCCCGACCCACGACGCCGACCTCATCGTGCTGACCCGCGACTGAGGCCGGAGCACCACCACCCCCACCCCCCGAGGGACAGGAGTACCCCCATGCGCCTGATCCGACCGCTGACCGCTGCCCTGGCCGTGCTCGGCCTGGGCCTGGCCAGCCCGCTGCCCGCCAACGCCAGCCCACCGCAGGCAGGCCCACCGCAGGCAGGCCCACCGCAGGCAGGCCCACCGCCCGTCAGCCCACCGCAGGCCGGCCACGGCCACGCCCCGGGTGGGCCGGGTAGACCCGGTCATGCCCCGGCCGCGACCGGCGCCGAAGACCAGGGCGCGCCGACGTTCTACAGCAGCGGGCTCGCCCCCACGCCCTACCAGGGCTGGAACACCTACTTCGGCCTCGGTGGCGACCCCACCGAGGCCGAAGTACGGTCGGTCACCGACCACATGGTTCGCAGTGGCCTGCGGGACGCCGGCTACACCTACGTCTGGATCGACGGCAACTGGGCCGCGCCCACCCCGCGTGACGAGGCCGGAAGGTTGGTCGCCGACCCGGCGCGCTTCCCCGGTGGGATGGCCGCGCTGGCCGCGTACATCCACAGCAAGGGAATGAAGGCCGGCATCTACACCGACGCCGGACCATACCTGCCGGGGCAGTGCGGGCTCGGCAGCAACGGCCACTACCAGGCCGACGTTGCCCAGTTCGCCGTCGACGTCGTACGCCGAGCGCGTCGTGTAGGGCGATCAGCGTGAATGACGCCGATGGGTGGTCAAGGCGTGCTGGCTGCCTACGTTCGTTGGTGGTACTGGTTGCGGCGGGGGAGTTGGTCGGGGTCGAGCCAGGCGGGTGGGATGAACTCGGGGTGGCCGTCGCCGCCCAACCGCACTGCCCAGTCGCTGTGGTGGATGTGGCGGTGGTGGTGGCCGCAGAGCAGGACGGCGTTGTGTAGGGCTGTGTCGCCGTTGTCGGCCCAGTGTTGGATGTGGTGGGCGTCGCACCAGCGGGGTGGGCGGTCGCAGCCGGGGAAGGCGCAGCCGTGGTCGCGGAGGACCAGGGCGCGTCGGAGGGGTCCGGTGATGAGGCGGCGTTGTCGGCCTACGTCGAGGACCTGGCTGGTGCTGCCGAGGACGGTGGGGAGGATGGTCGC
>NZ_JBEXGR010000043.1:0-23481 GCF_040607415.1 Micromonospora sp. NPDC005291
CGTCAGACTCTGGCTGGGAAGCCCGGCGGCGCTGCACGGATCAAACAGCGCTACTTCCAGCCCAAGCAAGGTGACTAGGGCAGCGGCCCACGCTCAGCTTGGGAATCGCGTTGATCTACACGGGGCGTAGCGACATTCTGGGGGCAGGCGGCACGCGGGGTGTCTGCCTCGCTGATCGGGCGTCCCGCGCTGCCCCGTTCTGACCGTTGCACCGGGCACGCTACGGGCACGGTCATCTGACGTCGAGGAGGGTCGTCATGGCGTTGGTCAAGAAGGGCTCTCGGCTCATAACGGTTGACGGGGTCACCTACAGGTGGCGAGTGCGCGGCAGACCAACCTATGTCCAAGGGCTGTGTGAGCGACCGCTCGCTGTCGCTGTAGAACAGGTCGATTGCAAGGGCAGGGTGTTGCTGGTCAGCATGCTTCAGGACCATCCAAGTAACTGGATTGGCGGGTCGGCCGTGCCCGTTCTCCCGTCGGCGGTCGCTGCGATTGTCCGCAAGGCATTGGCCGAGGGATGGCAAGCTACCCCGTCAGGCACGGCCTTCCTTATGACTGCGCCCGTGGGCTGATGACACGACGCTTCGGTGACCGGGCCACGTTCGCGGTGGAGGTTGGCGAGGTCGAGCCGCACCAACTCCGCGTCGTCGACCTGTGGGCGGCTGGCAAGAGGCTGACCACCGAGGACAACTACCCCTTCCTCCCGTTCTTCATCCGCGTTATGCGGTCGAGCGCAGCGCAGGTGCGCCGACGCGACGTCAAGCCCTGTCCCTTCCCGGGCCGCACACCGGAGGAGATCTTCCGGCTGCTCCACGCAGACGACACGGAGTTTCGGGAGCAGTCCTGGTTCATGCAGTGGGGCGAGACCGTCGACAACGTCTCCAAGTACGCCTACCTGAACGACGATCTAGTGATCGTCTTCGCGTTCTGGCGGCCAGACCATCCCTTTCCGGATGACCTGGGCAAGGTCTTCGTCGCCAGGATCCCACCGGAAGAGTTCGTGGCCACCGTCGAGGAAGCAGCCGATCTGCTGGACGCCGAGTTGGTTGACGTCGATCCGGCCCGGTGACCGAACCGCCACGCCCTACGGCGTCAAGCTCACCTTGACGACTCGTTCGAGCGCCGGAACGCCTCGTCCGGGACGAGGCCGTGGTGGGGATGCGGCGCGCGCATCACGGGCAGGCCCCCGCCTGCCGGCAACGCCGGCCCGAGGGGTCGCAGAGGCTCCGGGGTCAAGGGCGGACCGAAGGGCCGTCGCGCAGCGATGCGAAGCACCCTCGAGTCCGGAGGGGGCGGCCCCGCATCCCCACCACCGCCGGCGGTGACTCGCCAAACGGCGCGGCGTACGACGGCCGCCGCGCGCCCAGGCCGGCTGCCGGCCCGCGAACCTCAACCATCCTCGGCGCTGCCATCTGCGGCGGCCCCGTAGGTTTCTGCTGTCTGCGCCAGCCGACGGGCGTGTTGCGTGGCCGGAGTCGGAGCGCCAGCGAAGCGACGGACGCGCGCCCAGGCGGCGGCCAGTTCGTAAGACGTGTCATGCCGTGGATGTCGAGGGGGAACTCGTTGAGACTCTCGATGCTGACAGCATTAAAGCGTTCTGCCGAGACGAGCCGGAGTTGTCTAGCCGGCCAAGTCGTCTGAGCCCGGAAGCATTAGCTCGCATGATCGCCTTGCGTCGCCCGACAAAACGGGGGCATCTTCGGCACTCTCACGCTCGCGATGTTTTGGGCGCCCCGGCGGAGTAAAGGTCCGCATCGGAGATGTTTCGGGCTGGAGTCGGCGACGTCTTCGTGCCCGGATCGGGCCGGTATGCCGATCCGGGCGTCGTGCCTACTTACGCCCGAGGTGGGGCGCTGTGGAAGGTGAGGTTTCTGTCATATGGTCGGCAAAGCCGGTGACACTGTGAGACGGCTGTCCGGTTGGTGCGGCGGTCGGTTCAGGCTGCTGTCTTGACGGCGGCGGCGACGACGTCGGTGAGCGGCGTGCTCGGGCGTCCGATGAGTCGTTGCAGGTCGGTGCTGGGGGTGAAGAGTTCGCCGCGGCTGATGCCGAGGTCGGAGTCGACCAGCAGGGCGGCTAGCGGCGCGGGCAGTCCGGCGCCGAGCAGCATCTGGGTGTAGGCATCGGCGGGCAGGTTCTGGTAGGTCACCGGTTTGCCGCTCTGGGCGGCGACCTCGGCGGCGAGTTCGGTCATGGTGTACGGGGTGCCGCCCAGTTCGTACACGGCGCCGTCATGACCGTCGCTGGTGAGCACGACCGCCGCGGCGGCGGCGAGGTCGGCCCGGGTGGCGCCGGAGATCTGGCCGTCGCCCGCTGAGCCGGCGATCGTTCCGTACTGGAACGCGGTGGCGAGGTTCTCGGTGTTGTTCTCGATGTACCAGCCGTTGCGCAGGAAGACGTACGGCAGGCCGGACTCGCGGATCAGTGCTTCGGTGATCCGGTGTTCCTCGCCGAGCTTCGTGCCGCTGGTGTCGGCGCCCAGGGCGCTGGTGTATGCGATCTGCTGGACACCGGCGTCCACTGCGGCCTGCACGACGTTCTTGTGCTGCAGTTGCCGCTGGCCGACCTCGTTGGAGGAGATCAGCAGAAGTTTGTCGGTGCCGGCGAACGCCGCAGCGAGGGTCTCGGGTCGGGCGTAGTCGGCCTCGCGCACCTGAATGCCACGGTCGGCGAGGTCGGCGGCCTTGTCGGGGTTACGCACGGCGGCCACGATCTGGCCGGCGGGAACGCCGCGCTGCAGCAGATCCTCGACGACGAGGCGGCCCAGGTGGCCGGTGGCGGCGGTAACAGTGATCATTTTCGGTTCTCCCGATGTCGGTTGGCGAACTGCCTGCCTACAGAGTGCACTAACTTTCAGAAAGTGCCAACCCTGGGAGAGTCCTGTCATTGTTCGGGTACGTTCCAGCAGCTACCGTCATAGGCATGTCCAGCACCGCATCGCGAGAGAGCGCCGTCGAGCCGATCGATAACCTGATCGTTGACGTGTTCAACCGCGCGTGTCCGTCTCGCCAGACGATGGAGACGGTTGTCGGCAAGTGGGGCACGCTGGCCCTGGTCGCCCTCACCGAGGGCTCCTACCGGTTCAACGCTCTGCGCCGCCGGGTCGACGGGGTGAGCGAAAAGATGCTCGCGCAGACCCTGCATGCCCTGGAACGCGACGGCCTGGTGACCCGCGACGTGCAGGCCACCATTCCTCCGCGGGTGGAATACACGCTCACCGCCTCGGGTACCCGCATCGCCGCCATGCTGCGCGCCCTTCTGGACGCGCTCGAAGCCGAGATCCCCGCGGTCATGACCGCACGCGAGGACTACGACCGGCGGCACTGACCCCGCCCTCGGCGCGCGACCGGTCCACCGGACCCGGCCTACGTACACAACGATGGGCCCTGCCGGCGCGCCGCGCGACGCGGCCCGACCGCCTTCGATGTCACATTCCGTCACCAACGGAGTAGGCTCACCACACCTATGAACGGATCGGCCCTGCACAAGACCGCCGCCGACTGCGCGGAGCAACTCCCCGGAGCCCGGCTGGAGCACCCCTTCGGCCCCGACTGGGAGGTCTTCAAGGTACGCGGCAAGGTGTTCATGCTGATGACCGAAGTCCCGGGGCGGCCCGTCGTGATCCTCAAGGCTAACCCCAGCGAGGCCCGCGCCCTGCGGGAGCAATACCACCACATCACCCCCGGCTACCACATGAACAAGAAGCACTGGATCACCCTGGAGAGCGGGGAGGGCATCGACAAGGAACTCGTCAAGGAGCTCGTCACCGACTCCTACCTGCTCGTCGTCGCCCACCTGCCCAGGGCTGAGCGGCTCGTCGACCCGCACACCTACGACACCGGCACGCGGGCGGCCGGGTGAACACGGCCGGTGATCGGCTCCAGGACACCGCCCGCCAGGCGGCCCTGGCGCTGCCCGGCGTCAGCCACGGATACCCCTTCACCCCCCGACTCGACGTGTACAAGGTCGCGGGCAAGGTGTTCCTGATCGTCACCGACGACCCAGACGAACAGATCATCACGGTCAAGTGCGAACCCGAACACGCCCGCGCGCAAGAACGCGGCTACGCCTCGATCACACCGGGCCGCTACCTTGACAAACGCCACTGGATCTCACTCGGGCCGGGACCCGGCATCACCGAGCGGCTGATCACCGACGCGGTCGAGGACTCCTACGACCTGGTAGCCGAGCGACCGCCGCGACGTGACCGCCCACATCCCCAAAGTGGCGGCCCGACCTGACCGAGCAGTAGATCTACTAGTCGTCCTCGGACATGAAGTCATAGCCCCCGCACTCGACCGTGCCCACATAGCCCGGAGGATCTCGCCGTTCTCCACCTCGGTCACCTCAACGCCAGAACCGCGGTCGGCTGAACACGTCTAGCCTCGGCCCGGTCGACCTCGCGCTGCGCCTGCCGTCGGCGTCGTTCATCCGCTGGATGCGTAGCTTGGGCGGCCGCCGTCGCTCTGTGACTGACGACGGGCGGCGTTCGAGCCTGGAACGTTCTTCGACAACGCCGGGAAGGCAAGCCGCCCGGGCGCTCGCCGACTGCTGCGATCCGTCTAACGGTGAAGTCCTAGTCGCGCCGAAACTCGCGGTCGACCCGCCCACGAAGCCGCCCGTCGGCCCGCTCGTCGCGGCCGTCCGCCAGGCGGCGGAACGGTCCGGAACAAACCCCGCGGCCCGCGACCTCCGCACCCAGCAGACCCCGCACAACGTTGACGCTCCGTTACGAAAATGGGCTCTCACTGCTGGACCAGATGGGGCCCACCGCAAGCCGTCAGAATCACTGCACGCACAGTCAGAACGGCACCCCATGGCGCGGAAACCGAACTCGTCGCGCGCCCGTCCCGGCCACGTCTGGTGATGACCACGTCGTCGGCGTACGCGGCGTCGATGCCGACGCCGTCGGTCGCGAACAAATGTCGCGGCACCTGGCGAAACGCCTGTGCCGTGCCAAAACGCCCTACCGGCCGTGACCTGCCACTTTGCGGTTGTGGTCAGGCCGCCCGGTGGTACTCGTTGAGAACTCCATCGAGGACGTCTCGCCGCCGTATGGCCGCGTCCATCGACACGACGACATTCGGATCATAGTCGGGTGGACGTTGATCGAGACTCTGATGCGGACGATGGCCGTTGAAGCGCCGCTCGTAGACGGCCAGCACACTGCGGGCGTGCCGCTCGTTGTAGATCAGTACATGGTCGGTGCACTCCCGGCGGACGCTGCCCACGAACCGCTCGGCGTAGCAATTCGCCCTCGGCGTACGTGGCGGAATCTTCACCACGTCCACGCCTTCAGCAGCGAGGACCGCGTCAAAGGTCGAGGTGAACTTGCCGTCCCGATCCCGAGCCAGGAACCGAAACGACGCCGCCCCGCTCGCCCAGGTCCATCATCAGGTTGCGGGCCTGCTGCGCGGTCCACGCACCAGTCGGGTTCGCGGTGACCCCAAGAACGTAAACCCGGCGGGTCGCCACCTCCATCACCACCAGGACGTACAGCCGTCGCAGGGCGATGGTGTCCACGTGGAAGAAGTCCGTCGCCAGCAGCCCACACGCCTGCGCCCGCAGGAACTCCCGCCAGCTGGTGTCGCAACGGCGGGACGCTGGGCCCAGGCCCGCGCGGGCCAAGATACGCCGGATCGTGCCGGCGCCAACCCGATACCCAGCCCGAGCAACTCGCCCTGGATACGCCGATGCCCCCAGCCCGGGTTCTCCCGGGCAAGCCGCACGACCAAATCCTTGATCTCATCGCTGACCGCTGAGCGGCCTGGCTGGTTCGGGTACGTCCAACGCCTCTGGACCAGCTTACGGTGCCACGACAGCAGGGTGGCCGGGGCGACCAGGCGATGCTCGCGCACCCAGCGGGGTAACAGCCGGGCCAGCGCGGACAACACCGCCCGGTCCGGCCAGGACAGGTTCGGCATACCGACCTGACGACGCAGGACCGCGACCTCGTGACGAAGGACGAGCAGCTCGGCGGTCTTCGCCGCGTCCGACCGCGTCAGCCACGCCAACCATCCAAACACCTGGATCATCGCCAGATACAGCATCCGCACCACCATGACCAGATCATGGCCGGCCTCGACAAAACGCCAGCTCACAGACCATGCGACGAGTTTTGGCACAGCACAGGGCACTCAATGATCAGGGGTGAAGAGGCCCTCGCCGCTGGTCACGAAGCACCCGAACATGTCGCCGAGAACAGCTCGTTGGTGTTCCGTGAGCGGGTTTACGAACACCACAACACCGACCTCTGCGGCCCGGCAAGCCTGCGCGATCTCTCGCGCTTTGCCCGGGCTGAGCAGTGTCCGCCTCGAGAACGGCACAGCCATTTTGGCCGCACCACCGTGCGAGACACCCCGCCGCTGGACGTGCCGGCTCACTACCCGCCCGCCGTGGGCCTCCACGGAGGCCGCCAACACGTCAAGCTTTGCGCCGAACTTCGTGTCCTTCGCTGAGAACAGGCCCACGAGCGCCACGTCGGTGCCCGCCAGCACGGAGGTCGGTGGCTCGGTCGGAGATCGCCGCACAAAGCCATGGTGTCAGATGCCATACGGGCAGCCGCTTGTCGGCACGACAGCGCAGTGGCCGGCCGGGCCAAGGCGCGGACAGCGGCTGATCTGGATGCGGCCCGACTCACCCGCAGCGCCTTCGTACTCCGTGCCGATCTTGGTAGCGTTCAGCCGTGACTGATGATCGTGAAGTCGTTCGCTGTTTTGAGCCCTACGCCGATCATCTGACCTTCGTCATTTCGGACGCGGAGGCGACCGAGGACGTCTTTGACGGAGATACCTGGGACCGGGCCGATGACACCTGGCGCATCGCCGTTGAGCGTCACTGCATCGTGGTGGGGACGGCCCGCTACGACTACGTACCGGTGACGGTAGCGCTCTTGAACACGCCTCCCGAGGTTGAATCTCTCGACGCCTTCGACCACGTCGTCGAAGCAGACATTCTGTTTCCCTCAGGGAAGATGGCAGTGACCGGTGCCACGGAGCTTCCGAACGAGGTTGAACCTGTGCCGCTGCCGGCAGGTCGATACAGGGTTCGGGTGGCCTACGCGCAGACGGACCGTCGGCCGGCTAGGTGCGATCTGGAAGGTGTCGGGGAGCATCTGGAGTACCAACTCACGATGTGGCCGACCGACGCAGACCTCGGCGTGCACGTCTTGAAGCAAGGTGCATCGCCTTGGGCGTACTGACGAGCAGGTACGAAAAGGCCCGGCATCCGGTAGCGATCGGATGGCGGCTACTTGTTTCATTGACCTGCGACCGTTGCCTGGCCAGGCTTCGGTCGAGGCGCCCGGGCTGTCGCTCTTATCGCGGCTGCCCACGCTGGTCGTGTGGCTCTCATTTGGCCTGCGCAAGTCAGGGGTTTGCTCGGCGCGAAGTAGCGTTGCCCTCCCGGCTCGACAACCCAGGTGGATCGAGCATCGGAGGGCACGTTGACTGTCCCATCAGACCGCGTGGTCATCGGAGTGGACCCGCACAAACGCTCCGCCACGATCGAGATCATGGCCGGCGACGAGAGCATCGGCGGCGGCCGGTTCGACACCGACCGCGACGGCTACACCATGATGAGGAAGTACGCCACGCAGTGGCCGAACCGAGTCTGGGCGATCGAGGGCTGCCAGGGCATCAGCCGGCACATCGCCACCCGGCTACTCGCCGACGGCGAACAGGTCGTCGACGTCCCGCCGAAGCTGTCGGCCAGGGCACGGGTGTTCGCCACCGGACAGGGCCGCAAGACCGACGCCACCGACGCCCACACCATCGCGCTGATCGGCACCCGCATGGCCGGCCTGCGTCCAGTGGTCAACGACGAGCAACTGACCATGCTGCGGATCCTGGTCGACCGGCGCCGCTCACTCGGTGAGGACCACACCCGGATGGTGTCCCAGCTGCACCAACTGCTCCTCGAACTCATCCCAGGTGGCGCGAAGAAGAGCCTCTCCGCCGCCCAGACCAAAGCACTACTGGCCACGGTCCGGCCCCGTGACGCCGTCGGCAAAACCCGACGCCGGCTCGCCGCAGAGCTGATCGGTGACCCCGAACGCGTCTACCAACGCTCCAAGGAAGCCGACAAGGAACTGAAACAACTCGTCGCTTCCACCGGCACCACGTTGATGGACCTACACGGCATCGGACCCTCCGGCGCCGCCCGACTCCTGATCGAAATCGGCGACATCACCCGATTCCCCAACCGGGCCCACTTCGCCTCCTGGAACGGCACCGCCCCGATCGACGCATCCTCCGGCGAGCAGATACGACACCGGCTCTCCCGTGCCGGGAACCGGCAGATCAACCGCGTGCTGCACATCATGGCCACGGTCCAGCTCCGCAACCCCACCGAAGGCCGCGCCTACTTCGATCGAAGGAAAACCGCCGGGAAGACATCGATGGAAGCGCTGCGGCCGCTGAAACGACGCTTGTCCGACATCTGTCTACCGACAGATGCTCGACGACGCCACGATGGCCACGACGACGGGCCCGGGAGGACAACGGGAGACGACCAGTGACTCCAGCGTGACCAGCTCACATCCCCATGCCGGCTCTTCGGAGAAGTCACTTCCCGGACCCGCCAGACCCCAGCCTAGAACAACCCTCGCCGCGGCCTCTTGACACAGAGGGGAGCCATGAGCGTGCGATCAGAGCCAATCACGTGATGGCCGCAAGCCGACCCCTTCGGTGAAACAGGACGCTGCACCAACTTTGGCCTGAGGAAACGAGAAGCTGCAGGCAGGGGTGGGTGCGGTGAAGGCGGACCGCTCGTCGGCCCGGTACCGCACCGTGCGACCGGTGCCGGTACGGCAGCGGTGCGCCTTACAGCCAGTCGTGTTCGCGGGCGTAGCGGGCTGCTTCGTGGCGGGTCCGGGTCTGGGTCTTGCGCATGGCGTTGGAGAGGTAGTTGCGCACGGTGCCCGGGGCGAGGTGGAGCCGTGCGGCGATGTCGGCGACCGAGTAGCCCTCGCCGGTGACCCGCAGGATGTCGGCTTCACGGTCGGTGAGGGGGCAGTCCTCCGTGACGGCGAGCGCGGACACGTCCGGGTCGATCCAGCGTTTGCCCGCGTGCAGGGTGGCGATGACCGAGGTGATGTGGGCCGGCTCGGCGGATTTGCTGACGAAGCCCTGAACGCCGAGCCGCAGCGCCTTGCGTAGCACGCCGGGGCGGGCGTGCCGGGTCAGCATGAGGATCACCTGCTCCGGTCGCTCGCGGCGGATCTCGGCGACCGCGCCCAGGCCGTCCACGCCCGGCATCTCCAAGTCGATGACCAGCACGTCGGGTCGGTGCCGCAGGGTGGCAGCGATCGCCGTCCGGCCGTCCTGCGCCTCGGCGAGGACCGTGATGTCACCCTCCATCGGCAGCAGCGCGGCGAGGGCCGTGCGCAGCAGCACCTCGTCGTCGGCGAGCACGATGGTGGTCATTGGCCGTCCTTCCCGCTGACCGTCGCGTCGGCCCGAGCGGGTGGGAAGACCGCTGCGGTCACGAACCGCTCGTCCTTTTGTTCCACGGTCAGCTCACCTCCGTCGCCCGCCACCCGTTGCCTGAGCGCCGCCAGTCCCCTGAGTGCGGGGACCGCGGTGGCGGTGACGCCGTCGTTGACGATGGTGATGCCCGTTTCGGAGAGCGTGATCTGCACCTGGGTGGCCTGTGCGTGGCGCAGGATGTTGGTGGTGGTCTCGCGCAGCACCTGGCCGAGCAGCTCGTTGGCGCGGGCATCGACGTCGGCCTCCCGGGTCACCCGGACGCGGATGCCGGCAGCCTCGAACAGGTTCTTAGCGTTCTCGATCTCCGCGGTGAGGTTGAGCCGCCGTTGCGCGTAGGCGAGTTCCTTGGTCTGCGCGATGGTGTCGCTGACCAGCGCGTACGTTTCCCGCAGCTCCTTCTCCGCCCGAGCGGTGTCGCGGAGCAGCAGTCGCTGGGCCAGGGCGATCTTCAGCTTGACCACGTGCAGGGTGTGGCCCTGGATGTCGTGCAGGTCGCTGGCGAACCGCACGCGCTCCCGGACCACGGCCAGCTCCGCCTCGCGTTCCCGGGTCTGTTCGAGCTCCCGGATGAGGTCGTAGAACCGCTCGCCCACTACCGTGAAGACCGTCACGACGATGGTGAGGGCGGTCGGGATGAGGACGTAGGTGACCAGGACGTGACCGATGTCGTCCCGCTGCACCAGCAGCCGCGCCGCGCCGACGGCGGCGACGTAGGTGAACAGCCCGGCCATCGTCAGAGCCCGATGCCGTCGCACCTCGCGCAGGGCGAGCGAGCCCACGGCGCAGAACCCCCAGTAGGCGTTGGGGCTGCCGGTCACCAGGACTCCCAGTGGCCACACCGCTGCCCCGACGATCACGCACGGCAGCGCCACCCGCGCCAGGTCGTTGGCCGTCCACCGTTCGAAGGCCACCAGGGCCGCCACGGCTCCCGGTGCCAGGACGACGACGTGCCACCAGGTACGCGCGTCGGTGTAGAGCAGGACCACCGCGGCAAACACCACCGGCGGCAGTGACGTTGCGAGGTTGAGCCGACGCAGCCTGCCCTGCGTCGACTCGGTGAAGCGCGGCGATTTCGCGGTCACCACACCAGTATCCGGCAGCCAGGTGCCACGACCAGTGACACCACGTCACATGGGATGGTGACATGGCGCCACTGACGGATTGGTCGCGCCCGCGCTGTCATTGGCCGCATGTCCACCACACCCGTCATCGAAGTCGAACGGCTGAACCTCACCTACGGCGACTTCCACGCCGTGAAGGACCTTTCCTTCGAGGTGCGGCCCGGAGAGCTCTACGCACTGCTGGGCACCAACGGAGCCGGAAAGACCTCGACCCTGGAAGTCGTCGAGGGACACCGGAAGCCGACCTCGGGCACCGTACGGGTCTTCGGGCGCAGCCCCGACGACCGCCGGGCGGTACGTCCCCGGATGGGCGTGATGCTCCAGGAAAGTGGTTTCTCCCCGGACCTCACCGTCCGTGAGTCCGTCGGTTTGGTCGGTCGACTCACTCGGCGCACCGACGACGTCGACCGGGTGCTCGACCTGGTCGACCTCACCGGCCGAGCCGGCCGCAAGGTGGCCCAGTTGTCCGGCGGGGAGAAGCGGCGGCTGGACTTCGCCACCGCGGTCTACGGCACCCCGGAGCTGATCTTCCTGGATGAGCCGACCACCGGCCTCGACATCCAGTCCCGCGACGCCGTGTGGGCGACCGTGGACCGGCTGCGGGAGGACGGTGCCACCATCGTGCTCACCACGCACTACCTGGAGGAGGCGCAGCAGCGCGCCGACCGGATCGGGCTCATGCACGAGGGCACGCTGCACCGCGAGGGCACCGTCTCCGAGCTGACCCACACGCTCCCCGGCGTGATCCGCTTCGCCCTTGCCGCGCCGGTTCCGCCGCTACCGCTGCAGGCGGTCGTCGACGCCGACGGGAAGGTCATGGTCGAGTCCTTCGAGCTGCAGAAGGATCTGCACCTCCTGCTCGGTTGGGCGCAGGACCACGCCGTGGAGCTGCGCGACCTGGCGGCGGGGCCGACCCGACTCGACGACCTATTCCGCGCCATCAACAGTTGATTTCGATCTTTCGAAAGGAGCGTCACCGTGTTGTCCATCGCGTCCAGCGAACTGATCCAGATCTTCCGCAACCGGTTGGTGCTGATCACCAGCCTCATCATTCCGGCCGCGGTCTGTGTGTTCTTCGTCCGTCAGCACGAGACCTACGCCGCCATCGGGAGCCTCGGCTACATCGCCGCGATCGTCATGTTCACCGTGGCCGCGTTCGGGCTGTACGCCACGGCCGTCACCACCCTGGCGTCCCGGCGGCAGAATCTCTTCCTCAAGCGGCTGCGCTCCACCGCCGAAGGCGACGCCGGCATCCTTGCCGGCCTGCTGCTGCCCGTACTCCTTCTCGCCGTGGTGCAGGTGACCGCGATCCTGACCGCCCTGGCCGTGGTCGCCGGCGGACCGGCAAACGTCGCCCTGCTGGTGGTGGCGGTCCTCGCGACCGTGGCCATGATGATCGGTCTGGCGCTGGCCACGGCCGGGCTGACGAACTCCCCCGAACACGCGCAGGTCACCACCCTGCCCGTTACCCTCGGGGTGATCGCCATGGCGAGCTGGGTGGGCATCTCCGGGACCGAGAGCCTCGGCTGGCTCAAGCGGCTGCTGCCCGGTGGCGCGGCCACCGAACTGACCATGAACGCCTGGAACGGCGGCGTCGCCGTGACCGACTCCCTGCTTCTGCTCGCGCCCACGCTCGGCTGGGTCGTCATCGCCGTCGCCCTCGCCACCCGACTCTTCCGCTGGGAGCCCCGCCGATGACCACCGAACCCCGGTCGGACGCTCCGACCCTCGTGGAAGATCTCCTACTGCTGCTGTTCCAACCCGGTTCCGGGACCATCGCGGGAGAGAACACCCTCTTCTACGTCCTCGGCGGAGCCGTCCTCGCGGACCTCGCCCTCGGCGACCACCTGACCACGACGGACCGGGGGCGGGTCAGCAGCGTCGCGGGCCATCCGCCGTCGGACGACCTCCTGCGGCCGGCGTGGGACTACCTCGCCGAGAAACCGAGGGGGGTGCAGACGGCACTGGCCGCGATCGGTCCCGCCCTGCGGGCGCCGGTCTTGCAGCGGCTCATCGCGCGAGGCGACATCGACCAGGAGCCCCGCAAGGTGCTCGGCCTGTTCCGGACCACGGCCCTGCGGGACGGCCGGACCGAACGCCGGTCCCGCCTGCTCGCCGACGTTCGGCAGGTCCTCGTGGATGGTGCGGAGCCGCAGGCCAGGGTCGCCGCGCTCGCGGCACTGCTCTCGGCGAGCGGGACGCTCCCGCAGTCTCACCGCGAGATCCCGTGGACGTCATCGGTGATCAGCCGAGCCAAGGAACTCGAGCGGGGCGACTGGGGCGCCGACGCGGCGTCGGCAGCCGTGACCCGCACCGTGACGGCCATGGTCGTCAACAGCGCCGTCGTGGCCATCACCGTGCTGCCGCGCAGCTAGCGCGCCAGTGAGCCCTGCGACGTCCCTATCCGCCGTGCGCCCACCCGCGCGCGACCGCCACGACATCCGTCTGACGCGGATCCCGTACTGAAAAGGAGGCCCGCGACCGGACGGCGACGGCCGCTACACCGATCACGCGGAACCCGACGCCAGCGCGATCGCGTGGGAGTTCGCCGAGCGTCATCCGATGCGATGAGGCCTGGCCGTCTCAAAGCCCTCGTCTCTGTCCGACGTAGGAGAGCCCTTATGGCGCGGTGACCGCTTCGCCAACCTGCACCCAATCTGCTCCCGGTTGCAAGGCCGGGCCAACCAACGGCTCCTTACCGCGTTGACCTGCGCACCCTCCCCTGCCCGGTGACATATAGATCTGTCGACTGCTCGGCAGAATCGGAGCACTCCGCGGGAAACAGGACGCCGCACCGACTCTGACCTGCGGCAACGTGGAGCCGGAGGTGAGGGTAGGTGCGGTTGAGCGCTGTTCGATGCCGTTGGACGCAGTTCAAGGCCGTTCCGGGCATCCCGCTGCTCCCAACCTGCTCCCCCTAAACCGGGCTCGATCCGGCCGCCGACCGCCGACCGATCGTGAGCTGCCGGCCCAGTGCCTTGGTTGGCACCAGCGCTGGCTCCCGCAGCCGCATCGGTCGATCGGGGAGCACGCCCCCGATCGCCTCGCCTTGTCAGCGGCAGAGCCGTGCGCCGCTAGGTTGCCGGAGACCTTCGCCTCCTGTTGGGGGAACTGTCGTAACCAGCGGTTAGCCTGCCGTGGTGAGTATGAACGGCAACTGACCGCGCGTTTCGCCGGAGGAATTGGAGCGGGCGAGGTCCGACCTCGGCTGAGCCTACGAACTCGCCATGACGGAACGGGACGACAACTCCGAACGCTGGGCTGCCACCGACAAGGCATGGAACGGGCTTGATTTCCTACTTGATCGGCTGAGCTTCGAGATTCCGCTGGTCTTGGGTGCGGAGGGGTTCGTGAAGTTGCCAGGCGTCGAGCCCGACAGCGAGGAGATGTTCGATTTCCTGGCGAACCTCGAAGACGACTGGGGTTACGGGCCGCCTTCTTATCTGACACCGGTCCAAGTAGCGACGGCGGCCTCGCGACTGGCCGCGCTCACCGAAGATGGCCTCATTCGGGGCGTCGACCCGCAGGAGTTGAGCCGCGCCAATGTCTACCCCGGGCCCCGGGAAGGACCCGGGGAACTTGCGTGGGTGGCCCACTATCTGCCAAGCGTCCAAGGCTTCTTCGCTGCAGCCGCCAGGGATCGGGTCGGCCGTGGCGATCGGGCGGAGCGGTCGGGCTGCAGGCGACCGAGGCTTCAGTCTGGCCCGACGACCCGCGATGGCACGAGTCGACGGCCGGCCAGGCGGCCGACCTCACACGTGGCCCGTATCGGGCCGCCACAGCTTTGCGCGAGTCGCGCACCCATCTGGGCAATCACAAAGCGGCGCAGGCGGTGTGTACGCCGCACTCCCGCGTTACGCATCGTCACCATCGCACCTACCTTGCCGGCGGCACACGTGACATCTCGACAGTCAAAATGATCACGGGTATTATTTCTCAGGACTGCCGCCGAGGGGGCTACGGGTGACATTACGAGAATTCGTAGGCCGCCAAGCCGAGCTCACCGCGTTCGCGCGTTTCCTCCGCCCGTCGAGCACCTATCGAATTCTCGCCGTCAGTGGAATCGGCGGTGTCGGAAAGTCGACACTCGTCGAGAAATTCTGTGGAATTGCCCGTGCCGGGTCCCACTCCGTGGCGCTGCTGAACGCCCGTCGACTGTCAAATCCCGACCTCGGATTAGAATACCCCGCCGCGGTCGAGGCGATGATCGCCCTGGAAAGGTCGTTCCGTGATGCTGGCCTGAAACTGACCGAATTGAGCAAGCAGCTCAACCGGTACAAGAAGCTGCATTCTTCGCTTGCCCGCAAGTTCGCCGGGGCCGAAGGCGCTGCCGTCGGTGTGATGATGAAGGTCGGCCTGTCCGCCATCCGGGCGGGTGCGACCGTCTTCCCGCTGGCGGCCCCGCTCAACGAGGTCCTGACCCCGGAGCTGGCCACGCAGGTCAGCGCCGCCATCGCCTCCTACCGGCGCGCCGCGGACCGGCGGCTGCTGTCCGATCCGGTGGAGGAGCTGACGGCGACGTTCGTCAGAGGCCTCAACAGTCGAGCGAGCCATGATGAGCGACGCATCGTCATCGTGGTGGACGAGTTCGAGCGTGTGCCGATCCGCGTCGAATACTGGCTGCGCGCCCTGTCGTGGGGCGACTTCGGTGCGCTGGACCAGCGCGTGCTGCTCGTGCTCTCCGGGCGCAGCTCACTCAATCAGGACTGGACGTCGCGCGGGCTCGCTGGCGGCCCGTCTGAGGTGATGCAGTTGCGATTGCAGCAGTTCTCCAATGGCGAGGTCATCGAATACCTGCACCGCAGTGCCGGCGTCGACAGCGAATCCGCCCAGACGATCGCGTCCAGTCTCGGGCCGACGTACCGGCTGCCACTCGTCCTGCGGTTGCTGGTGGCCGATCCCGGCCGGTTGCCGCTGCACACTGTCGGGCACGGCCATCTGGGCCTGTTCGCCGACGATCTCGTCGGCCGGATCCTCGATGTGCGGGAGACCAGCCAGCCACGCCGCGATCTCGCCCTGGCGATGAGCGTGGCCAGGCGATTCGATCTGTCGATCGTCTCGCTGTTGCTGGGCGAGATGGGTAACGACGAGGCGCGCGAAGGCCTGCAGTGGCTGACCCGTCAGGATTTCATCGACCACCACGCCCCGGCGTACACCTATCACGACCTTGTGCGAAGCGTCTTCATCGAGCACCTACAGAACACCGATCGGGATCTGCTCAAGGGCATGCATCTCACCATCCGCAGACACTACGAACAGATGCTCACCGACAATATGATCGACGAGCGTTCGCGGGCGGTGAGTCTGGAGGTTACCTACCATGCGTTGTCCGGAGGTGGCGGCCGGCCACTGACGGATGCGTTGCAGCTGCTTTTCCGATTCCTTCCCACCGCCTACGAGTACGGCATGGAATGGAGTCGCGCGATAGGGCAGGTGCTCGCCGAGCGCACCGACTACGGCCCGGTCGAGCGCGCGAAACTGGAACGCCTGTCGACGGTGCTTGAAGAGTCGTGGCTGCTCAGCGTGCCGTCCGCGCGCCCCGGCGCGGCGGTCGCCGCGGACCCGGCGATGAACATCCTCTTCTCCAGTTCGTTCGACGACTCGCTGCCGACCATCGACGACCACAACGCGGAGCTGTGGTTGTCCTATCTGGAGTGCCGGCTGCGGATCGTCGCCGGCAGCCCCGATGACCTAGCCGTCGCGTTTCACGAACTGCGTCGCATCTGGTCGCACCGCGTCGGTCTGGAAAATCTGCTCTCGTTTCGGGTCGCCACGGATCTCGCCGACGTCCACACCCGCCGGAACGAGCTCGCGGAGGCGCTCGTCTACCACCGGGAGGCGGTGGCTATCGCGACGGCCGAAGGCGCGCAGATCTGGCAGGCGTTCGCGCTCTACCAGTTGGGTAACGACCAGAAGCGCCAGGGCGCCTACCAGGACGCGCTCGCCTCGCTGTCGGCCGCGATCGAGCTGATGAACACCACCCGGACCGACCGGTCGACCCGCTACTACCGGGGGCGTTTCCTGCTCGACCAGGCCATCACCCTGACGTACCTGAACGACGCGGTTGCCGCCGAGCGCAGCTTCGAGGAAGCCCGGGTCGCCTTCGCCGGCAGCAGCAAACTCAGCTATGCCGAGCTCAGCCACCGGGTTGGCTGGTTGAAGCGGGTCCGCGGTGACCTGACCGGGGCGCTCGCCGACCACGAGGCTGCCATTCGCGCCTTCGAGGAGTTCGACTCCGGGTTGCACATCCCGGACGGGCGCACCTCGGCGGTCAGCTACCTGCTGGCCAAGGCGCTGCACAGCATGGGCAACGTGTACGCCGAGATGAGCCGCCACGCGGACGCGCTGTGCACCTACGCGAGGGCGATATCCCTGTTTCAGGGCCAGGGCGGGGTGCGCCACGAAGCCATCGTTCTCAAGGACCGCTCGTGGAGCCGGGTCATGGTCGACGGTTACGAGGCCGCCGAGCAGGATGTGATCGACGCCGTCGATCTTCTCGGCCCGCAGGGCTCCCAGTCCGAACGTCCAGCGGTGAACGCGGCAACCCACCTGGCCGAGGCATGGTTGACGCTGGCGAGGATCCGCTGTTGTCGGGCCGACCTGCACGGTGCCCGGGTTGCCTTGCGGAACGCCCTGCAGATCATCGGCGGAGAGGTGAACCCCCCGCTTCTGGCACCCGCGTTGCTGCAGCTTGGGCTGTCCCACGCGCTGGCGGGCGACACCAGAGGTGCCCTGGCGGCGCTGCAGCCGGTGAGTGAACGGGCGAGGGCGTCGCCCACACTGCACTGGCAACTGGCCGGGCGGGCACGACTGGTGGAAGCCGTCGCGTACGCGGTGGCCGGCGATCACGCCCATCGCGACAACGCATTGGCCGAGTCGCTTGTCCTTGGTGCCCGTTGGAACGAATTCGAGCGGCGTTCGCTGGTCGAGTTGTGGGGCCGACTTGAGCCTACGATGACGGCCATGACGAACTCTCGCGCGACCACGCTGACGGATCCGGAAACCGTGAGCGAAGACCAGGACGAGATCATCGACATCTACGACGAAAGTGGCAACAGTCGCGGCCAGGCGAGCAGCAGGGCCGCACACGTGGCCGGCCTCTGGCACAGATCATTCCACTGCTGGATCATCTCCCGTGACCCGGCCGGGGACCATAAGGTGTTGCTCCAGCGGCGCGGGCCGTTCGCCAGAAGCTTTCCGAATCTGTTCGACATCAGCGTCGCCGGTCATTACAAGGCGGGTGAGGGTGTCGAGGGCGGGGTCCGGGAGTGCCGGGAGGAGCTGGGCATCGAGGTCGATCCGGGCGCGCTGCGGCAGATCGCGCGCCGGATCATCGACGAGACCCTCTACAACGGCACGGTCAACAGGGAGTTCCAGGACATCTACCTCCTGGAGCTTAATGATCCAATTGACTCCTACACGATTGGCTACCCGGAGGTGAGCGCGCTTGTCACGTGCTCGCTGCGCGGACTGGTCGGTGTGGTGACCGGCGATGTCCTCTCGATCCCTTATCAGGGCGTCTCGTACGACGAGAGCCTGGGCAGGGTCACCGATGTCGACGGACGGCTCACACAGGCCGACCTGATATTGGAGGCGAGGGCCTATCACCAGACCGTCTTCGCGCTGATCGAGAGAGTCGTCGACAGTGGTGTCGCCATCGCTGACCTCGCCGGTGCGGCACAGTCCGAAGTCCGCATTGCCGACCGATCCCGATGGATCGCGATGTTATGACGTCAGCGGTGGTGATCGGGGACATCTTCCACGACTACGTCAGCGACCTCAGCCGGGCCAACGTCCCCGTGCCCATCGACCTACCGACACGCAACGCCGATGCCGTCGCCCCGGTGCTCAGCGCTCCGGGCGGAGCGGGCGCGCAGTTCGGCATCGCCTCCGTGTCCGTTGGCTTCAGCCCGGTCACGATCATCGGCAAGGTCGGTGGGACGAGCGCCACCGAGGTCGACATCGAGGGCAGATCAGCGCTGGGCGCGATGTCCTCGGCGGGGCTGCGATTGGCGCTTGCCATCGACCCCGAGGTGCACACCGGCCGTGCGATGATCACCTACTTTGCCGGCGATCACCGCTTCATGATCTCTGATCCTGGCGCGAACGCGACCTTCCAGCCGTCGGACCTGACCCCCGCCATGCGGGATGCGGTCGCGACTGCCGATCTGCTCTACGTCTCCGGCTACTCGCTCGTCACCCCCGCGCGGCGGGTCGCCGTCCGGGAGCTGATCGGGTGCGCCCGCGCCCACGGCGTGACCGTGGCACTCGACCTGGTTCCCCACGAGTTCGAGGCGCTCGTGCCGCGCGGCACCGTGGACGCCATGCTCGGCTCGATCGACTGGATTCTGCTCGCCGCCGTCACCGGCCGACGACTCGTCGGCGCGGCACCGACCGCGAGTGCGGAGGACGTCCTGGACACTCTCGCCGCGCGGATCGCCTCGGTTGCCGTCTTCGAGCATCCGAGCAGCGCGACGGTCATCAGCCACGGTACGCGGAGCTCCCACACGTTCACCTACGTCGCCGGTGCGCAGAGCCGTGGCCAGTCCGCCCGTGCCCATGCCGAGCTTCTCCACGGGCATCTGACGATGAGGAGCTGATGTGGGTGCAGCGCCGCAGTCCGCTGACCTGTCCGTCGACCTGTGCGGCGTACGGCTGGACGGGCCGCTGCTGCTCGGCTCGGGTGGGCTGGGCGAGTCCGCCGACACCCTGGCCGACTTTCAACGCACGTCCTGCGCCGCGGTGGTCACCCGCACACTGCGTACCGTCGTCCTGCCCGGCCGGGAGCGGTTTCCCAGCCCGCACCTGAGCGCCGGCCCCCGCCGAAACTGGTTGTTGAACTGCGAGTGGGGCAACCTGCGCCCGTTGCGGTACTGGACCGATACGGGGCTTCCCGAGGCCGCTGCCCGGGGGCCGGTCATCGCCAGCATCTCCGGTCGAAGTCTCGAGGATTGCGAGCGAACCTGCCGCGCTATCGCCGGGAGCCCGATCGCTCTCGTCGAAATCAACTTCTCGTGCAGTCACGCCGGTCAGGCGTTCGGACGGGTCAGCGACGACGCGGACCACGTCGCCCGAGTCGTCACGGCCGCAAAGCGGGTTTCTCCGGCCCCGGTGATCGCGAAGCTGGGCTGGAGCCCGGTGCTCGCCGAGGTGGCGGCAGCGGCGGCACGGGCGGGCGCGGATGCGATCTCGGTGACCAACAGCATCGGTCCGGGGCTAGACATCGACGTCGACACCGGCCGCCCCAAGCTCGGCATCGCTGGGGGATTCGGGGGCATGAGCGGGCCGGCGATCTTTCCGATCGCCCTGGAGTGCGTCCGGCAGGTCGTCGACGCGGTGCCGGTGCCCGTCATCGGTGTCGGCGGGATCTCCTCCGCAGACGACGCGATCAAGATGATCATGGTGGGGGCGACCTGTGTGCAGGTGTACACCGCGGCCACCTTCCGGGGGCCCGCCGTCTTCGACGCGATCACGAACAGCCTGCGGCACCATCTGCGCAAGCACGGCCACCAGACAGTGGCCGCGATACGCGGGCTGGCGACACCGCACCTCCGCGAGCCGACCAATACGCACATCCGCGTCCCGGTCGTCGACACCGCCCGCTGCCACCCCTGCGGCGCCTGCCAGCGGGTGTGCCCCGCCGACGCCATCGACATGACCAGCCGAGCGGAGATCCGCCCGGACGCCTGCACGGGCTGTGGGCTCTGCGTCGACGTCTGCCCGCCGTACTTCAACGCGCTGTCGCTGCCCCAGGGCACGTCCAACAGGAACGGCTGAGACGGCGTCGCCCACCGCGCGGGGTGGTCGGCTAGGGCGTGTCCTGCCGATCTTGTAGTGGTTGATCGTTGACGATGTGCCGGTGGTACGTCGTGGTGAGTTGACTGACGAGGCGTGGGCGGTGATCGCGCCACTGCTGCCGGAGCCTGGCGGCGCGCGAGGGCGGTGGCGGGATCACCGTCAGGTCATCAACGGGATTCTGTGGAAGTTACGTACGGGTGCGCCGTGGCGTGACCTGCCGGAACGCTTCGGGCCGTGGAAAACCTGCCATGAGCGGCTGCGGCGGTGGACCGCGGATGGCACCTGGGATCGGATCCTCGCCGCGGCGCAGGTCCATGACGACGGCACACCGGTGCAGTGGACGATCAGCATCGACTCGTCGATCGTGCGGGCGCATCAGCATTCCGCTGGTGCCCGCAAAAAAGGGGCTCTCCAACCTGTCCGGCGACGCCTGGTGCGCAAGATGGCGAGGCCATCGGCCGGTCCCGAGGCGGACTGAGCACGAAGATCCACCTCGCGGTTGATGGTCGTGGCCGACCGCTGTCGATCCTGCTCACCCCTGGTCAGGCTGGTGACAACCCCCAACTCCTGGCGTTGCTCGACGCGATCCGGGTCAACGAGCCAGGGCCGGGCCGGCCCCGCAAGCGCCCCGATGTGCTGATCGCCGACAAGGGCTACGCCCACGACTCGACCCGACGAGCCCTGCGGCAGCGAGGTGTCCGGCACGTCATCCCCGAACGCAGCGACCAGGTCGCCCGCCGTGCCGCCAAAGGCAGCGCTGGCGGCCGACCACCAGCCTTCGACAAGCAGGTCTACCGCAAACGCAACGTTCGTGGAACGCTGCTTCAACCGGCTCAAACAGTGGCGTGACCTGGCCACCCGCTACGCCAAACGCGCGTCGCTCTACCAGGCCAGTCTCGTCCTCATCGCCGCCATCATCTGGCTTCCATGATCGACAGGACAGGGCCTAGGCCGGCGGCTCGACCGCCTCGACGAGCACCTGGAGTACGTGCCGGTACGGCTGCCCGGTGGCCCGGCTCATGCCCATCTCGCAGGTGCGGTTGCAGGAGACGTACGCGTCGGAGTCGCGCTTGTTGACCTCGGTGGCCTGAGCCGCGGTGGCGCCGGCGGTGACCTCGGGATGCAGCAGCCCTCGGTCGCCGGGGAAGGCGCAGCACCTCCAACTGTCGGGCACGGTCACCATGTCGGCGACCGCCTGGGCCACCGTGCGCAGGTCGTCGATGCCGCCCAGGTGCACTGTGGAGCACGTGGGATGCAGGGCCAGCGAGCCCAGCGGGCCATAAGATCTACTTCTATGGTCCGCACCACACCTCCGCGTCCCCTCGACATCACCGCACTCTTCCCCGAACTGCGGGAACATTCCATTACGGCTACCCGCCTGCATCCCCGACCCGGCGCTCCGACCGTTACCGATAGCTCAGTCGGCGGACCACTGCTGTGGCCGGCCGACGAGGTATGGCCGGTCTGCGACGACGCCGGGGCGCACGAGCCATACAACCTGACCACCCCGGCCGCCCTGCGCCGTAGGCGGGAGATCCTCGCGGCCGCAGAAGCCCGGGAGCCGCTGCCTGGCGGGGACTTCTTGAGTGCGGAGGAGCGGGCCGAGCTCGATGCGGCCGACGCTCTGGACCTGGACGACCTGATCGAGGATCCCATTCCGTTGGTCCCGGTCGCGCAGCTGTACCGACAAGATATCCCGGACTACGCCGGTCCGAACGGCACCGACCTGCTCCAGGTGCTGTGGTGCCCGGTGGACCACTCAGACCGGCACTACAGCCCTCGCGTCTTCCTCTACTGGCGCGACAGTTCCGCCGTCGGCCCGCTGCTCGAAGCGCCTCCCGAGCCGCCGGTGATCAGTGACATGTACCTGCCGGTCCCGTGTGTGGTGCACCCCGAGCAGGTCCGCGAGTACCAATACGCCGATCTGCTCCCAGACGACCTACGCGAGCGGCTCGACGAGTGGGATGACGACGAAGACGAGAGCCGTCCCCACTATCAGACCGACTTGTCGCTGGCGCCGGGATGGAAGGTCGGCGGGTACGCGAACTGGTCACTGACCGATCCGTACCCGATGGATTGTGCTGCCTGCGGCACCCCGATGGCCTTGATTCTCACCGTGGACTCGGGCGACTGGAACGGCAGGCATTGCAGCTGGCGCCCGTCCGAGGAAAACCCCACCGCGTCCCCAGACACCGTCGGCGTGCAGATCGGACGCGGCTACTCGCTGTATACCTTCCGCTGCCCCGAATCATTCGATCATCCCCCGGCCACCGCTATGCAGTGACGCGGCCTCCCTCCATGGCCTGCCGGCCTCCGAACGCACTCAACTCGACGTGAGCGGACGCCGCCCGACTGCCGTCCGGGAGCGAACCGAATGATCTCTTCGGATTCGCCGAAGAGGTCTACAGCCTGACGGACCTGGTCAGGGCACTGCCCGTGGGATCGGTGTCTCGAATGACGAAACTGCAGCAGGCTCCAGCAAGCCCACCCGAAACGCTCGACATCGATTTTTAGCACGCTTACAGACGTGACCCTAGGCGAACCGAGACGCTGGGCGGTGCCAGCCATCCCGGGAGAAGCAACGCCTGACCACTTCGACCTCTACTGGGAGGTCACGGAGCACCGTTCGACCGCATCACCACAGGTCAAAGCCCTCGTCTCTGGTCGGCGTCGGTGAGCACTTCGGGCGCGGAGACCACTTCGCCAACCTGCACCCAATCTGCTCCCAGTTGCAAGGCCGGGCCAACCAACGGCTCCTGACCGCCTTGACCTGCGCACACCTCCCTGCCAGGCGACATATTGCCGACCGCTGCAAAGAACCGCGGACGGCCGCACGGATCTCAGCGTTCGACCACACCTCCGAGCGGGAACGGACGATCCTGCGCACCATCGTGGACTCCTGGTGGGCACCCTTTCAGGACGCCGATCGGAACCGGTCCGGTCGGGGACGTTCTCGACGCAGACCAATCTTCGCCGCCTGCGGACCGACACCTGCGAGCACTGCGCGGCACCCGTCATCCACAGTCACGACGCGCATCGCATCCAGCTCCAGACCCAGGGCTCGGTGCTCGTCG
>NZ_JBEXGR010000044.1:0-21164 GCF_040607415.1 Micromonospora sp. NPDC005291
CCCACCACACCCTTATCCCTTCCCAACACTTCATTCTACCACCCTTCCTTCTTCTAAATCCCATTGTGGTATCTGTTCCCCCCCCCCCGGTCTGGGGGGGCTCGGCGCACAGCCGAGCCCGCCCTTCTCACGCGGCGGTGCCGAAGCATCGCGAACAGATGAGCCTTACTCGATTGGCGTGCCGATGACGCAGGTGAGCACCTGGCCCTGACCGCGAGTGGCGCTCGATCTGGTCGTGGCGAAACCGTGCGCTTCGAGCAGCAGCTCGGTGGCGGTGAGATTCGCTGTGGCGTGTGCGGCCGTGGGCCGCTCGCCGAACACGTAGAGCCGCCCGCCCGGTGCCAGCAGGCTCCGCATCCGATCGATCTGCTGCGTCGCGTCGCCCAGCCAGAACAGGCTGACGTTCACCGCGAAGATCTTGGTGAAGCGGTGGGCGGGAAGGTCGGCCGCCTCGAATCCGGTACGTCGGATCTCGGCTCTGCCAGCGCTGACGTGGCTCATGTTGCGCTCGGTCGCGAGCCGTACCATCGTCGCCGCTCGGTCGATGGCGACGATCCGGCCGGTCGTGAGTCTGCTGGCGACCAGGGAGACGGCCGCTCCCCGACCACATCCGATCTCCAACACCTGGTCGTCCGGCGCGACAGCCATCGTCTCCACCGCCCATCGCTGTCGATGGGCGGCCGTCGCGCGAACGGGTCCGTCCGGTGTGGGGGCGGTGCCGGCGCTGGACAGACCCGGCTCGCGGGTCCGCAGAGTGCACCTCACGACGTCACTCGCCGACGCCGGCTCTGCTCACACATCCGATTCCACCCTTCCGGAAGGCTCAGTGCACCATGTCCTCGGTCACCGGGGCAGTGGCCGGGGCAACCGTGGTGCCGCTGTGGCGGTCGACTCTGTCGCGCAGCGTGCTGGCGAAGCCCTCGGCCATGGTCAGTTGGTCGCGGAGGGCGGTGACGCGGGTGGTGGCGGCGGTGTGGAACATGTCCAGCCGATCGAGCAGGGCGTCCCGGTCGGTGCCCGTGGCGGTGTCGAGGGCATCGAGGACGGCGAGCAGATCGCGCATCTCGTCGAGGGTGAACCCGAGGGGTTTCATCCGCTTGACCACGGCGAGGCGGTCGAGGTCGGGCTCGGTGTAGAGACGAAAGCCGCCCTCGCTGCGCGCGGAGGGGACGATCAGGCCGGCGTCCTCGTAGTGGCGGATGGTGCGAATGCTCAGCCCGACGCGTTCGGCGGCCTCGCCGATCTGCATCAACCGGCCTGCGGTGTCCTCCGACCCCGCTACGGCATTACTGGTGGCGGCCATCAGTGGCCGACGCCGAGCTGGCCGGCGAGGGTGTCGTGGATGCGGGCACTGGGCTTGTTCAGCTCGATGATCTCGACGGTCTTGCCGCGGGTGGCGTACTTGGTGGTGATCGCGTCCAGGGCGGCGACCGAGGAGGCGTCCCAGACATGGGCGTGGGTCATGTCGATGACCACGTGGTCGGGGTCGTTCGCGTAGTCGAACCGACCCACGAGGTCGTTGCTGGAAGCGAAGAACAGCTCACCGCGTACGGAGTAGATGCGGGTGCCGCCGTCCGGGTCCAGCACGCTGGTGACCTCGACGAGGTGAGCGACCCGCCGCGCGAAGATGACCATGGCGGTGAGCACGCCGACCACGACGCCGACGGCCAGGTTGCGGGTGGCCAGGGTGGTCGCGACGGTGGCCAGCATGACGATCGTCTCGCCGTACGGCATCCGCTTGAGTGTCTTCGGGGCGACCGAGTGCCAGTCGAACGTCGACACCGCCACGATGATCATCACCGCGACCAGGGCAGCCATCGGGATCACCGCGACCACGTCGCCGAGCGCGACCACCAGGATCAGGAGGAAGACACCGGCCAGGAAGGTCGACAGTCGGGTGCGGGCTCCGGACGCCTTGACGTTGATCATGGTCTGGCCGATCATCGCGCAGCCGCCCATGCCCCCGAAGAACCCGGTCACGATGTTGGCCACGCCCTGTCCCCAGGATTCGCGGGTCTTGTTGGAGTGGGTGTCGGTGATGTCGTCGACCAGTTTGGCGGTCATCAGCGACTCCATCAGCCCGACCAGTGCGATCCCCAGCGCGTAGGGGGCGATCACGCTGAGAGTACCCAGCGTCCATGGAATCTGGGGCAGGCCGAGGGTGGGCAGGCTGTCCGGCAGGGCCCCCTCGTCGCCGACGGTCGGCACCGCCGCGTGCGCGGCCACGGTCACCACGGTCAGCACCACGATGGCGACCAGCGGTGCCGGAACCGCGCGGGTCAGGCGGGGCAATCCGACCATGATCCCCAGGGCGACGGCGATGAGGGGATAGACCAGCCACGGCACGCCGAGCAGATGCGGGACCTGGGCGGCGAAGATCAGGATCGCCAGGGCGTTGACGAAACCGACCATGACGCTGCGGGGGATGAACCGCATCAGCTTCGCCACGCCGAGAACGGCGAGCAGGACCTGGATCGCGCCACCGAGGATCACTGCCGCGATCAGGTAGTCCAGGCCGTGCTCCTTGACCAGCGGCGCGATGACCAGAGCAATGGCGCCGGTCGCGGCGGAGATCATCGCCGGCCGACCACCGCAGATCGCGATGGTGACGGCCATGGTGAACGAGGCGAACAGGCCCACCCGGGGGTCGACCCCGGCCAGGATCGAGAAGGAGATCGCCTCCGGGATCAGCGCGAGAGCGACGACCAGGCCAGCGAGGACCTCGGTGCGGAACACCTTCGGCGACAGCCAGGACGGGCGGGACAGACGCGGCCGGGGCGCCGCGGACAGCACAGAGGACATACAGCCATTTCCACTCGGGCGTCACCTGGGACGCGCCCAACTATCGCCCCATCGATCAGCGAAGCCGGCGGGGCAAATCCGCGGGTGCCAGCACCCCGGACGCGGCACGGTCGCCGCAGAAGGCCACTCGGGTCTCACTGCGACGACCGGCACCGACCCTACTCTTCCGTCAGGGGAGAGTAGGCCCAGCGTGGCAACCGTCACCAGCGCTGCGCATGGCTGGCGCGAACCGCCGGGCATCAACGCCTCGTTCTGGGTGTGGGTCTGGGCCGCCGGGCCACCGTTCGAGACCAGGTAGGTGGCGGCCGAACTGGTCGCGATGGTGTTGAGCAGCGCGGTGCCGATCGAGCCGCCGACCTGCTTCCTGGTCCCCGACCTGCCCGAGGGCCTGACCACCACGTACGAGTTCGAGGATCGCGGGCCCGCCCCGCGTTGAGCCGCCGGGCTTCCCACCGGCTGTTCCTGACCGAGTCGACCCCGCTGTAAGACAGCAGGGGCGGGCCGAATGCGGCCCACCCCTGCTGTGTTGCGTGTTGCTGGATCAGTCGCGCGGAACCTGAAGCACCACGCGGCGACGGCGGAACAGCACAAGCAGGACGGCGCCGAGCGCGAGCACTGCCGCACCACCGCCGGCGAGCATGGCCGCCGGGGCGCCGGTGACGGGCAGGCCGCCGCCCGAGCCGCCGTTGTCACCATCGTCGTCACCGGCACCGCCACCGGAAGTGCCGGTGGTGATGACGATCTGGGCGGTGTTGTTCTCCGGCTTGGACTCGGTCGCCGAGGTGACGCTGCGGGCCACGATCGTGCCGTCGGTGCCCGGAGCTGACTTGATCTTCACCTGGACCGTCGCCTTGATGCGGCCGTACCCGGAAGCCGTGGCCGGGAACTCGCTCTCGAAGTTGCACCGGAGCTTGGCCGACTCCGGCAGCGTCTCGTGCTCGGTGCCATCGGTGTAGCACCAATCGCTGGGCAGCAGCACCGTGCCGGTCGGCGCGGTGATGATCACCGACGGACCGCCGCCGTCTGAGGGGCCGTTGTTGACGACCTCGTAGGGGAGGTTGACGGTCTGCCCGATGGCGCCCTTGACTGCCGGTGCGCTGACCGCGACGTCGAGGGTGTTCTTCTTGGTCCAGAACCCGAAGCTCGCGTAGTTGTCAGACTCGTCGAGCTCGCGTTGCGCGGAACGCTGCTTCGCGAGGTCGCCCTTTGCGCCCTTCGTCTGCAGCTTGCGGACGGTGGCGGCGAACGACGGCCCGGTGCCCTTGGTGCGGGCGCTGTTCTTCGCCGAGCGCTCCTGCCCGGCGAGTGCGACGTCGAGCGAGCCGTAGGTCTGGTCCGGACCGGCCAGGTTGCGGCCGAAGTTGATATTGAACAGCGACTCGCCGGTCTCGTCGTCGAACAGCAGCAGGCCGTCGCCGGGCTCCAGGGCCAGCGGGACCACGCAGCTGACCTCGCTGGGCCCGTACACGTAGGGCTTCCCGATGTCGTTCGGGTAGTAGTCGGTGTAGGTGCAGTCGCTGTACCGCTCGGCGAACGTGGCGCCGGTGGGGAGGCTGACCCGCACCGTGAAGTCCTTGGCGGCAGTGTCGCCCTCGTTGCCGATGCCTGAGTAGAGCGGGACGGTGTCGCCCGGGCCGACCGGATTGTCCTTGTCGTTCAGGTCCTGCGCGGCAGCGACCAGATCGGGGCCGGACGGGATCACCGTGACCGGGAACGAGACGGTGTCGTTGCCGGGTGCCATGTCGTCTTCGACGCCGTCGATGGTGACGGTGACCGAACCGGCATCGCCGGGGGCGGCACCTTGGCGGCTGGCCAGCGACAGGGGGTACACGGTCGTGACCTGGCCGGCATCGAGGGCTCCGATGGTGCAGGTGACCTTGGTGCCGGCAAGCTTGCAGGTGTCGTCCCAGTCCGACACGGACGCGGTGACCGCGTCGGAGACCTTGCTCAGGTCCAGGGTGACGGTCACCCCCGTCGCGGGGGCCTCACCGTAGTTGTAGACGTACATGCCCACGGTGGTGCCGTTGTTGTCGATCTCGGCAACGGGCTCACGGTCGAAGGAGACGAACAGGTCGGGCAGTGCCTCGGCGGCAACGGCCGCGGGCGGGGCGCTGAAGAGGGTGGCCGTTGCCAGCAGCGCTGTTGCCGTGGCGAGGCGCGACAATTTAGCCGATCTGCGATTCATGTGATCTCCGGTGAGGGATGGTTGGCCCGCACTCTAGCTGTTGATCATCGAAAATTCCGCCCCTATCCGGGCGGCCGGCGTACCGGTCAGGGCTGTCCGATTGCATGGCCAGGCCGCCGGATCTCGGCGGATCGGGTGGCCTCTCATTGTCGAAACGTTTCCGATATGGCGTGTGCGTGATCTGAACTCCGGTAGCAGCAGGTCAAATGCGCTGTCGGCGGCGAAAGAACCGGCTGTAGCCGCGTGCACCTCAGCCATCCGGGGACGAGACGGCGGCTCGCAGAGCCGAAACTTTCGAGCAAGACATTGACACTTTACGATAGCCCGACACAGACTTGACGTGGCTGGCATTCGTGATCATCGATCACGCTTCGTTCCTTCCTCACCATCACCACCACCCGGAAGGAGAGCTCTGGTGATCATCAACTCGGGCCGCACCAGGACCCGTTCGGCGGCCGTCGCACTGGCGGTAGCAGCGCTCGCGGTCGCTGGATCGGTGTCGGTAGTAACCAGAACGACGACCGCACAGGCGGCAGCAGGCCTCATGGTCGCGGCAGCAGTGGAGGACGAGGGCGCCGACTGCGCGGTGTCCGGGCTGCCGGACGCGGGCTCGCTGCCCACCAACGCCAAGCTTCCCGATCCCTTCAAGAAGCTGAACGGTGCGACCATCACCTCCAAGTCCGACTGGCGCTGCCGACGGGCGGAGATCAAGGAGTTGGCGGAGAAGTTCGTCTTCGGCGACAAGCCGGCCAAGCCCGCGACTGTCACGGGCACGGTCTCGAACAGCACCATCACCGTGAACGTGTCGCACAACGGCAGGAGCTCCAGCTTCTCGGCGCGGGTCGAGTTGCCCAGCGGCACCGGCCCGTTCCCGGCTGTCGTGGTCGTGGGCGGGTTCGGCGCCGACACGGCAACCATCAAGGCCACTGGTGCTGCCGTCATCAGCTACGACCCCCTGGCCGTCGGCCGAGAGGGCACGCCCCGAAACAACAAGCAGGGCGCGTTCTACAACATCTATGGCTCATCGAGCAGTACCGGGCTGCTCGCGGCCTGGGGTTGGGGCGTGAGCCGGATCATCGATGTCATCGAGCAGTCCGACGGCCGGATCCTCAAGGCCGACGCGATGGGTGTCACGGGATGCTCGCGATATGGCAAGGGCGCCTTTGCGATCGGTGTGTTCGATCAGCGCATCGCTCTGACGATGCCCATCGAGTCGGGCAGCGCGGGTGTTCCCATCTTCCGGGGCATTCCCGGGGAGGGTGCGCAGAGCCTGAGCAGCGCGTACGGAGAGCAGCCGTGGCTGGGTGACGCATTCGGGTCCTTCACCAGCAGCCCGAACAGGCTTCCGGTGGACATGCACGAGATGGTTGCCATGGTGGCGCCGCGAGGGCTGTTCATCATGGACAACCCGCACATCGCCAACCTCGGCCCCCGGTCGGCGAGTGTGGCGGCACTGGGCGGCGCGGAGGTCTACAAGGCGCTCGGCGCGGGCGACAACATCACCTACTGGTCCGACGTCCAGGACGGCAGCCACTGCGCCAACCGCCCCGAGTGGCGTGACCCGTTGCAGAAGAACATGAGGAAGTTCCTGTTGAAGACGGGGAACGAGCCGGGTGTGATCCGGATTTCGAGCAAGGCGCTCGGCCGGTTGGCTGACTGGCGGGACTGGCAGACGCCGGTTCTGGCCGACGGCCCGACCACCCCACCCACGACCACCCCACCGACGACCCCGCCCCCGACCACCCCGCCCCCGACCACCCCGCCCCCGACCACCCCGCCTCCGACGACGCCTCCTCCGACGACGCCGCCTCCGACCGGTGGTGGTTGTGCGGCGACGGTGTCGGTCAACCAGTGGACGGGCGGTTTCGTCGCCACCGTCCGGGTGACCGCTGGCTCCGCGCCGGTCACCGGCTGGTCGGTTGCCATGGCCCTGCCGGCGGGCGCGAGCGTCACCAGCGCCTGGAACGCCAGCCGGAGCGGCGACACCGGCACGGTCCGGTTCACCAATGTCGCCTACAACGGCTCAATCGCCCCTGGCCAGTCGACTGAGTTCGGCTACCAGGGCACCGGCACCGGCGCGGGGATGACTCCGACCTGCTCGGCCGTATGACCGTCGGGCCCGGTGCGGAGGCCACGCCTCCGCACCGGGCCCCGACCCCCGCCGAGGCGAACAGCCCCGATCGTCAGAGCCAGACCACGATCCCGGTCAGGTCGTTGAGGACCGCCGCCGCGCCCGCCCTGATGGCCGCCGCGCAGCGCTCGGCGGTGAACGAGTTCGGGTCGTACGTCGAGGATGTGCCAAGCCCTTCCCCACGGAACGACGCGCCGTCCCAATCGACCGCGGTGACGTTGTGGGTCGGCTCGGCCAGCTCCGCGCCCACCACGAGGAACTGCTCGTCCAGGTGGTTCGGGGTGACCAGCGCGAGCGCGTCGATGAGGTCGTTGCCCGCGCTGACGATGAGGTCCGGACCCATCTCCATCGCCTTGGCGATGCTGGGAACGGCGTCGTGCGCATTGCCGACGGTGATCGTCCTGAGGTCGACGTGCTCGTCGTCGGCCCACTCCTTGACCGCCGTCACGAGGGCCTTGGTCGGGCTGTCGTCGCCGCCGGTGAGCAGGACGACCCGGTAGTCCTTCGGCGGATGGACGTCGGCCCACGAGCCGGGCTGCGGCGTGATGGTCGCCTCTGGAGCCGGCTTCGTGGAGGGGTCGACGAACCCTGGGCCGAGAGTGCCGATGGCACTGGGCGCGGGATGTGGCTGTGACCAGTCGTCGCCGGAGCTGCAAGCGGTGACCAGCGCGGCGGTCGCGGCCAGCATGGCAACGGCCCGAAGCGGGGGGCGCAAGGCGATCGTCCTTTCGAGTGGTGGCGGAAAGTGCGTACTGCCTCGTATTCCTATCTCAATTCCGCTCGCCGGCGATCCGCCGATGGCGGTTTGGGGACTTTGTTTTCCGGCGGTTCGTCGGTGCGCGGGTTGGTGTTCATCCGCGACATGCAACGTGCACTGGCCAACCGAGGGAGCCGCATGTCAGGCCGTGTCCGCCGTACCGTTATCGTCGCCGCTGTCGGGATCGCCGCAGCGGTGATCCCGTTTATGGGCGCCGGAGTGGCGTCCGCGCACGGGTTCTCGTCGACTGTGTACACCAAAATTGCAGCGGGAGACGAGGGTCACATTCGCACGGCGGTGGAGCTCGAATACGACCTCCTCGTCGTGTCCGCCGCCGATTCCGGTGACGACGATCCGCTCTTCCAGGCGGGAACCGCCGCATTTGAGGCGGGTGACTCCGACGCCCAGGCCGCGGCACTGAAGAGCCATGCGTCGACGGTGCGCACGTATGTCTCCGACCGTCTCTCGGTCACCGCACGGAGTGCGGCCTGCCGGCCGACGCAGGTGGGCGACGCGACGATCGGCGAGCGCGACGGTGTGCCGTACGCGAATCTGCTGCTCGACTGGACCTGCACCGAGCGGGTCGACGAGCACGAGGTGCGCAGCGGTCTCTTCCCTGATGGCGAGGGCTACGTCAAGGGCACCAAGACGATCGTCACCTACGAGATCGACGGCCGTTCGGGCAGTGCGGCGCTCGACGCCGCCAACCCCTCCTTCTCGACCGGGCAGGCGTGGTACGAGCGGTTCGGAGAGTTCTTCCTGCTGGGCGCCGAGCATCTGCTGTCCGGGATCGACCACATCCTGTTCCTGATGGCGCTCATCGCCGGGTCGCGGCGGCTCCGGGAGATCGTGCTCGCGGCCACCAGCTTCACCCTGGCGCACTCGGTGACGTTCATGCTCGCGGCCCTCGGCCTGGTCGAGGTGCCGGGGGCGATCGTGGAGCCGATCATCGCGTTGTCGATCGCCGTGGTCGCCGGCTGGCACCTGTGGGGGATCTGGCGGCGCGGTGGTCACGCGACCGACCTGGACACGGCCGGCCACGGTCACTTCAGCCTGGACCGTTCCGGTTGGATCCGCCTCGGTGTGGTGTTCTGCTTCGGCCTCGTGCACGGCCTGGGCTTCGCGGGTGCGCTGGGCATCAATGAGGCGTGGTCGTGGACTCTGCTGTGGTCACTGCTGGTGTTCAACGTCGGCATCGAGGTCGTTCAGTTGACGATTATCGCCGTCGTCTTCCCGCTGCTGCTCGTGCTGCGTCGTCGTGCGCCGAAAGTCGGTCTCTGGGCGACCGGCGCTGTTTCTACGGTCGTGTCCATCATGGGGCTGATCTGGTTTGTGCAGCGCGTTTCTGGATCATGAGCAGAGCTAAGTAGTTCGGGAAGTGCAGCCATTCGCAAGATCACGTTCATGGCTGGTTCATCGAGCAGCGAAAGCGTGGATTTGCTTCCCCAGCGTCGGGTGAAGGCACAATCCATTTGTCTATTTGAAAAGGGAACAATGTCGATGACATTGAGCACCTCGACACGGGCCCCCGGGCTCGTGCGGCGGCGCCTGGTCGCCGGGGTCGTAGCCGGGTTCCTCGGAATGGGCGCGGCCCTCGGTAGTGGCCTGATGGCCACCGCGAGTGCGGCCGAGTCCACCACGATCACCGGTGTCGTCCTCGGCGTCGGCGCCAACGAGACCCAGCGCATCGTGAGCTGGTACTCCTCCGCCGACACCGCGCAGAAGATCCAGCTCGCCCCGACCGCCGAGATCGTCAACGGCGAGTTCCCGGCCGGCGCCGTCAGCTTCGACGCCGTTGGTGCGGCGAACACCTCCACCACCGGCTTCAACCGGCACGCCACGATCAGCAACCTGCGCGAGAACACGGCGTACTCGTACCGGGTCGGCGCCGAGGGCAACTGGTCCCCGGCGTACGCCTTCAAGACCCAGGACTTCGAGGGCGACTACGACTTCCTGTTCTTCGGTGACCCACAGATCGGCTCCTCCGGTGACCGGCTGAAGGACCAGGCCGGCTGGGAGGAGACCCTGAAGGTCGCCACCGGGGCCAACCCGAACGCTGAGCTGCTGGTGTCCGCCGGCGACCACGTCGAGAGCGCCAACGACGAGGGGCAGTGGACCTCGTTCCTGGCCCCCGACCAGCTGCGGCAGTACCCGCTCGTGGCCACCATCGGTAACCACGATGTCGGCGGCAAGTCCTACGAGCAGCACCACTACACGCCGAACACCGACCGCTCGGCCCAGTACTACAACGGGGACCAGGCGACCCGGTCCGGCGGTGACTACTGGTTCATCCACAAGGATGTGCTGTTCATCGACCTGAACAGCAACAGCTACACCAACCCGACGGATGGCTCCTCCGGTGGCGACGCGGCGCACGTCGCGTACGTCACCGACGTCATCAACAAGCACGGCTCCGAGGCCAAGTGGAAGGTGCTGGTCTACCACCACTCCATCTACTCGCCGGCCAGCCACGCGACCGACACCGACAACAAGCAGCGGCGGGAAGACTTCACCACGGCCTTCTCCAACCTGGGCGTCGACATGGTGCTGCAGGGTCACGACCACAGCTACTCCCGCAGCTACTCCATCAAGAACGGCCAGAAGGAGAACCCGGCCGAGCAGTCCGGTGCTGCCGACGTGTTCCCCGGCCCGGGTGGCGTCATCTACGTGACGGCCAACTCGGCCTCCGGCTCGAAGTACTACGACATCAAGAAGCCGGACAACACCGGCACGGGCATCCGCGGCAACGGTCCGGACCCGCTGGACCCGGGCAAGTACTGGTACAACTCGTCGCAGAACCAGGAGCACGTCCGCAGTTACGTCAAGGTGCAGGTGCGCGGCGACAAGCTTGTCCTGGCCAACGTCCGCAGCGGCACCTGCGCGGCGCCGAACGCGGCCGTCGAGAAGGGCCTCTCCTGCGTCAACACCCCGGACGGTCAGCCGATCGGCTCGATCACCGACAAGGTGACGGTGCACCCGTACCACGGTGACGGTCAGGCCATTCAGGTCAACGTGCCGAACCCGGCTCCGGGTGAGTTCGGCTGGACGATCGACGGCTACAACGGCCTGGTCGACCTGGGCACCGCCCAGGAGCGCAACGGTGCCTTCTTCGGGGCGGCCGGCAAGATCAACCCGATCCTCGTGTCGGACAGCCGCCGCTCGCTCGCACCGTGGTCGATCTCGGCCAACGTCGGCGACTTCCAGGACGCCGACAAGAAGTTCTCCGGCTCCTACCTGGGCTGGAACCCGTACGTGCTCGACGGCGGCGCGGGTGCCGAGGCCGGTGCCCCGATCCTGTCGTCCTACGACGACCAGGGCAAGGGCCTCTCGGTCTCCAGCGGCCTCGCCGCGGCCGTGCAGGGTCACCCGCGGGGCGGCGCCCGGCTCGGTGCTGACCTGGATCTGAAGATCCCGGACAGCATCGAGAAGGGCAGCTACCGCACCACCCTCACGATCACTGCGCTGAGCAGCTGACCGACCTGTTCCATCGGGCGGGGTAGGCCACCTTCGGGGGGGCCTGCCCCGCCACCCATTTGCATTCCTCCCAAGATCACCTCAAGGACCCGAAATGTACTCGTCCGTGACCCGCTGGAAGACCACCACCGCCGTACTCCTTCGTACGACCGCGCTGTCCCTGCTCGCCGCCGTCGCAGCCGCAGGCGTCGGTGCCGGCCCTGCCCTGGCGGCGGAGGGCAACGTCGCCTGGACGGTCCGGACGGCCTCCAACGCCTACGGCGAAGCCCGGTCCAGTTACACCTACAACGCCAATCCCGGTGGTGCCGTCGAGGACGCCATGGTCGTGGCCAACCGGGGCGCGGCGCCGCTGACCCTGTCCGTGTACGCCGCCGACGGCTTCACGACCGACGCGGGTCAGCTCGACCTGCTCACCAAGGACAAGAAGTCCATTGCGATCGGCGCCTGGGTGAAGGCGAATGCCGACAGTGTCGTGATCCAGCCCGGGAAGACCGCGCAGGTTCCCTTCACGATCAGCGTCCCGGACAACGCCACGCCCGGTGACTACGTCGGCGGCATCCTCACCGCGCTGACTCAGGCCGACCAGGCCGAGGGCATCAACGTCGACCGGCGCCTCGGAATCCGGATCAAGTTGCGGGTCGGCGGCGAGCTGAAGCCGAACCTCGCGATCGAAGACCTCCACGTCACGTACGCCGGCTCGTTCAACCCGTTCAGCAAGGGTGACGCCACCATCACCTACAAGGTCCACAACGTCGGCAACGCGGCCCTGTCCGGGCAGCAGGCGGTGTCGGTCTCAGGCCCGTTCGGCCTGCTGCGGGTGCGGGCGGGGGACATCGCCGCGCCACCGGAGCTGCTTCCGGGTGAGAGTTGGGACGTGACGGTGCCCGTACACGGTGTCGCTCCCGCCGTCTCGCTGGCCTCGACCGCGACCCTCACGCCGCTGCTCACCGACGCCTCGGGCTCCACCACCTCGCTCAAGCCCGTCCAGGTCACCGCGCACGGCTGGGCCCTGCCGTGGATGTTGGTGCTGGTGCTCGTCGTGCTGATCGCCGTGCTCGTCGGGGCGTACCTGTACCGCCGCCGCAACCGGACGCAGCGCAGGGTGCGCGAGGACGCCCGCGTACGCGACGCCGTCGAGCAGGCGCTGCGTGGACAGGAGCCGCAGACGTCCTGATCGCAGCTCCGGTCAGCGCCACTGGCCGCGGTCGGCGGCGGCCACCGCGCGGCGGGTCAGGACGACAGCGACCGTGATCACGGTGATCACCAGCACCGACGCCAGAACAGGTGCCCAGGTCGGCGCCGTGCGCAGCACCACCGCGCCCAGCACGGCGCCGACCACCAGCCCTGCCAACCGGCCGAGGCCACCCACGTCGGCGATGCGGTGCGGGTCGACCACGCGCCGCCGGACCAACGTGGTCAACGAGCCGGTCAGATAGGTGGTCGACGCACCCGGTACGCCGGCACCAACGGTGATCACGCTCTGGATGCCGCTCGACACGGAAGCCGTTCCCAGCAGCACGAGCCCGAAGCCGTACCCGGGCCGTGCCGAGCAGGCCGACCAGCCCGCTGTGAATCCGAGCAGCAGCACCGCCTCAACCGCTGCCACCAGCGCGGTACGGCGGTTCCACCCCGGCGGGGTATCGCGCAACGGCACGGTGGCACCGGCCACCCCGGCGGCATAACCACCGACCGCCACCACCGCACCCGCGAGTGAGCGGCCGTCCGCCGTGGCGATCGCCTGACCCAAGTGCACCAGGTTGCCGGTGATCACGCTGGCGAAGTACCCGTTGAGCCTGGTCAGGCAGATGACGTCGATGCAGCCGGAGACCGCGGCCAGCGCCACCAGGAGCCAGGCCGTGGCGCGCGTCGACGGTGCCCGCACGGTGCCCCTTCCCCCCGGCCCTGCCGCCAGCGCGACCGCCGCGCTCGCCCGGCGTCGGTCGACTCCGGGCACGCAGCCATTCCCGCGCCAGCCCCGGCTACGCCCCTTCGCGAGGCACCGAGAGCGGGCGGTCGCCCTTGTGGGTGAACGGCGCTCAGCCCCCGGCCACGCCTGCCCCCGACCCGGCATGCTGCGACGGTGACGCCGGCACGGAGAGGGAATCCACATGGTTGACGGGGATGTGCCAGAGCGGATGCAGGCCGCGGCCTTCGACGAGTTCGGTGGACCGGAGGTGATCACCCTGCGGAAGCTGCCCGTGCCGGAGATCGCCGACGACGAGGTGCTGATCAAGGTCTGGAGCGCCGGCGTCGGGGTGTGGGACGCGTACGAGCGGCAGGGTGTGCTGGTGCCGGAGGGCTCCGCCCTCCCGATCGTGCCCGGCTCCGACGGCGCCGGGACCGTCATCGCGGCCGGCAGTCAGGTGACCAACGTCGCGGTGGGCGACCTGGTCTACGTCTCCGCCAACACCCGGCCGAAGGGCGGCTTCTACGCCGAGTACGCGGCAGTCAAGGCGCAGTACGCGGCGAAGCTGCCCGACGGTGTACCGGTGGAGCACGCCGGTGCCATGCCCACCGACGCGCTGACCGCGCTGGCCGGACTCGACACCCTCAGCCTGTCGGCCGGCGACTGGCTGCTGATCTTCGGCGCGAGCGGCGGGCAGGGTCACCTGGCCGTGCAGTTGGCCAAGCGGCAGGGGCTCAACGTGATCGCCGTGGCCTCCGGGGCGGACGGCGTCGCGCTGGTGACCCGGCTCGGTGCCGACGTGTCCCTCGACGGCCACGGCGACATGACCGATGTGCTCGCGCGGATCCGGGACGCGGCGCCGGCCGGGGTGAACGCCATCCTGGCGATGGCCGCCGGCGAGACCCTGGACCGGCTCACCGAGGCGCTGGTCGACGGGGGCGTGGTCGCGTACCCCCACGGGGTGCGGCCGGAGCCGGGCGAGCGACCCGGCGTCGTGGTCCGGGCGTACGACGGCGAAGCTAGCCCTCGACAGTTGCAGCGCCTCAACGAACTCATCGAGGCGGGGCCGTTCGTGGTGCACGTCGCGGAGACGTTCCCGCTCGGCAAGGTGAGGGAGGCGCACCGGCGCCTGGAGACCTCCTACGCGGGCAAGCTCCTGCTGACGGTGGCCTGAGACCTCAACGCGTGCGCTGTTGCGGCACGCGTACCGATGCCATGCCGGCCGCGGTCGCGGCCTGGATGCCCAGGTCGGTGTCCTCGAAGACCAGGCAGGACCCCGGGGGTACGCCGAGGTGCTCCGCCGCGAGCAGGAATGCCTCCGGGTCGGGCTTGGCCCGCGTGTAGTCGTCGGCGCAGACGAGCACGTCGAACCGGTCCAGCAGGCCGAGCGTGTCGAGGGAGGCGGTGACCGAGGCGCGGGTGCTGCCGGAGACGACGGCGAACGGGACCCGCCGGTGCGCGTCGTGGATGTGCGCCAGCACCTCGGGCACGGCGGCGAGCTGCGGCAGCAACTCCTGGTAGTAGCTCTCCCGACGCTCGACGACGGTCGCCACCGGCATGGCCAGACCCTGCTGCTCGTTCAGGGTGACGACGATGTCGGCGGTCGGTCGTCCACCCCACGCGTAGAAGAGGTCCTCCGGAAACTCGCAGCCCCACTCGTTCAGGGCCCGCCGCCAGGCCAGGTAGTGCAGCGGCATCGAGTCGACGATGGTGCCGTCGCAGTCGAACAGGTACGCGGCGAACTCACCGGGAGGCAGAGGCAGACTCACCGGGGAAGGGTACAGCGGGCGGCCGTCGTACCCGGTGGCGAGCGATCGACGGCTCTGCTCACCGGGTCGTGACGGATTTCAGCTGGCGGAGCAGGTACGCCCGCTCCGGTTCGGTCCCCACCAGCGTCAACGCGCTGCGGTACGCCGCCGCGGCCTCGTCGTGTCGACCGAGTCGGCGCAGCAGGTCGGCGCGCGCCGCCGGATAGGGGTGGTAGCCGCGCAGCCGCGGGTCGTCGGCCAACTCGTCGAGCAGGGCGAGCCCGGCCTCCGGCCCGTCCCGCATGGCCACCGCGGCGGCCCGGTTGAGCGCGACGACCGGTGAGGGCACCAGGCTGAGCAGCACGTCGTAGAGCGCGACCACCTGGGGCCAGTCGGTGCTGGCCACGTCGGCGGCCTCGTCGTGCAGCGCGGCGATGGCGGCCTGCACCCCGTACGGCCCGGGCGCTCGGCCGGTCAACGCCACCACCACCAGCTCGCACCCCTCCTCGATCATGGGACGGTCCCAGCGCCCGCGATCCTGGTCGTCGAGAAGGATCATGGCGCCGTCCGGGCCGGTACGCGCGGCGCGTCGGGCGTGGACGAGCAGCATCAACCCGAGCAGCCCGGCGACCTCCCGCTCGGCGGGGAGCAGCCGCCGCAGGATCCGGCCCAGCCGGATGGCCTCCTCGGCCAGGTCGATCCGTTGGAGATCCGGGCCGGAGCTGGCGGCGTACCCCTCGGTGAAGACCGAGTAGACGGCCTGGAGCACCGTGGGTAGGCGATCGGGCAGCTCGTCCGCGCCCGGCACCCGGAACGGGATGCGCGCGTCGCGGATCTTCCGTTTGGCCCGGACGAGTCGCTGGGCCATGGTCGCGGGTGGCACCAGAAAGGCCCGCGCAACCTCGGTCGTGGTGAGGCCGGCGAGGAACCGCAGGGTGAGTGCCCCCCGGTCCTGCGCGGCCAGGGCCGGGTGCGCACAGGTGAAGAAGAGCGACAGCCGGTCGTCGGGCAGGTCCTGGTCCGCGTCGGCGGGTGGGGCGGGGTCGGCCCGCTCGGCCTCCGCCTTGAGCACGGCGAGCCGGGTCGCCAGCACCCGGTCGCGGCGCAGCCGGTCGACAGCGCGACGTCGGGCCGTGGTGAGCAGCCAGGCACCCGGTCGACTTGGAACGCCGTCGGTCGGCCAGTGCACCAGCGCCGCCTCGATGGCCTCGGACGTGACCTCCTCGGCCAGGTCGAGGTCGCCGAAGCGGTGCACGAGCGAGGCGAGCAGCCGGCCGCGTTCCTCCCGGAACACCGCCGCTACCGACGACCCGACGGCTGCCCCCTCACCCGTCACGGTCAGACCGGCACCTCGATGTCGGCGATCGGGCGGACCTGGACCCACCCGCCGCCGAGGGCGCCGGGACTGCGGGCCGCCCAGTCCAGCGCGGCGTCGAGATCCGGCACGTCGATGACGTCGTACCCGCCGAGCAGTTCACGGGTCTCGGCGAACGGCCCGTCGGTTATCGTGCGCTCCCCGCCCGAGCCCACCTGCACGGTCGTACAGGTGGTCAGGTCCTGCAAGGGATGCCCGGAGACCCAGATCCCGGCGTCCTTCATCTCCCGGTCGTAGCGAATCCAGTCCTCGAAGGTGCACCCGTTGTCGACGGCCTCCCCGTCGGCCGTGGGACTCATGAACAGCAGCATGTACTTCACGTTCCGGCTCCTCTCGGTGCGGCGTGTCGCCGTACAGCATGACGACGAACGAAGCCCGGGGATATCGACACGGCATCAGGTTTCTTTCCGAGCCCTGGGAGTTCACGGAAGGAGCGGCTGCACCGGGGCGGGTCGTTCGTCGCGCCGGTCGATCTGCCGTTCATACCAGGTCACCCCGATCAGAAAGATGGTCAGGAGTGCCAGCGCCGCCAACGGGGGCAGGGAGCGGCCGATCGGCAGCAGGGCCAGCGGCAGCAGCGCGGCGACGACCTGCGTCGGGTACACGGCGTGCACGGTGAGCCGGCGGAAGACCAACCTGCTGAGCAGGTAGAGGGCGGTGCCGCCGTAAAGGGCGGTGGCGGCTTCCCAGCCCAGCCCGTCGGGGTGGGACGACTCCTCGGTGAGCTGACCGAGCACCTCCTCGATGCCGAGCGCGACGTAGATGGCGCCGATGATCAGCGGGGAGTGCCCGAGGCCGTACGCGTCGCCGGCCACATCGGCCCGCCGGTCACCCGGCACGTTGGTGATGGCCTGCCGCGCGGCGGGTGCCAGCCGATCGAAGTAGAGCCACCACAGGCAGACCGTGCTGGTGAGGCCGAGCAGTGCGGCCAGCACGGCCGCACCGACCGGCGCCATCGCCCGTGGCCCCGCGCCGGCGGAGAGCAGCGACTCACCCAGCGCGATGATGAGCACCAGCCCGAACCGCTCCGTGAAGTGGTCGACACTGCGCAGTTGCCACGGCCGGAAGACGGACGCGATCCGGGAGCCACCGATGTCCACCAGAAGCGCGGCCGTCCAGAGCACCGTCTGGGCCGCGCCGCCGAGCAGCGCGCCGCCGATCAACGGGAGCCAGGCCAGCACCACCGGAACGGCGAAGAACCGCAGCGTGGAGCGCAGTGCCGGGTTCGTCGTGCTGACCCAGAACAGGATCACGAGCTGCACCGCCCGGCCGACCACGTAGGCCAGGGCGAGGGTGAACGGCGCGTCGAAGAGCTCCGGGCTCTGTTGCCACGCGTCCGGCAGCACCAGGGCGGCCACGAAGATCGCCGCCATCGCGACCAGGGTGGCCGCGCGGACCAGGCCGACGTCCGGGCGGACCAGGTTTCCCAACCAGGTGTACGGCCCCCAGGAGTAGAGCAGCAGCAGGAGGATGAGCAGCCCCTGGGCCAGGGTGAGCGCGGTCGGCGACCCGGCCATGAACGTGATGACCCGGGTGAGCGCGAAGACGAAGACCAGGTCGAAGAAGATCTCGAACATCGTGGTCCGGTGCGTCTCCGCAGCCGGAACCGGACGAAAGCCGAAAATCCTCCTCACTCTCGCATTCTGCGCCACCGACCACGCTGAACCTGGCGGACCTCCGCATCCGCTGAGGCCCCGGATGGTGCGGCGGACACCCCGGCTTCAGTTCGAGGCGTCCGTCCGGCGCCGGCTTCGTTCGGCCCGCCGCCGCACCTGCTGGTACGCGCCGGTCAGCCCCATCGCCCGGCGTACCTCGACCAGGGTCTGGCGCACCTCCTGGCGGGTCCGCTCAGTGCCCTCGACGATCAACCGGTCGACCAACCCCCGGTCGGCTTCGATCTCGGCCCGGCGCTCACGGATCGGCGCCAGGAACCCTTCGAGCGCGACGACCAGCCGTTCCTTGACCTCCACGTCACCCACCCGCCCGGCCCGGTAACGCCGGGCCAGGTCGGCCACCTCATCCCGGTCGGGATTGAAAACCTCGTGGTACGCGAAGACCGGGTTGCCCTCCACCGTGCCCGGCACGTCGGCCCGCACCCGGTTCGGGTCGGTGTACATGCCGAGCACCTTGCGACGCACGGTGGCCGCATCATCGGAGAGCGCGATCGTGTTGCCCCGGCTCTTGCTCATCTTGGCCGCGCCGTCGGTGCCCACCAGGCTCGGTGTGTCCGCCGAGATCAGCTCGGGCACCGGGAAGACCGGACCGTACAGGTGGTTGAACCGCCGGGCGATCTCCCGGGTCACCTCGACGTGCGCGGCGTTGTCCCGGCCGACCGGGACCACCTCCCCCTTGACGCAGAGGATGTCCGCGGCCTGGAGCACCGGGTAACCCAGCAGCCCGTACGGCATTTCCTCCTTGCCGGCGTCGCGGGCCATGTCCTTGAGCGAGGGCACCCGTTCCAGCCGGGGAACGGTCACCAGGTTCTGTAGGAGGGTGTTGAGGTCTCCGACCTCGGGGATGGCCGACTGGAGGTAGAAGGTGGCCCGTTCCGGGTCGACGCCGGCCGCGAGGATGTCGGTCACCATCTCGCGGGCGTTGCCGGAGACCTGGTCGATGTCCTCGCGGCGGTTGCGAGTGGTGAGCATGTGCAGGTCGGCGATGATGAAGAAGCTCTCGTAGCGCCGGTGCAGCCGCACCCGGTTGGCGATGCTGCCGACATAGTGGCCGAGGTGCAGACGGCCGGTAGGCCGGTCGCCGGTGAGCATTCGTGCGGCGGACATGGTGGTGCCTCTCGTATCCGGAGGTGGGTCACGCGTGGGCGCGCGCCGAGCGGGGCGGTTCAGCCCCCTCGGTCAGCGGGATCGGCTCAGCGAGCCGTCCGCCATCGCGCACCGGCGCGGTACCGCAGACCACCGGCACGGAGAACGTTCAGGAGTTGCTCACGGCCATCGCCGGAGCTGGTCGGGATCCCGGGCACCGCACCGAGCGGGAGGCCGTCGACCATGTCGACAGCCTCCGACGTGCAGTTGACCGTCCGGACCACGGCCTCACATTACCCGCGGCATGGCCCCGGGAGGGGGAAGGTAACTGTCGGCGTAGTAGTTGCCGACGCGTTCCCGATACTCGGGGTCGGCCGAATCCGGATCGAACGGCGGCGCGTCCTTGATCTCCTGCCGGGTCCGGTCGACGTGCACGACGCGTTCCTGGTGATCCACCTGGGCCACCGTGCCGGCCGGCAGCAGCACCTTCTGGCCGAAGATCCATGGCCCGGTGTCCACCACCAGGTACCCGGCATCCGCCTCGTTGCTCGCCTCGTCGATGGTGCCGATGCGCCCGTCACTCGCCTGCACCTGGTAGCCCACCAGGTCCACCGGCGTGCCGGGGCCGGGTGCGTCCGGACCCTCGTGCCCACCGCCCTGGCGGTCCGGCGGTGTGACCGAGGGGGTGGTCTGGGCGTACCCGCCAGCAAGGGCGGACGGATCACGCCAGGCCCAGGGATTGAAGATCGAGGGTTGCACGGGACACCTCCGGGGGAACGGTCCTCAAGCTGTCCTGTTACGCAGTGCCCACCCCGCTCCCGTTGGAAACAGACTGATGAGGGTGAGCCCGCACGCCGACGTTCCTGTCCAGGCGTGTCGCCGGTCGCGCTCGTGACCGGCTGGTGAACAGGTGCGCTGGCATACTCGGCTGCCATGGTGCTGTCGCGAGGATGGGCTCTCTTCCTGGTCGGAGTCGGGGTCTGGACCTGGGTGATCTGGCCGAGGTTCGCGGTCGCCATCTGGCAGGACCCGCGGTCCTGGGCGTCCGGCACGGTGGCCGAGGGCGCCGCCACCAGCTTTCTGTGGGTGCACGCGCTGCTGATTGCCGCGTCCCTGGCCATCGGGACCACCGTCGGTGTCCTCGGAATCCGCGCCTGGCTCGCCGCCCGACGCCGGCGGGCGTCCTGACATTCCCCGTGACCGGGGCTCGGGGACCGGCTGTGGAAGTCCGCGTGTGGGCAGCGTCGACTTCTGGGCCGGACCGCCCCTCGTGACCGCGCAGGGCCCACATCGACGCAGCTGATCGACACCGGCTCGGCGAAAAGGCGGTATCGCCGAGCCGGGACACCCCGACTTCGCCGAACTGGAGTGGATCAGCCCGTGTGACCGCACCCCGACGGGACGCCGTTCCCTCGTCCCAGGTGGCGCCGCGACCGCGAAGTCGTTCCCGGGCCTGCCTGAACTGCGGAAATCGCCTGGGGGCCGCAAGTGTGACGCGGGACGCTGTCCGCGGATTTGACGATCAAACCCACGGACGCGTAACTTTCTCTCTGCAAGCGCGGAACGGGGCAAACGGGACGAAAGTTCTGGAGCACCGAAACGGGCTGGCAGCCGGGTCAAGCAGGGGTTTCGCTCCTGCGGGACACGGTCCGGGCGGGGCTCGCCGGATCGGCCGCGAGGCGGATTTGGTGCAGCGAAGCCGACCGGGTAAGGTTCACGACCGGCAGGGAACCGGGCGAGACTGCGGGAAACCGTAGCGGCCGGTCTGCCAAATCCGACGACCTGACGCAGCGGTTCGCTGCTGTGTGAGTGCGCCGGAGCTAACCCGTACGAAGCATGACAGACCGGGACACACGGTTTGACACGGCGGAGACGGTGAGGTAACGTAGTAAAAGTGCCCGGCGCGAGAGCGGCGGGGACACGGTACGAAAAGCCCCGAGTTGGGGTTCCACTGAGGTGGGGCTTCTGGTCGGTGTGTGGTTGTTCTTTGAGAACTCAACAGGGTGCTTTAAAAGCCAGTGCCAATT
>NZ_JBEXGR010000045.1:0-21144 GCF_040607415.1 Micromonospora sp. NPDC005291
GCCGATGCCCACCCTCCCGGTGCCGCCACCGGCGAGCCTGCCCATGATGGCGGCGCCCCCGCCCCCCCCCCCCCCGCGGGCCCCCGCCTGACCCGGTCGATCATGGAGTTGTGGTGGCCGATTCAGATGCTTTCGCGACTTATGCTCCCCACCACAACTCCATGATCGACGCGTCCGGGTTGACGGCGGCGGTGCCGCGGAGGGCGGGTGGGTGCGGTGGTTTTGAGGTTCTGTGGAAGGGGGGCCGGGTAGGGTCCGGAGGTGGCGGGACGACGGCGGTTGGGGTGGATATGCGGGATCTTCGGTACAAGATGATCATGGCGTTGAGCGCAGCCGATCTGGGCGACCCGATCTGCGAGCAGGTGGCCGACATCTGTGCCGAGATCGCCGAGCAGCACTGCGCCGAGTTCGGCCACACACCGCAGCTGCGTACCGGCGAGATCGCCGAGCTGGCCACCGGCGAGCCGGCCCTGACGTGGGCGCCGACGACCCCCGACGCCGGGCAGCGTGCCTGGTGACCGCACCCGCCCCCGCGGTCGACGTACGCCGCGCCGACGACCGCTTCGCCACCCGGATCTCCTGGCTGGACTCCAAGCACTCGTTCTCGTTCTCGCGGCACTACGACCCGGCCAACACCCACCACGGTCTGCTGCTGGTCAACAACGATGACGTGGTGCGCCCGGGCGCCGGCTTCGAGACCCACCCGCACCAGGACATGGAGATCATCACCTGGGTGTTACGCGGCTCCCTGGTGCACCAGGACTCCACCGGGCACTCCGGGGTGATCTACCCGGGCCTGGCCCAGCGGATGAGCGCCGGCACCGGCATCCTGCACTCGGAGAAGAACGACGCCTGGCGACTCAACAATCAGGAGCCGCACACCGACCCGGTCCACTTCGTGCAGATGTGGGTGCTCCCCGACGAGGAGGGCGTCGACCCCGGCTACGAGCAGTTGGAGATCGAGGACGAGCTGCTGCGGGGCGGCCTGGTGCCGATCGCCTCCGGGATGGACCGCTACGACGGAGCGTCCGCGATCCGGATCCGCAACCAGTACGCCACCCTGCACGCCGCCCGACTCGCCCCCGGCGACGAGGTCACCATCCCGGACGCGCCCTTCGTGCACCTGTACGTGCCCAACGGCACGGTGACCCTGGAGGGCAGCGGCCCGCTCGGCACCGGCGACGCGGCCCGGCTCACCATGACCGGTGGCCGCCGAGTCAGCGCCGCCGAGCCGGCCGAGATCCTCGTCTGGGAAATGCACGCCACAGCCGCCTAACCACCCTCCCTCCCCCCCCGAGCCCCACCACTCACCCTGCCCCCACCCCACCCCCACCCCCGACGACCTCCGCCCGCCTGCCCCTCCGCCCTCGTCGATCTAGGGCATATCGCTGCGCTTGAAGATCAGCTTGCAGAGATATGCCCTAGATCGACGAGGGCGAGGGCGAGGGCGAGGGCGAGGGCGAGGGCGAGGGCGAGGGCGAGGGCGAGGGCGGGGGAGGGGTGGGGTGGGGGGGTGCGGGGGTGCGGGCGGGGGTGGCAGGGGCCGGTGGGTTAGGCGGGGGATTCTGTGCGGTTGGCGGCCCAGGTGGTGTGGAACGAGCCATCGCGGTCGACGCGTTGGTAGGTGTGCGCGCCGAAGTTGTCCCGTAGGCCCTGGATCAGGGCGGCGGGCAGCCGCTCGGCGCGTAGCGCGTCGAAGTACGCCAGCGACGACGAGAACGCGGGCGTCGGCACACCGGCCCGCGCCGCGTCGGCCACCACCCGCCGCCAGCTTGGCACGCCAGCGCCGACAGCCTCGGCGAAGTACGGCGCCACCAGCAGCGTCGGCAGGTCGGGCTGCTCGTCGTACGCCTCGCGGATCCGGTTGAGGAAGCGGGCCCGGATGATGCAGCCGCCCCGCCAGATCGTCGCCGTGCCGCCGAGGTTGATGTCCCAGTCGTACTCCTGGCTGCCGGCGCGGATGTGGTCGAAGCCCTGCGCGTACGCGACGATCTTGGAGGCGAGCAGCGCCCGGCGGACGTCCTCGACGAACGCCTCCCGGTCGGCGACCTGCCACTTCTCACCCGCGTCGGGGAACGCCCGGCGGGCCGCCTCCCGTTGGTCGACGTGCCCGGAGAGCGAGCGGGCGAAGGTCGCCTCGGCGATCCCGGTGATCGGGATGCCCAGGTCCAGGGCGCTCTGCACGGTCCAGCGCCCGGTGCCCTTCTGCTCGGCCCGGTCCTGCACGATGTCCACGAACGGTCGGCCGGTAGCCGCGTCGGTGTGCGCGAGCACATCGGCGGTGATTTCGATGAGGAACGACTCCAGCTCGCCGTTGTTCCAGTCGCGGAAGATCTCCGCGATCTCCGCCGGCTCCGCGCCCAGACCGGCCCGGAGCAGGTCGTACGCCTCGGCGATCAGCTGCATGTCGGCGTACTCGATGCCGTTGTGGACCATCTTGACGAAGTGCCCGGCGCCGTCCGGCCCGACGTGCGTGCAGCACGGCACACCATCGACCTGGGCGGCGATCTTCTCGAACATCGGACCGAGCCTGGCGTACGACTCGGCCGAGCCGCCCGGCATGATGCTCGGGCCGCGCAGCGCGCCCTCCTCGCCACCGGAGACACCGGTGCCGCTGAAGTGCAGCCCCTGCGCGCGCAGCGACTCCTCCCGACGGCGGGTGTCGGCGAAGTGGGCGTTGCCGCAGTCGACGATGATGTCTCCCTCCTCCAGCAGCGGCACCAACTCGTCGATCACCGCATCGGTGGGCGCACCCGCCTTGACCATCACGATCACCGCGCGGGGCCGTTCCAGCGACGCCACGAACTCGGCCATCGTCTCGCCGGGCACGAACGTGCCCTCGTCGCCGTGCTCGGCGATCAGGCTGCGGGTGCGCTCCGGCGAGCGGTTGTGCACCGCCACCGTGAAGCCGTTGCGGGCCAGGTTGCGGGCCACATTGCGACCCATCACCGCCAGCCCGGTCACACCGATCTGCGCCGTCGCCTGCTCAGCCATCCGTGCCGCCACCTCTCGCCGTCGTACTGCCGTGCTGCGACCGTATCGCGGCGCAGGGCGACGCGGGCGCGTCGTCGACAGCAGGTCACCGGCTGGTAGCGCTCAGCCCTGGGACAGGCGATCCTCCACGTGTGCCACCTTCGAGGTGAGCGCATCGGTCACTCCCGGCCGGATGTCGGCCTTGAGCACCACGCTCACCCGCGGCGCCTGCGCGGCCACCACGTCGACCGCCCGCTTGACCACCGCCATCACCTCGTCCCACTCACCCTCGACAGTGGTGAACATGGCATCGGTGCGGTTGGGCAGGCCCGAGTCGCGGACCACCCGCACCGCCTCGGCGACCAGGTCACCGACGGCCTCACCGACACCGAGCGGGGTTACCGAGAAAGCGATCAGCATGCCGTCGATGGTGCCAGGAAAATTGGCTGCGCCGACGTACGCCCACCCGATAGCGTGCGGGCATGCGTAACTGACGCCCTTTCTCCGAGCCGGCCCGCCGCCCCGCGTCGCGGACCGTGCGCTCCCGGGCGTCCCGCATCTCCCACCCGCCGTTGCGCGGTGCTGGCGCTGCCCGACCCCGGTGAGCAGTCCCTTCCCCGTTCGACCGTCGCGCTGCGGCGGTCACCAGCCGACCCGACCGACCGCCGGAGCGCGGGACCGGCGGTGACGGATCGGCACCGAAGGAGGCCCGGATGCCTGCCAGGCGTAACCCGAAGAAGTCCCGTACCCCCAGAGCAACGCCGCTCGGCACCGACCCGGCGGCCGGCCACGGCCCGCTCCAACCAATCCGCCCCGACCTCGACCTCGACCTCGCGGTCAAACCTGCGCTGCCGGCGGTGTTGGTTGAGCCCGTGCTGCCGGCAGCGGTGGTTGAGCCGGCGTTGCCGGGGGCGGTGCTGGGTGAGCCGACGCCGTCGGTTGACGTGCCGGCAGTAGTCGACGCGCCGGTGGTGGCTGATCTGCCGAAGGCGGCGAAGCCGCCGACGGCACCGACGGCCGGACCCCCTCAGGGGGGCGGGAACCGCTCGGCTGGCGGCCGTAGCCAACAAGCCGGCCAGACCCGCCGCTACGCCTTCCGCCGCAGCTGACCGTCCCGTCCCGTCCCGCCGCACCGCCGCGCTGTCCCGGCGCCGCGGACGGTGGTCGCAATATCGGGGATGTTGCTGCCTCACCGCCCAGTGATGCAGCAACATCCCCGATGTTGTGTGGATCATGCCGGCCCGGTGCGGTGCGGTGCGGACAGGTTCGCTGCGGGGCGCCGGGTGGGCGGGAGTTAGCTGATCAGGGGGCGGAAGGTGCCGAGTAGCACGCTTGTTGTCAGGGCGGCGCCGGCCAGGGCGACCGCCCCGGCGATGAGCAGCCCGTCGGCGCGGTCGAAGCGCTGGCGGCGGGCCACGGTCCGAGGCGTGTCGCCGTCGAAGCCCCGCGCGTCCATCGCGACGGCCAGCCGGGTGCCCCGGCGGATCGCCCCGACCAGCAGCGCGAACGCGGTGGAGGCGAACAGCCGCAGCTTCGCCACCGGGTTGCGTCCCGCGTCGACTCCCCGCGCCCGCCGAGCCATGCTGATCATCTGCCATTCCTGACCGAGTAGCGGCACCAGCCGGAACGCGGCCAGTGCCCCGATGGCGAACCGGGCCGGCGCCTTCACGTTCTGGATCAACGCGTCGGCCAGGTCGGTGGGGTCGGTGGTCGCGAAGACGATCACACCGGGCAGGGCCACCGCGAACACCCGCAGCACCAGGCCGAGCGCGGTGAGCAGCACGCCGGTGCTCACCAGCACCGGCCCCACGTCCAGCAGGACCCGGCCGGACCGGTCGGCGGCGAAGAGCACCAAAGTGACCAGGATGCCGGCGGCACTGAGTAGCAGTGGCCACGCGCGCCGGGCCAGCACCCGGTAGCGGATGCCGAACAGGGGCAGCACGGCGAGTTCGAGCGCGATGGCGATCGCCGGGGCCACCGGGTCGAGGGTGGCCAGCAGGGTGAATGAGAAGACCAGCGCGGCGGCGACCTTCGCCACCGGGTTACGACGGGCCAACGGCGCATCGGGCGCGGCGACCGGCTCAATGCTGATCATCGGGTGCCGTCCGGGTCGGTCACGGTCCGCTCGAGGGTGACGGTGCGGTCGGCGAGCGCCGCGACGAAATCCGCGTCGTGGGTGACCGCGACCACGCCGTGCCCGGCGTCCCGCAGGTCGGCGAAGAGGTCGACCAACTCCCGCCAGGTCCGCCGGTCCTGGCCGAAGGTGGGTTCGTCGCAGATCAGCAGGCGGGGCGCCGTGGCCAGGGCGGTCGCCACGCTCAGCCGCCGCGCCTCACCACCCGAGAGGGTGTACGGGTTGGCGGCGGCGAGCCGGGCCAGTCGCAGCCGCTCCAGCAGCCCGGCCACGGTCTCCTTGACGGCCGCCTCGGGTTGACCGGTCCGGCGCGGGCCGAGCGCCAGCTCGTCGAAGACGGTGCTGGTGACGAATTGGTGCTCCGGATCCTGGAAGACCGAGCCGATCCGCCGGGCCAGCGCGGGCGCTCGCCAACGGTGCGGGGGACTGCGGTGATCCGGCCCGGCCAGCTCGGCGGACGCGGTGACCCTTCCGGTGCCCGGACGGAGGAGCCCGCCGAGCAGCAACGCCAGGGTGGACTTGCCGGCGCCGTTGGGTCCGCGTACGGCGAGTGCCTCGCCGGCGCGTACCCCCAGGTCGGTGGAGCCCAGCCGGGGCGGCAGGCCGAGCCGGTCGGCGGTGAGCAGGAGTTCTTCGGGAGCGGCGGTGGCCGGCCGGGGCGCGACCGGGTGACCGGGCACCCACACGCCCTCGGCGGCCAGGGTGGCACCGTGTGCGGCGAAGACCGCCGCCGGCGTACCGTCCGCTCGGACGCCGCCGCCCGGCTCCAGGACGACCACCCGGTCGACCAGCGGCAGTGCCTCGGTCACCCGGTGTTCGACCAGGATCAGCGTGGTGTCGGCGTCCAGTGCGCCGGCCACGGCCTGCCGGACCAGGTCGGCACCGGCGGGATCGAGGTTGGCGGTCGGCTCGTCGAGCAGCAGCAGGGCGGGGCGCAGGGCCAGCGCGCCGGCCAGGGCGAGGCGTTGCTGCTCGCCGCCGGAGAGCGCGGCGGTGTTGCGGTCCCGGGAGTACGGGAAGCCGACCCGGCGCAGTGCCTCGTCCACCCGGGGCCAGATCTCGTCGGCCGGAACGCCCCGGTTCTCCAGGCCGAACGCGACGTCGTCACCGCAGCGGGCCATCACCAGTTGGGTCTCCGGGTCCTGGAAGACGATGCCGACCCGTTCGCGCCCCTTGCGCGGGTCGAGCCCGTCGATCTCGACGGTGCCCTCCTGCTCGCCGGAGTCCTCAGGCAGCAGCCCGGCCAGCGCGCTGAGCAGGGTGCTCTTGCCGGCCCCCGAAGGCCCGAGCAGCAGAACCCGCTCCCCAGCCTCGACCCGCAGATCAACCCCGCGCACAGCCCAGTTACGCCGCCCAGCGTGCCGCCACCCGAACCCCCGCAGCAGTACCCCGCCCACCAACCCCCACCCCCATTCCCTCTCGCCCCCACCCGGTCCCCGCCGGCCGCATCCCGTTCGTTGATCAAGAGGTTCGCGTCAGAAAATCGCTTCCCGTTGACGAAAACCTCTTGATCAACGCGGCCAGGTGGGTCAGATCAGGGCGCGGTCCCGGGCTACCGGGAAGCGGTCCAGGACGCCGGTCTTGGCCAGGGCCTGGGTCAGCAACCAGCCGCCGGCACCGGCGATCACGGTGGCGCTGACGATGGTGAGCAGCGCGTACGGGATGCGGTAGTCGGTCAGCGCGTAGTCGACGTTCCAGATGAAGAAGTCGAACAGCGCGGCGCTGAGACCGGTCAACGCGCCGGCCAGCACTGCGGTCGGCAGGCGGAACGACCGGTACCGGAAGGCGGCGAACGCCAACTCGGCCCCGATGCCCTGCACGATGCCCTGCGGGATCACCGTGCCGGCCCACTGGCTGCCCAGCAGCGCGGAGAGGACCGCGGCCACCGTCTCGCAGTAGAGCGCGGCGCCGGGCTTGCGGATGACCAGACCGCCGATCACGGCCGGCATCAGCCAGACGCCGTAGAGCAGCGTCTGCGCCGGCGGGAAGAAGGCGAACGCACCCTCGGTGGCACTCCAGATCAGGCCCCAGGCCCAGAAGATGACGCCGAAGGCGACCGCGATCACCGAGGCGACCACGATGTCGATGGTCCGCCAACGGTTGGTGGTGTTGTCCATGTTTGCTCCCAGTTCAAGTGACAAGAACCAGGAGAAGACGCACGCCGCACGCCCGGTGGCACCGGACGGCGGCGCGGCTGGAGGTCGACCGAACTCCCTGCGCTGGCATTACCCAGATCAGGTTCGAGGGTCTGCGGGCGTGCCCGCACTCTCAGCGCTGTGCGCTCCCCTGTCGGATGTGAAGTTGTCTCGCTGACGCTAGCACCGACCGGGCTGCTGGCCCAGGAGGGCATCCGCCTGACCTGCGGGGAGCACCCGGCTCGTCGTCGGCTGGGTACGCTTCCGATCATGCGGGTCGACGCGCGAGGTTTCACGTTCGAGGTAACAACCGGCGGTCCTGCGGACGGCGTACCCGTCCTGCTGCTGCACGGTTTCCCTCAGCACAGCGGCGAATGGGACGACGTGGTGCCGGCGCTGCACGCGGGCGGGCTGCGCACGTACGCGCTGGACCAGCGCGGATACTCGCCGGGCGCCCGGCCGACGGCGGTAGCCGACTACCGGATTCCCGAGCTGGTCGCCGATGTCGTGGCCGTGCTCGACGCCCTCGGGTTGGACGCCGTGCACCTGGTCGGCCACGACTGGGGCGCGATCGTGGCCTGGGCGGTGGCTGCCCAGCACCCCGATCGGGTCCGCACGCTGACCGGGGTGTCCGTGCCGCATCCGGCGGCCATGGCGCACGCCCTGGCCACCGACGGTCAGCAGAAGGCCCGCTCGTCGTACATTGCGCTGTTCCGCAAGCCGGGCAAGGCGGAGAAGGTGCTGCTGGCCTGGAACGCGACCGCGCTGCGCAAGCTGCTCGGTGGGGTGGGCGACGCGTCCCGGGTGGACCGCTACGCCAACCCGATGCGCGAGCCGGGGGCGCTCACTGTCGCCCTGAACTGGTACCGGGCGATGTCCCGCGCCGACCTGGCCGCCGTCGGCCCGGTCGCGGTGCCCACCACGTACGTCTGGAGTGACCGGGACGTCGCCATCGGCCGGACCGCCGCCGAGGCGTGCGCGGCGAACGTCACCGGGGACTACCGCTTCGTGCAGCTGACCGGGGTGAGTCACTGGATCCCGGACGCGGCGCCCGGCCTGCTCGCCGAGGCGATCCTGGCCCGAGCCGGCGGAACGGCCTGAGCCGTGCAGGTCAGCGAGGGAGGGCCACCGTGACGACGGACGCCAGCGGCTTGGGCACCCGGCGCTCCCTCGCCGCGCAGCTGCGCCTGCTGGGCGTACGCCCCGGCGCGACGCTGCTGGTGCACGCCGCGCTGCGTCCGCTGGGCTTCATCAGCGGCGGGCCGCACGCGGTGGTGCTCGCCCTGCGCGACGCGCTGGGCCCGGACGGCACGATCGTGGTGCCCACCCATACGCCGGACAACAGCGATCCGGCGCAGTGGCGTAACCCACCGGTGCCGGCGGACTGGTGGCCGCTGATCCGCTCGGAGATGCCGGGCTTCGACCCGTCGGTCACGCCGAGCCGGTACATGGGTGTGCTCGCCGAGACGGTCCGCGGCTGGCCCGGTGCCATGCGCAGCTCCCATCCGCAGGTGTCGTTCGCCGCGCTCGGGCCGGCCGCCGAGCAGGTGGTGGCCGGGCACACCCTGATCGACATGCTCGGCGAGGGCTCCCCGCTGGCCCGGCTCTACGACCTGGACGCCGACGTGTTGCTGCTCGGTGTGGACCACTCCGCGAGCACCTCGCTGCACCTGGCCGAGTACCGCTGCCTGGGCTCGCCCCGTGAGCGGATCGGTGCCGCGGTGCGCACCGCCGACGGTGGCCGCGAATGGGTGTGGTGGCAGGACGTACGGCTCGACGCGGACGACTTCGGCGCGTTGGGCACGGACCTGGAGGCCACCGGGGCGGTTCGCACCGGCTCGGTGGGCGTCGGGTCCGGCAGGTTGATGCGCCAGCGGGCGGCGGTCGACTTCGCGGTGCGCTGGCTGGCCCGAAACCGGACGACGGAGGACGCATGACGGTGAGTGCCGAGGACTATCTGACCGTGGTGACCGAGACGATCGGCCGGGTGGCCGCCAGTCAGCGGGAGGCGGTGGGACGAGCTGCCGACCTGATCGCCGACGGGGTGCGCGCCGACGGCGTGGTGCACGCGTTCGGCACCGGCCACTCGGAGGCCCTCGCGATGGAGATCGCCGGCCGGGCGGGCGGTCTGGTGCCGACCAACCGGATCGCGCTACGCGACCTGGTGCTGCTCGGCGGCGAACCGGCCGAGCGGCTCGGCCCGATGCTGGAACGGGACCCGGCCGTCGCGCACCGCCTCTACGAGCTGGCCCCGGTGCGGCCCACCGACGTCTTCGTGCTCGCCTCGAACTCCGGGGTCAACGGCGCGATGGTGGAGTTCGCCAGCCTGGTCAAGGAGCGCGGCCACGGGCTGGTGGCGATCACCTCGGCACAGCACTCGGGCCGGATGACCTCCCGCCACCCGTCCGGGCGCAAGCTGAGCGATCTCGCCGACGTGGTGCTCGACAACGGCGCGCCGTACGGTGACGCGACGCTGCCGCTTCCCGGCGGCGGTGCCGTCGGTGCGGTCTCCTCGATCACCGCGGCGCTGCTGGCCCAGCAGGTCACCGTGGAGGTGGTGGCGCGGTTGCTGGCGGCGGGGGAGCGGCCGCCGGTCTACCTGTCGGCGAACATCCCGGACGGTGACGCGCACAACGCGGCGCTGGAGGCCCGGTACGCGGGTCGGATCCGACGCGGCTCCTGAGGCGACCCGTCCGGCGGGCGGCCGGGGAGATGTCGTGAACTTGTTTCGCGCTCGGCGGGGTGGGGCATTGGCGTTGCTGCCGGCGGGCGGGACCGCCGGCAGTAGCGTCTCACCGGAGGTAGCGCGTGTCCAAGGAGACCGAGAAGCAGCGCTGGCAGCGCAACTTCGCCGACCTGTTGCAGGAGTTGCGGGTCGCACAAACCGGCGTGCAGATCCTCTTCGCCTTCCTGCTCACCCTGCCCTTCAGCAACGGGTTCACCAGGACCAGCGAATTCCAGCGGGATGTCTACATCGTTGCGCTGCTCGCCGCGGCCGCCGCCACGGCACTGATCATCTCGCCGGTGGCGTTCCACCGGGCGCTGTTCCGGCAGGGCCGCAAGCCGGAGCTGGTGCGGTTCGCCCACCGGATGGCCACCGGTGGCCTCGCCTTCATGCTGATCGCGATGGTCAGCTCGGTGCTGCTGATCACCGACTTCGTGCTGGACCGGCCGATCGCCTTCCTGCTCAGCGCCCTGACCGGCCTCTGGTTCCTCACCTTCTGGATGCTCCTGCCGTTCGCGCGACGCAGCTGGGGTGAGGACGACGTCGACGACGAGGACGACGACCCGGAGACCCTCGCCAACTGACGGCACCGGGCATCGACAAACTCGATCTTCACGCAGCGCTACCCCTGGGTAACACCCGGGGGTAGCGTGGCGTTGAGGGCGCATGCCGACGCAGCCGCACCGAGGTTCGAGGGGGCAGCCGTGACCACGACGCAGGACGGCCGACCGGCACCGGACAACCCCGACTCCGAAGCCGCGCCCAGCACCGCCGGTGCCGCGGCTCCGATGCCGGCGGAAGCCGGGCAGGTCTCCGAAAAGGAGGCCCGGCAGGTCGCCGAGGCCGCTCGCGAGGCCACCTGGGACCGACCCAGCTTCGGCAAGGAGCTGTTCCTCGGTCGGTTCCGGCTCGACCTGATCAACCCGTGGCCCCGGTCCGATCCAGACGACGTGGCCCGCGCCGAGGAGTTCCTTGGTCGGTTCCGCGCCTTCCTCGCCTCCGAGGTGGACGGCGCGGCCATCGAGCGGGACGCGTCCATTCCGGACTCGGTGTTCCACGGTCTGGCCGACCTCGGCGCGTTCGGCATGAAGATCGACCGGAAGTACGGCGGGCTCGGGCTGAGCAACCTGCACTACTGCCGGGCGCTGATGCTGGCCGGCTCGGTCAGCCCGGCCATCGGCGCGTTGCTCTCGGCGCACCAGTCGATCGGGGTGCCGCAGCCGCTGAAGATGTTCGGCACCGCCGAGCAGAAGCAGCGCTTCCTGCCCCGGCTCGCCGCCGGTGAGGTGTCCGCGTTCCTGCTCACCGAGCCGGACGTCGGCTCCGACCCGGCCCGGCTGGCCACCATCGCCGAGCCGACCGAGGACGGCACCGGCTACCGGCTCAACGGGGTGAAGCTCTGGGCCACCAACGGCATCGTGGCCACCCTGCTGGTGGTGATGGCCCGGGTGCCGGCCACCGCCGGCCGCCGGGGTGGAATCACCGCGTTCGTGGTGGACGGCGACAGCGCGGGCATCACCGTGGAGCGGCGCAACGAGTTCATCGGCCTGCGCGGCCTCGAAAACAGCCTCACCCGGTTCCACGACGTGTTCGTGCCCGCCGAGAACGTCATCGGCGGCGAGGGCAAGGGGCTGAAGATCGCCCTGACCACGCTGAACACCGGCCGGCTCTCGCTGCCGGCGATGTGCGTGGGCGCCGGCAAGTGGGCGTTGAACGTGGCCCGGGACTGGGCCGCCGACCGGGTCCAGTGGGGCCGTCCGGTGGGCGAGCACGAGGCGGTCGCGCAGAAGCTCTCCTTCGTCGCCGCCACCACGTACGGCATGGAGACCATGCTCGACCTCTGCTGCCTGCTCGCCGACGACGACCGCAACGACATCCGGATCGAGGCGGCGCTGGTCAAGCTGTACGCCAGCGAGATGGCCTGGAAGATCGCCGACGAGCTGATCCAGATCCGGGGCGGGCGGGGCTACGAGACGGCCGACTCGCTGGCCGCTCGCGGCGAACGCCCGGCCGCCGTCGAGCAGATGCTGCGCGACCTGCGGATCAACCGGATCTTCGAGGGCTCCACCGAGATCATGCATCTGCTGATCGCCCGGGAGGCGGTCGACGCCCATCTGTCGGTGGCCGGCGACATCATCGACCCGGAGGCGGGGCTGGGCCGCAAGGCTCGGGCCGGCGCCCGAGCCGGCGCCTTCTACGCGAAGTGGCTGCCCACCCTCGCCGTGGGCCGGGGGCAGAGCCCTTCGGCGTACGCCGAGTTCGGGCCGCTGGCCGGGCACCTGCGTCAGGTGGAACGGTCGTCGCGCAAGCTGGCCCGGTCGACGTTCTACGCGATGTCCCGCTGGCAGGGAAAGATGGAGCGTAAGCAGGCGTTCCTGGGCCGGGTGGTGGACATCGGCGCCGAGTTGTTCGCGATGTCGGCGGTCTGCGTCCGGGCCTACGCCGAACGGGACAGCCGACCGGAGAACGTCGAGCTGGCCGACCTGTTCTGCCGGCAGGCGCGGGTGCGGGTGGACGCCCTGTTCACCGCCCTCTGGGACAACACCGACTCGGTCGACACCGCCGCCGCGAAGCGGATCCTCGCCGGCCGCTACGCGAGCCTGGAGGAGGGCGTCATCACCCCGTCCGACGAGCTGCCCTGGGTGGCCGGCTGGTCGCCCGGCCCGTCCACCGCCGAGGACGTCCGCCGCCGCATCCCACCGAAGCCGTGACCGCTCCCGGCGCGGGCCGGCGCTACTCCGCGCCGGGCGAAGCGGGTGGTGACGTCGACGGCACCGGTCAGCGGGAGACAGCCCAGGCCAGCACCGCGGCCAGGAGCAGACCGTTGAGCCCCGCCAGGACCAGGTACGCCACAGGCGGGATCTTCTTACCCCGCCGTACGAAGGAAACCAGGACGGCGGCGTAGCCGAGCAGCAGGACGGCGATGACGATCAGGAAGTAGAACACCCGAAGACCTTAGCGGCCCCTCCCGCGCAGGCCGAGTTGGCGCAGCTCCAACGCGGCCAGGGCGTCGACGGTGTCGTCGTCGCCGCGCCGCCACGCCTCGGCGACGTCCGGAGCGATCCGGGTCAGCCGACCGAGTGGCTGGGTGGCCAGCGCGCGCAGGGCGAGCAGGTCCCGGCCGGCCGGGCCGGCGGCCAGCTTCGCGGCTGAGGAGGCCCTGCGCATCCACCGGACCCGCAGCGGCAGCCAACCGAAGAGCACCAGGCCGAGTGGGAAGATCAGCACCGCGATGGCGAGGGCGAGGGCGAGTTGGTCGACCAGTTGCTGCTGGTCGCGGCCGGCGTCGGCGAGTGACCGGGCGGCGTCGGAGGCCCGCTGGAAGGGCGCGGTCAGCTCGTCGCCGACCAGTGGCACCCGGCCGACCTTGCTGCCGGCCTCGCCCAGGTTGTCGGCGAGCCCACTACCGGCGCCCTCCAACTTCTGCCCCGGGACGGCGAGCTTCTGCACCAGGTCGTGCAGCCAGAGCGCGCCGCGGATCGCGACGTACACCCAGGCGACGACGAGTAGGTCGGTGAACAACTGGCGGGCGGCGGTCGGAAACCGATCGGCGTAGATCTTCACGCCGGACAGCGTGCCACGAACGGCCCGACTCTTGCAGCTGTGGAAGTCAGCCGAAAGGGGCGCGACCGACCATCGACCCAGCACGATCGTGCTCGATCGAGGAAGTAGTGGTGTCGCCGTGATCCGGAGGCCACTACATCCTTGATCGAGCGCGATCTACGAGAGTGGTCCGGGTCGATGGCGGGCGGGGCGCGGATGTCAGCGGACGCAGGCCGGGCAGGTGCCGAAGATTTCCAGGGTGTGGCTGACGTCGGCGTAGCCGTGCTGCGCGGCGACCCGGTCGGCCCAGCTCTCCACCGCCGGGCCGGCCACCTCCACGGTGCTCCCGCAGGCCCGGCAGACCAGGTGGTGGTGGTGCCCCTCGCTGCACCGGCGGTAGAGGTGCTCGCCGCCTGGTGGGCGCATCACGTCGATCTCGCCCAGGTCGGCCAGCCCCTGCAGGGTGCGGTAGACGGTGGTCAGGCCGACCCGCTCGCCGCGTTGCCGCAGCATCGCGTGCAGGTCCTGGGCGCTGTGGAAGCCCTCCATCTCGCCCAGCAGCGCGCTCACCGCCGAGCGCTGCCGGGTGTTGCGCACCGCGGCGCCGCTCTCACTCATGATCCCTCCCCGGCGTGGCTGACCGCGTCCGCCACGATGTGCGCGACGTGCTCGTCGACCAGGCTGTAGGCAATCTCCCGACCTCGGCGGGAACCCCGCACCACGCCCGCACCGCGCAGCACCCGCAGGTGCTGGGAGACCAGCGGTTGCGCGGCGCCGAGCTTTTCCACCAACTCGTGAACGCACCGCTCACCGCCGGCCAGCTCACTGACGATGGCCAGCCGGATGGGCGCGGACAGGGCGCGGAGCAACTCGCTGGCCCCGTCGAACCCGTCATAGCCCGTGGCGCTGGTCATCCTGCAACGGTAACCAATACCGCCGTCATCTCGCTGATCAGCATCAGCTCAGCACGACTTCGTGTGGTTCCGGTGTCGGCGCGGCGGTCGGTGTCGCCCGACGGCGCAGCGCCCGCCAAACGCCGCCGGCCACGGCCACCACCAGGAAGGAGGCGATCGCCACCAGCACCACCGAGGCACCCGGCGCGGTGTCCGCCGTAGCCGCCACCCAGACACCGGAGCCGGCGGCGAAGAACCCGAGCGCCATCGCGGCGGTCATCGTGCTGCGGAAGCCGCGGGTGACCTGCTGCGCGGTGGCGACCGGCACCACCATCAGCGCGCTGATCAGCAGCACCCCGACGGCCCGCATCGCGATGGTCACGGTGACCGCGGTGGCGACCGCGATCAGCAGGTTCAGCGTGCGCACCGGCAGGCCGGAGACCCGGGCGTACTCCTCGTCGTGACTGACCGCGAAGAGCGCCGGGCGCAGCACGATCATGGTGACCAGGATCGCCGCGCCGAGCACCGCGATGGTGATCACGTCGGTGAGGGAGGTGGTGATCAGCGATCCGAACAGATAGGCGTTGAGGTTGGCGCTGGTCGCGTCGGAGAGGCCGACCAACAACACGCCGCCCGCGATCCCGCCGTAGAAGAGCAGGGCCAGGGCCAGATCACCGGACGTACGCCCACGGGCCCGGACCACCTCGATGGCGATCGCACCGGCGGTGGCGACGATCACCGCCACCAGCACCGGCGAGCGGTTGAGCAGCAGACCCGCGCCGACGCCGGTCAACGCCACGTGCCCGATGCCGTCGCCGATCAGCGTCAGCCGGCGCTGCACCAGGTAGATGCCGAGCGCCGGTGCGGCCAGGCCGATCACCAGCGCGCCGATCAGGGCATGCTGCATGTAGGAGTACTGGAAGAGTCCCATGCGTCAGTTGCTCCACAGCCCGGCGGGCTCGTCGTAGCAGTGCGGGTGCACGTGGTCGTGGTCGGGCTCCGCGTGATGCCCGGCCGGGTCCGGCACCGCGCCGTCGTGGGCGATGGCACCCTCGTGGACGACGACCGCCCGGCTGATCACCGGTCGCAGCGGGCCCAGCTCGTGAGCAACCAGCAGCACCGTCCCACCGTTGTCGACGAAGTCGCGCAGCGCGCCGGCGAACGCCTCCTGGCTGGCGGCGTCCACTCCGGCGGTGGGCTCGTCGAGGACCAGCAGCTCCGGTTGGCCGGCCAGCGCACGGGCGATCAGGGTGCGCTGCTGCTGACCGCCGGAGAGCGTGGACACCGGGTCGCCGGCCCGGTCGGCGAGCCCGACCGCACGCAGCGCGTCGTCGACGGCAGTCCGGTCGGCCGCGCCCGGAGGGCGGAGCAACCCTCGGCGGGCCAGCCGGCCGGAGCCCACCACCTCACGGACGGTGGCCGGTACGCCGCCGCCGGCGCCGAGCCGCTGCGGGACGTACCCGATGCGTTCCCACTGGCGGAAGCGGCGCAACGGCCGGTCGAAGAGGGTGACCGAGCCGGCGCTGATCGGCACCAGCCCGAGGACGGCGCGGATCAGGGTGGACTTGCCGGAGCCGTTGGCACCGAGCACAGCGACCACCTCACCGGCGGTCACGGTGAGCGAGATGTCCCGGAGCACGGGGCGGCCGTCGTAGCCGACCACCCCGTGCTCGACGGTGATGACAGGTGAGGTCACGAGCAGCTCAAGGCCGTCTGCAGGGTCTGCAGGTTCGTACGCATCACCGAAAGGTAGTCCCCGTTGGTGCCGGCGGCGAGCCCCTCGATCGGGTCCAGCACCGCGGTCTTCGCGCCGACCTGACCGGCGATGGTCTCGGCGACCTTCGGGCTGACCAGGGTCTCGAAGAAGATCGTGGTGGCCTGGTGCTCCTTCGCCTCCTCGATGACGTGCGCGAGCCGCTGCGGTGAGGGCTCGACGTCCGGGCTGAGCCCGGTGATGCCGACCTGGTCGAGCTGGTACCGGTCGGCGAGGTAGCCGAACGCGGCGTGGCTGGTCACGATCTCCCGCCGCTGGCAGGTCGCCAGGCCATTCCTGAACTCCCCGTCCAGGGTCGTCAGGTCGGCGCGCAGCGCCGCGGCACGGGCGGCGTAGTCGGCGGCGTGGTCCGGGTCGGCCTTGCCGAGCCGCTGGGCGAGCTGGTCACCGATGCCGGCCAGCCGGGTCGGGTCGAGCCAGACGTGCGGGTCCTTGCCGCCCGTCTCCTCGGCGTGCCCCTCCTCGCCTTCGTGGTCGTGCCCGCCAGCGGTCGCGTCCAGTAGTGGCTGCACGCTGGTCACGTCGAACGGCCGGTCGCCGCCGTTCTGCTCGACGGCGTCGTCCACCGCCGGCTGGAAGCCCTTGAGGTAGACGATCAGCTCCGCCTCGGTGACCTGGCCGACCTGGCTCGGGCTGAGCTCCAGGTCATGCGGCTCCGCGCCGGGCTTGGCGAGGTTGGTGACCCGCACGGCGTCGCCGCCGATCCGCTCGGCCAGGAACTGGAGGGGGTAGAACGCGGCCACCACGTCGACCCGTTGGGGGTCGGCACCGGCGGCACTGCCGGTGGAGCAGCCGGCCCCGGCGCCCAGGGCGAGGAGGGCGGTCGCGGCGGCCAGGACACGGGACGTGGTGCGGTTGGTCATGTCGTCAACTGTCCGTGGCAACGATAATGATTGTCAAAAACGCATGATTGCATGTCAGAGCAGCTTCGCGAGGCCCACCGTCACCAGCAGGGTGAGCATCACCAGTCGAATCAGCCGGGTCTGCGGTGCCTGAACCGCCCAGGTCGTGACCAACAGGGCGATCAGGGCCGCGGCGAGCGCGAGCGTCAGCAGCCCGCCGATCACCCCGGGCGTGAAGAACGCCACCAGCACCACCACCAGGGTGAGCAAGAACACCGACGTCGGGTTCGCCCCGGCCAACCGGGCCAGCAAAGGGCGCTGCGTACGCTGCATCCCACAGACTCTACGAGGAGGGACCCCCGTTGCTGGTGACCAACCGGTTCGTGGTCGACGTCGATCTAGCCGACGACTTCACCGAACGGGCGCACGCCGCCCTCACCGCACTGGCCGCCCGCCCCGGCTACCTGCGCGGTCAACTGGTCCGGGCGCTCGACGACCCCCGCCACTGGTCCCTGGTCACCGAATGGGAGTCGGTCGGCACGTACCGGCGGGCGCTGGGCGCCTTCGAGGTCAAGGTCAGCGCCGTGCCGTTGCTCGCCGAGTCGATCGACGAGCCCTCCGCGTACGAGGCGTTGGCCACCGCCGCCCCAGGCGGGGCCGTGGTCGTCGCCGAGAGTGATCGGGCTGCGGGTCCTTACCGCTGAGCCGCCGGACACTACGCTGCTCCTATGACCGCACCCGCCCCGCCACCCGGTCCCGGCGTGGCTCCGCCGTTCGCCGCGCCGCCCACCGAAGGCCGCCGGACTCGGCTCTGGATCGGCCTCGGCGTCGGCGCGCTCGCCTTGGTGCTCTGCTGTGGCGGGGGCGGCACCGCCGTCGTCGGCCTGGCCGTCAGCGGCGTGCAGGCGATCCGGGAGCAGGCCCGCACCGTGACCGGCGACTACTACCAGGCGCTGGTCGAGCGGAACTACGGGCGGGCGTACGAGCAGCTCTGCGACGACGCGCAGCGGCGCGAGTCACGGCCCGAGTTCGAGCGGCGCGCCGCCGCCGAACCTCAGGTCGCCGCATTCCGGGTGGGTGAGGTGGACACCACCAGCCTGACCGTGCCGGTCGACGTGACGCTCGACGGCGGCGACCGGGAGCGGCAGCAGGTCAGCCTCGGTCAGGACGGTCAGACCGGCGGCGTGGAGGTCTGCGGGGTCAGCTGACCCGCCACCGGTATTCTGCTGGGCTTGGGGCGACGGTGGTCGTACCGTTGTCCCGAACCGACCGTTCCATCCACATCTCGCCCCCGCCGACCGCCAGCCGGCGTAGGAGGAAACATGCCAGCAGACCGTATCGACGCCGTCGTCAGCCTCGCCAAGCGCCGAGGCTTCGTCTTCCCCTCCAGCGAGATCTACGGAGGCACCCGATCGGCGTGGGACTACGGTCCGCTCGGTGTGGAACTCAAGGAGAACGTCCGCCGGCAGTGGTGGAAGACCATGGTCCAGCAGCGCGACGACGTGGTCGGCCTCGACTCCGCGGTGATCCTGTCCCGCAAGGTGTGGGAGGCGTCCGGCCACATCGCCGAGTTCGTCGACCCGCTCACCGAGTGCCAGTTCTGCCACAAGCGGTTCCGGGCTGACCACCTGGAGGAGGCGTACGAGGCCAAGCACGGCAAGCCGCCGGCCTCGCTCGCCGAACTCAACTGCCCCAACTGCGGCAACAAGGGCACCTTCACCGAGCCGAAGATGTTCAACGGCCTGATGAAGACCTACCTGGGCCCGGTGGAGAGCGACGAGGGGATGCACTACCTGCGCCCGGAGACCGCGCAGGGCATCTTCGTCAACTACAAGAACGTCGAGACGGTCGCCCGCAAGAAGCCGCCGTTCGGCATCGCGCAGACCGGCAAGTCGTTCCGCAACGAGATCACCCCTGGCAACTTCATCTTCCGGACCCGCGAGTTCGAGCAGATGGAGATGGAGTTCTTCGTCGAGCCGGGCACCGACGAGCAGTGGCACGAGTACTGGCTCCAGGAGCGCTGGAACTGGTACCTCGACCTCGGCCTGTCGGCGGACAACCTGCGCCTCTTCGAGCACCCCCAGGAGAAGCTCTCGCACTACTCGAAGCGGACGGTGGACATCGAATACCGCTTCCAGTTCGGTGGCACCGAGTTCGCGGAGCTGGAAGGTATCGCCAACCGCACCGACTTCGACCTTTCCACGCACAGCAAGCACTCCGGCGTCGACCTGTCGTACTTCGACCAGACCAAGAGTGAGCGCTGGATGCCGTACGTCATCGAGCCGGCCGCCGGTCTGACCCGCGCGGTGCTCGCCTTCCTGCTGGAGGCGTACGACGAGGACGAGGCGCCGAACACCAAGGGCGGCGTGGACAAGCGCACCGTCATGCGGTTCGACCCGCGGCTCGCCCCGGTCAAGGTGGCGGTGTTGCCGCTGTCCCGCAACGAGGCGCTGTCGCCGAAGGCCAAGGACCTCGCGACGCTGCTGCGCAAGCGCTGGGTGGTGGAGTTCGACGACTCGCAGGCGATCGGTCGCCGCTACCGCCGGCAGGACGAGATCGGCACCCCGTTCTGCGTGACGGTCGACTTCGACACCCTGGATGACAACGCCGTGACGGTCCGCAACCGGGACACCATGGCCCAGGAGCGGGTCTCCCTGGACCAGGTCGAGCGTTACCTGATCGAGCGCCTCCCCGGCTGCTGAAACGGTGGGCACGGGGCCTCGGCCGACGCGAAATGCGCCGGTCGGGGCCCCGTACACTTGTCCGGTGACCGCCTCGACCGTCCCTGCGCTGCGCCCGTTGACTCTCGGGCGGTACGAGGTGTGGCCGCCGGTGGTGCTCGCGCCGATGGCCGGGATCACCAACGTCGGGTTCCGGCGGCTCTGTCGGGAGCAGGGCGGCGGCATCTACGTCTGCGAGATGATCACCACTCGGGCGCTGGTCGAGCGGAACCCGAAGACGCTGCACATGATCGCCTTCGGCGCGGACGAGCATCCGCGGAGCCTCCAGCTCTACGGCACCGATCCGGAGATCACCGCCGCCGCCGTGCGGATCGTGGTCGAGCGCGACCTGGCCGACCACATCGACCTCAACTTCGGCTGCCCGGTGCCCAAGGTGACCCGCCGGGGTGGCGGCGCGGCGTTGCCGTGGCGGCGTCGGCTCTTCGCCCGGCTGGTGAGGGCCGCGGTGGACGCCGCGGCACCGTCCGGGGTGCCGGTCACCGTGAAGATGCGCAAGGGCATCGACGACGACCACCTGACGTACGTCGAGGCGGGGCTCGCCGCCCAGGACGCCGGTGTGGCCGCGGTGGCCCTGCACGGGCGGACGGCCGCGCAGCGCTACTCGGGCACCGCCGACTGGGACGCCATCGCCACCCTCAAGCAGGCCCTCGACGTGCCGGTGCTCGGTAACGGCGACATCTGGGAGGCCGACGACGCGTTGCGGATGGTCGCGCACACCGGGGTCGACGGCGTGGTGATCGGGCGGGGGTGCCTGGGCCGACCGTGGCTCTTCGCAGACCTGGAGGCCGCCTTCAACGGTCGGCCGGAGCGGCGGCTGCCCACCCTCGGCGAGGTGGCGGTGACCATGCGCCGGCACGCTGAGCTGCTCGTCGACCAGTTTGTGGCCGCCGCCCGCAGCCCTGCCCGGGGTGAGCGGGACGGTTGTGCCGACTTCCGCAAGCACGTCGCCTGGTATCTCAAGGGCTTCCCGGTCGGCGGCGAGCTGCGCCGCTCGCTGGCGATGATCGAGAGCCTGGCCCAGCTCGATGATCTGCTCGGCAAGCTCGACCCGGTGGAGCCGTTCCCGCTGGCCGCCCTGGGCCAGCCGCGCGGGCGGACGAACTCCCCGGGCAAGGTTTTTCTGCCGGACGGCTGGCTGGCCAGCCGGGATGACGACGTCGTCCCCGAGGGCGCTGAGATGGACGATTCCGGCGGCTGACCGCACTGCAAAGGACCAGCGAACCACTCGATCCCAGCCGGCCTCGCCGGATTCGATCCAGCCGGCCCTGCCGGACCGACCGGGACGACGACGAAGGGCCGGGCCCCTGGTGGGGGTCCGGCCCTTCGGTCGTGTTGTTGTGTGCGGGTCAGCTGGTGGCGTAGCCGCGGGTGGCGATCCAGTCGG
>NZ_JBEXGR010000046.1:0-21008 GCF_040607415.1 Micromonospora sp. NPDC005291
GGGGTGCGGGGGGGTGCGGGGGCGGGGGCGGGGCGGGGTTAGCGGGCTAGTTGGGTTAGCAGGGTGTTTGCTGCTGCGTAGGGGTCCAGGGCACCTTCGGCGACCTTGGCGGCGAGCGTGGGTAGCTCCGTACCGTCGCGTAGTGAGCCGATGCGGCCACGGAGCACGCCGAGCGCGATGGCCTCGATCTCGGCGGCGGCCCGCGCCTCCTGGCGGCGGCGCAGCTCGCCGTGCTCGACCAGCCAGCCCCGGTGTTTGTCGATCGCGGCGGCGATGTCGTCGATGCCCTCGCCACGCGCGGCGACCGAGCGGACCACCTGCGGCCTCCACTGCCCGGGACCGCGCTCACCGAGAGCGATCATGCCCTGGATGTCCCGGACGGTGGCGTCGGCGCCATCCCGGTCGGCCTTGTTGACCACGAAGACGTCGGCGATCTCCAGGATGCCGGCCTTGACCGCCTGGATGGCGTCGCCCATGCCGGGGGCGAGCAGCACCAGCGTGGTGTCTGCCAGCGAGGCCACCTCCACCTCGGCCTGCCCGACACCGACGGTCTCCACCAGCACCACGTCACAGCCGGCGCCCTCCAGCACCCGGACCGCCTGCGGCGTCGACGCGGCCAACCCGCCGAGGTGCCCCCGGCTGGACATGGACCGGATGTAGACGCCCGGATCCGTCGCGTGGTCCTGCATCCGTACCCGGTCGCCGAGGATCGCCCCACCGGTGAACGGGCTGGACGGGTCGACCGCCAGCACGCCGACCCGGTGACCGCGCGCCCGCAGCGCGCGGACCAGCTCGTTCGTGGTGGTCGACTTGCCCACCCCGGGCGAACCGGTCAGCCCGACGACCTGGGCCTGCCCGGCGTACGGCGCCAGCGCGGCGGCGATCTCCGGCAGCAGTTCGTCGCCGTTCTCCACCAGCGTGATCAACCGGGCCACCGCGCGGGGGTCACCCGTGCGGGCCCGCTCGACCAGCAGGGGTACGTCCCGGCTGCGGCGCACCGACGTGGTGCCCGCTACCGGGACGTGCTCGGCCGTTTCGCTCACTGTTCCATCTTCGCTCGCGACTGCGGGGCTCGCAGGACCGGCTCACTCCTCGCGCTCACTGGTCCGTCTCCGTTCGCGACTGCGGGGCTCGCAGGACCGGCTCACTCCTCGCGCTCACTGGTCCGTCGCAGCCTTACCCGGAACGTGGATGATCAGCGCATCGCCCTGGCCACCGCCACCGCAGAGCGCCGCCGCGCCGGTGCCGCCGCCGCGCCGCTTCAGCTCCAGTGCGAGGGTGAGTACGAGACGCGCGCCGGACATGCCGATCGGGTGCCCCAGCGCGATCGCGCCGCCGTTGACGTTCACCTTGTCCGGGCTGATGCCGAGGTCACGGGTGGACTGCACGCCGACCTGGGCGAACGCCTCGTTGATCTCGATGAGGTCGAGGTCCGCGACGCTCAGGCCGCCCTTCTTCAGGGCGTGGTTGATCGCGTTGGACGGCTGCGAGTGCAGGGAGTTGTCCGGGCCCGCCACGTTGCCGTGCGCACCGATCTCTGCCAGCCAGGTCAGCCCCAGCTCCTTGGCCTTGGCCTTGCTCATCACGAGCACCGCGGCAGCGCCGTCGGAGATCGGCGACGAACTGCCGGCGGTGATGGTGCCGTCCTTGGCGAAGGCGGGGCGCAGCTTGCCCAGCGACTCGACGGTGGTGTCCGGACGGATGCCCTCGTCCTCGCTGATCACCAGCGGGTCACCCTTGCGCTGCGGGATCACCACGGGGGCGATCTCCTCGGCGAAGTGGCCGTTCTTCTGTGCGGCGGCGGCCCGCTGGTGGCTGGCCGCTGCGAAGGCGTCCTGCTCCTCGCGGGAGATGCCGTGCTTGGCGCCGACCCGCTCGGTCGACTCGCCCATCGAGCAGCAGTCCCAGGCGTCGCTGAGCCCGTCGTGCGCCATGTGGTCCTTGACCACCACGTCGCCGTACTTGTAGCCGGTGCGCTGGCCCATCAGCAGGTGCGGGGCGTTGGTCATCGACTCCATGCCGCCGGCCACCACGATGTCGAACTCGCCGGCGCGGATCAGCTGGTCGGCCAGGGCGATCGCGTCCAGGCCGGAGAGACAGACCTTGTTGATGGTCAGCGCCGGCACGGACATCGGCACGCCGGCCTCGACCGCCGCCTGCCGCGCCGGGATCTGACCGGTGCCGGCCTGCAGCACCTGCCCCATGATCACGTACTGGACCTGGTCCGGGCTGACGCCGGCACGCTCCAGCGCCGCCTTGATGGCGATCCCGCCGAGCTTCGTGGCCGGGAGGTCCTTGAGGTTGCCCAGCAGGCGCCCCATCGGGGTCCGCGCGCCGCTGACGATCACCGAAGCCATGCCTGCCTCCGAGAGGGGTGCCGAGCTGTACGCCTTAACGATTGTTCGGCCAGACTAGCGCCATGACTGACAACTCCCCCGTCGAGCCCGGTGCGGACTACGTCACAGACATCGGGCTTCGCAAGATTGACCACGTCGGCATCGCCGTGGCCGACCTGGACGCGGCGATCGACTTCTACGCGCGGACGTTCGGGATGCGCTGCGTGCACACCGAGACCAACGCCGAGCAGGGCGTCCGGGAAGCGATGCTGGCCGTCGGGCCGACCACCGAGGGCGGTTGCGTGCAGTTGCTCGCCCCGCTCACCCCGGAGTCGACGATCGCCAAGTTCCTGGACCGCAACGGGCCGGGCGTGCAGCAGGTCGCGTACACCGTGGTGGACATCGACGCGGCCTGTGCGGCGCTGCGCGCGCGGGGGATGCGGCTGCTCTACGACTCCCCGCGGCGCGGTACCGCGGACTCCCGGATCAACTTCGTGCACCCGAAGGACGCCGGCGGGGTCCTCGTCGAACTCGTCGAGCCCGCCGCCACCACCCACTGACCGCCCGCGCGCCGGTCCAGCGCCGCGCGCTCGCGGGGCCTCGACGCCAAGATCCGCACAACGTCAGGGATGTGGTTGCCTCCGCCGCGTGTGAGGCCACTACATCCCTGACGTTGTGCCTCCCCACCCCACCCCGTCGACCGTGAAGCCCGTCCGCGCGCACGTCAGTGCGCGGTTCCCGTCCTGGCCGGACATCTTCACGCATCGGCCGATGCAGTTTTTCACAGAGGACTTCCCGGCCTAGCTACCGTTCAGTAACGTCCGGCCCCACAGGAGCGCGACCGGTGCCGGATGTGTCGAATGCCGACATGGCGGTCGTGCCCACCGGCGCCGACGATGGCAGCACCCAGGCCCGTGCGGGTGCGGACGAACCGGAGGTCACCGTGCAGGACATCCTCGAAGCGATCATGGCGGCGGAGGAATCGAACGATCCGGACCGCGAGCTCGCCGGCGTCGCCAGGCTGCCCGTACCGAAGAGCTACCGGGGCGTGGTGGTCCGCGCCGAGGAGGCTCGGATGTTCGACGGCATGGCCACCCGGGACAAGGACCCGCGCAAGGCGCTGCACGTGCAGGAGGTGCCGACGCCGGAGCTGGCGCCGGGCGAGGCGTTGGTCGCGGTGATGGCGAGCGCGATCAACTACAACACGGTGTGGACCAGCATCTTCGAGCCGATGCCCACCTTCAAGTTCCTCCAGCGGTATGGCCGGGTCTCCGAGCTGACCCGCCGGCACGACCTGCCGTACCACGTGGTCGGCTCGGACGCGGCGGGCGTGGTGCTGCGTACCGGCCCGGGGGTGACCCGGTGGGCACCCGGCGACGAGGTGGTGGCGCACTGCCTCTCCGTCGAGTTGGAGGACGCGGCCGGGCACGACGACACCATGCTCGACCCGCAGCAACGGATCTGGGGCTTCGAGACCAACTTCGGCGGGCTGGCCGAGATGGCTGTGGTCAAGGCCAACCAGCTGATGCCCAAACCGAGGCACCTGAGCTGGGAGGAGGCGGCCAGCCCCGGGCTGGTCAACTCCACCGCGTACCGGCAGCTCGTCTCGCACCACGGGGCCAACATGAAGCAGGGCGACGTGGTGCTGATCTGGGGTGCCTCCGGCGGCCTCGGCGGGTACGCCACCCAGATGGCCCTGAACGGCGGCGCGATCCCGGTCTGCGTCGTCTCCTCGCCGGAGAAGGCCGAGTTGTGCCGCAAGATGGGCGCGGATCTGGTCATCGACCGGGCGGCCGAGGGTTTCCGGTTCTGGAAGGACGAGGAGACCCAGGACCCGGACGAGTGGAAGCGCCTGGGTGAGCGGATCCGCGAGCTGACCGGTGGCGAGGACCCGGACATCGTCTTCGAGCACCCCGGTCGGGAGACGTTCGGCGCGAGCGTCTACGTGGCCCGGCGCGGCGGAACCATCGTCACCTGCGCGTCCACGAGCGGCTTCCAGCACCAGTACGACAACCGCTACCTGTGGATGCACCTCAAGCGGATCGTCGGCAGCCACTTCGCCAACTATCACGAAGCGTGGCAGGCCAACCGCCTGGTCGCGCTCGGCAAGGTGCACCCGACGGTGTCCCGCACCTACCCGCTGGAGCAGACCGGCCAGGCGGCGTACGAGGTGCACCGCAACGCCCACCAGGGCAAGGTCGGCGTGCGCTGCCTCGCACCCACCGACGGGCTGGGCGTACGCGACGGGGAGCTGCGGGCCCGGCACGAGGACGCGATCAACCGGTTCCGGGGGCACTGACCGTCACCGCCGGTTTCCGGGGCACTGACCGTCACCGGCCGGACGGATGAACGCCGGATGGCCAATGCGGTGATCGGTCATTGTTCTTCCACCCCATTAGCGGAAAACCCACCCGGATCGAACAAAGGGCCTCGGGGCAACCCCGGGGCCCTTTTTCGCGTCACGCTGCGTGGCGTCCGACCCGCCCGGGACCTGCCAAGATCGCCGATTGGTCCGGCCTCACCGATCGCGGGAGTTGACCATGTAAAGAGGGCACGAAAGCTTCGCACCGCTCTTGCGAAGCACCCTGGGGCGTCTGCCAGTATGTCCCAATGCCCCAGCAGCAGTCCTCCCCTCTCGCGTTCTTCGATAACGCGAACTCGCAGCCAGATTTCACCGTTGGCCTGCGCGGATACAACACTCACCAGGTCGACGACTTCCTCGGCCGGATGACCGCCGCGCTGACCCAGTCCGAGCAGGCCCGCGCCGAGGCCGAGCAGCGGATGAACGACGCCCAGCGTCGGCTCCGCCAAGCTGAACAGCGCATGAGTGCGCTGGAGCAGAAGCTCACCGACACGAACAAGCAGCTCGAAGAGAACAGCCGGCCCACCCTCTCCGGGCTCGGCACCCGTGTCGAGCAGATCCTCCGGCTCGCCGAGGAGCAGGCCAACGACCACCGCAACGAGGCCAAGCGCGAGTCGGAGGGCATCCTCTCCGCCGCCCGCCTCGAGGCACGCGAGATCACCGACAAGGCACGTGCCGAGGCCGCGGCCATGAAGGCCAGCGCCGAGCGCGAGGCGGGCAATCTGCGCACGGCCGCCGAGCGCGAGGCCGCCGAGGTCCGGGTGCAGGCCCGCCGCGAGGCTGACACGCTGCGCGCGGACGCCGACCGCGAGACCAAGCAGCTGCGTACCGTCACCGCGCACGAGGTGGCCGAGCTGAAGTCGACCGTCGAGCGGGAGGTGGCCACCCTCCGGGCCACCGCCGAGCGGGAGATCACCCAGCAGCGGGCGAAGGCGGCCCGCGAGGCTGAGGAGAAGCGCGCCGAGGCGACCAAGCTGCTGACCGACGCGCGGGACAAGCGCGACAAGGACCTCCAGGCTCTGGAGCTCCAGCTCGCTGAGCGGCGCGAGAAGTCCGAGCGCGAGGAGTCCGAGCGGCACGCCTCCCAGGTCGCGCAGACCCAGAAGATGGTCAGCGAGGCCGAGCAGCGGGCCCGGGCCGCGCAGGAGCGGGCCAAGGAGATCGAGCAGCGTGCCGAGGCCCGCCGGGTCGAGTCGGAGCGCAACGCCGCCGAGACGGTCGACAAGGCCAAGGCGCACTCCGAGAAGACGCTCAACGAGGCCAAGGCCGAGTCGCAGCGCCTGCTCACCGAGGCCCGTACCGAGGCGGAGCTGACCACGCAGGCCGCCCGCCGCGAGGTCGACGACCTCACCCGGCAGAAGGACGCGGTCACCTCGCAGCTGGGCCAGATGCTCTCCGGGCTCGCCGGCATCGTTCCGGGCATGCCGGCACCGGCCGCACCGGCGGCCAAGCCGGAGGTCAAGAAGACCGATGGCGGTCAGGAGCGGGTGACCGCGGAGACCGCCGGCTGACCCGAGGCGTCAGGTTGGGGCATCGACGGCGCGAGGTGACACCGGGTAACCGGTGCCCCCTCGCGCCGTGTGCGTTTCCCGTCGCCGGGCGTCGTGCGCCGGAAACCGAGTGAGGTAGCTCCCACAAGGCCCGTCCGTATCGCCCCAGCAGGGCCCGTTGCGTGTGAGGATGGGGGCATGTCGCACGGCGAGGAACTGTTCGCTCTCGGCGGGGACGTGACGACGGAGCCCAGCTTCGAGTCCGCTCTGCGGGGGTACGAGAAGAAACAGGTCGACCGGTATGTCGCGCGTGCCGAGCACGAGATCGCGACCCTCGCCTCCGAACGGGAACAGGCGTACACACAGATCCACAAGCTCGCCGGCCAGGTCGAGGTGCTCCAGCGCGACCTGACCCAGGTGCGCAAGCAGATGAACGTGGTCGACCGCGCCTCGTTCCGGCACCTCGGCCCCCGGGTCGAGTCGATCCTCACGCTCGCCGAGGAGCAGGCCGAGCAGATCGTGTCCGAGGCGCACAGTGAGATCGACGCCCGCCGTGCCGCGGCCGAGCACATCGTCGAGGAGGCCCGCGAGCAGGCCGCGCGAGCACTGAAGGATTTCGAGCTCGCTCTCGCCGCGCGGCGCGCCGAGGAGGAGCGACACAGCGCGGCCCGGCGGGCCGAGGCGAACGAGACCCTGCAGTCGGCGAAGAACGAGTCGGCGCAGCTGCGCAAGGCGGCGCAGGACACGCTGGCGAAGGCCCAGCAGGAGGCCACCCAGCTACGGGACACCGCCAAGGAGATCCACACCCGGGCCCAGCAGGAGTCGACCAAGCTGCGCGAGACGGCCCGCGAGACGTTGGCCAACGCCCGGCAGGAGGCCAGCGATCTGCGCGAGGCCGCCAAGGAGGTGCACGCCAAGGCCCTGCACGAGGCCAAGCGGCTCACCGACACCGCGACCGAGGCCGGCCGGGCCACCCACGCCAAGGCGCAGCAGGAGGCCAAGCAGATCATCGACGACGCGTCGATGGCCGGCCGGGCCACCCGGGCCAAGGCGCAGCAGGAGGCGGAGCGGCTGACCACGCAGGCCTCCGAGTCGGCCAAGCGCAGCCGCGCCGAAACCGAGGCGTACGTGCAGCGGATGCGCACCGAGACCGAGGCGTACGTGCAGCAGTCCCGGGCGCAGACGCAACAGGAGCTGGGCGCGTGGCGGGCCGGGGTGGAGCAGGAGGTCAACTCCCGTCGGGAGGCAGCCGACCAGGAGTTGGCGCAGCGGCGGGCCACGGCCGAGCAGGAGTTCGCCAAGCGCCGCGACGAGCTGGAAAAGCAGCACAAGTCCCGCCAGCAGGAGCTGGAGACCGGGTTCACCAGCCGTCAGCAGGAGATGGAGACGGGTTTCACCGCCCGCCACGACGAGCTGGAAACCGAATACTCCACGCGTAAGAACGAGCTGGAGACCGAGTACACCGCCCGCAAGAACGAGATCGAGCAGGGCGCGGCCGGGGTCCGAGAGGCGGCCGAGCAGGACGCGGCGGCTCTGCGTCAGCGGTCCGAGGCGGAGGCCGCCGAGCTGCTGAGCCGGGCCGAGACCGAGGCCGGCGACAAGCGCCGCAAGGCCGACGAGCATGTCGCGGCCTCCCGTCGGCAGTTCGAGGAGTACGCGGCCACCACCCAGCAGCACCTGGCCACCACTCAGCAGCACCTGGCCGCCACCCAACAGGAGTCGGCGGCGGGCCGGCAGCAGCTCGCCCAGGTGATGTTGGAGATCGCCCAGGCCCAGCAGCAGCTCGCCGACCTGCGGCAGGAGACCTGGAAGTCCCGGCAGGAGTCCGACGAGATTCAGCGGCAGATGGCCGAGCTGCGGTTGCAGAGCGTCACCGGTCCGATCGACGGCCCGACCGCGCCGACCGCTGGCGACGGCGCCAGCAAGAGCGTGCCCGGCGGCGGGGACGACGGCGCGACCGTGTCCGCCCCGGCGACCGTCGACGCCGGCACGGCGACCGTCGACGCCGGCACGGCAACCGTCGACGCCGGCACCGCGACCGTCGACGCCGGCACGGCAACCGGATCGGGTGCGGCCACCGGGCTCAAGGCCGAGCCCGCCGACGCCCGGCAGCCGGTGAATGCGGGCGCGGAGGAGGCCGGCCAGTCCACGACGCGGCCGGTGGCCGAGCCGGTGACCACGGTGGACGGTGGAACGGCGAGCGCCGGGGTGGACGGGGAGCCGACCGTGGCCGCCGTTCCGGGCGAGGGTGGCCGGGGCGCCAAGCCCACCAAGATCACCAGCACCGGTGAGAACGGCAAGCGGCCCACCAAGCCGACCACCGACGAGCGCAGCGCCAAGCCCAGCAAGGTCACCATCGAAAAGGACTGACTGCGGTCAGGCGCGGCGGCATGAACTCCGCTCGCGTCGTCCACGACTCCGCGCCGACCACGCCGGCTCATGATCGACACCACATCGCCGATATCGGGGTGTCCTACTGCCCGGACACCCCTATATCGGGGATGTCGAGTGGATCACGCCCAGGACGGCCGGTCTGCGGCTAACCCACTCTCGCGTCTTGTCCGAACCGGGCTCCCGCACCTGCGAACCCGTACGGTGGGGTCGCCGGCGCACCATGAGGTGGCTACGCTGCTGGCGCGTTGGGACGCGGTCCTGCCGGCAGTCGATCGAGCTGATGAAGAAAGTTGTGACGTCATGGACCTGACCGGTGCACACTGGCGCACGTCCACCCGTAGCGGCAATGGCGAGTGCGTCGAGGTGGCGGACAATCTGCCCGGGGCGGTGGGCGTGCGCGACAGCAAGGACCCGACCGACCCGGTGCTGGTGTTCGCACCGACCGCCTGGCGGGCTTTCGTCGCCGCCGCTCGTCGTCCCACCGCTTGAGCCGGGAGGTCCTGGTGCCGCAGCACGGCAGCTCCGCCGACGACCCGGACGCGACGCCGCACGCCGAGACGCCGCACAGCGAGGCACCGCACGCCGAGGCACCGCACGCCGCGACGCCGCACGCCGCGACGCCGCACAGCGAGGCACCGCCCGCCGCGACGCCGCACAGCGAGGCACCGCACGCCCAGGCACCGCACGCCCAGGCACCGCACAGCGAAACGCCGCACACCGAGACACCGCACACCGAGGCGCCGGCTCCGGTGCCGGTCCCCGCCCCGGGAATCGACCCGGATGAGCCGCCGACGGTCCCGTCCGGGAAGTTCGGCACGCCGGGGCGTCCGCTGCGGCGCAGCAGCTTCCTGATCGGCTTCACCGGTGCGCTGGGCGTGCTGCTGGCGTACACCCTTTATCTGGGCATTCGCAATGCCGGCGGCATCCTGGTGCTGGTGGTGATCGCGCTGTTCCTCGCGGTCGGCCTCAACCCGGCGGTGGTCCGGCTGCACCGCTGGGGGGTGCCGCACGGCCTGGCGGTGGCGGTGGTCGCGCTGACCGTGGTCCTGCTGCTCTGCGGCGGCGTGGTGGCGCTGGTCCCGCCGATCGTGACCCAGTCCGGGCAGTTCATCGACCAGATCCCGAGCCTGCTCGACGAGTTGCGCCGCAATCCGACGGTCAACGACCTGGTGGAGCGGTACGACGTGGTGGAGCGGGTGCAGAGCGCGGCCAACGCCCAGACCATCGGCCGGGCGCTCGGCGGGGTGCTGGGCGGTGCCCAATTGATCTTCGGCACGGTGTTCCGGACGCTGACCGTGCTGGTGCTGACCATCTACTTTTTGGCCTACTTCAACCGGCTGCGCTCCCTGGGCTACTCGTTGGTGCCCCGGTCACGGCGGGAGCGGGTGCAGCTGATCGGCGACGAGATCCTGGCCAAGGTGGGCGCCTACATGGTCGGCGCGCTGAGCATCGCGGTGCTGGCCGGCGCGACCACCTTCGTGTTCGCGCTGATCGTCGGGCTGCCGTACCCGTTCGCGCTGGCCGTGGTGGTCGCGGTGACCGACCTGATCCCGCAGATCGGCGCCACGCTGGGCGCGGTGATCGTGAGTCTGGTCGGCTTCGCCAGCGACCTGCCCACCGGCATCGCCTGCGCGGTCTTCTTCCTCATCTACCAGCAGGTGGAGAACTACCTGATCTACCCGAAGGTGATGCGACGCTCGGTGGAGGTCAACGAGGTGGCCGCCCTGCTGGGCGCGCTGCTCGGGGTGGCGCTGCTGGGTGTGGTGGGCGCGCTGATCGCCATCCCCACGGTGGCCGCGCTGCAACTGATCCTGCGCGAGGTGGTGCTGCCCCGCCAGGAGAGGGGCTGACCCGCGCGGGTCAGTCGGCCTTTCCGGTGGCGGGGCCGGGAACGGGTGTGTCGGCGAACGAGGCCACCGTCCGATCGGCGTACGCGCTGACGTCGCCGGCCTCCATCGGGCCGTCCCAGGTCGTCGGCAGCGGCACCTCGGCGGCCGGGTTGACCCGCCGGACGATCTCGTCGAGCACCGTCTCCGCGTCGCCCACCCAGAGGTGCTTGGCGCCCGGCACCCCCACGACCTCGGCCTGCGGCACCGCGGCGAACCGCTCCCGCGCCTCGGCCGGGCGCAGGTAGTCGTCGAACTCCGGCACCAGTGCCACCAACGGCCGACCGGAACCGGCCCAGGTGGCCAGGTCCTCCGGGGCCGAGAAGCGCAGCGGCGGGGAGAGCAGGATCGCCCCGGCGATCGCCGGGTCGCAGCCGTACTTCAGGGCCAGGTCGGTGCCGAACGACCAGCCGACGAGCCAGATGTTGGGCAGCTCGGCGAACTCCGCGTACTCGATGGCGGCGGCCACGTCGTACCGCTCCCCCACCGCGCCGTCGAACGCTCCCTCGCTGGTGCCGCGCAGACTGCTGGTGCCCCGGGTGTTGAACCGCAGCACGGCCACGTCGGCCAGCGCGGGCAGCCGCCAGGCCGCCTTGCGGAACACGTGGCTGTCCATCATCCCGCCGTGGGTGGGCAGCGGGTGCAGGCAGACCAGGGTGGCCACCGGCGGCCGGTCGGCCGGTAGGGCCAGCTCGCCCACCAGCCGCAGACCGTCGGCGGTGTGCAGCTCGATGTCCTCCCGGCGGCCGGGCAGGATCGACGACGCGCGGATCGCTGTGCTCACCGCCCAAGTCTGTCGCGAACTCACCGCCACCGCCCGCCCAGGCACGAACAGGGTGATCCAGGTCGCTCAGTGGCGCCGCTCAGTAGCGTGGCGCGCCCCGGCCGCGCTGCACCGCCGGCCCACGCCGGTCCCGGGCGCGCCAGCAGCCGCTGTGCCAGTGCCGCCGGTCGGTCAGGTCACCCAGGCCGTCCGCCGGCCAGGCCACCAGGTGCGCCACCCCGGGCCGGATCTCCTGGTTACAGCCGGGGCAACGGTACGTCTTGACGGACGCGCCCGCGCCGATCCCGCGGACCTGCCAGGCGCCGTCGGTCCACTGCTGCACCGAGGCGACGCCCTGCCGGACCCGATCGTCGTCCAGGTTGGCGTTCTCGTCCCGGCGAGGGCGATTGCGACGGGGGCTCACAGTCACCAAGCGTACGGTCCGCCGGGCGGGACGACCTCGCGGCCGGCCCGCCCGACGGTCGAGGTCACTGCCAGCTCTGCGGCTGGGTCGGGTCCTCGAACAGTTTCACGTCCGCCAGCAGGGCCGTCGCCTCCGCCTCGGTGAAGATGTTCGCGGGTCTTTCGCCGTTCCAGGGCCAGCCGAAGTCGGCGATCACCCTCGTCTGGGGGATGCCGACCAGTTCCAACCTCGTCCCCCTCGCGGAGAGCAACGCGGGTCGGCCCGCGATGGTTCGATCTGCCTCGGTATAGGTGCCCGCCCGGCTCACGTACCGGTACTCCACCGACATGTTCTCCCTCGCGGCCCGCTGAAGACCGAAGCGGGCGGTGACCAGTCTCGGGTACGAGGCGACGTCGACCGTGCAGCCAGTGACTGTCGCGCCCGCGGGCAGAGCACCGAGCCGCAGCGGCGCGGCGCACCGGCGGGCCTCTTTCCAGCGCAGCGCCTCGACCGCCTGCTCCAGCACGGCCGGGTCCCCGTGCAGCATGACGGCACGGGCGTACAGGCCCGGCGTGGGCTGCCACAACTTGACCAGCCCACGGGCCATGCCGCTGGCCGGACGGACCGCACCGTCGAAGTTCGGGCGTCCCAGTTCGGTCACCTCGAAGGACACGCCGTCGAAGTTGACGCTGCCGAACAAGTCGGTCGACCTGCCGACGTCGATGCGCACCTCTTCGCTGCCTGCCACGCTGAGCCGTACGGTCTCGACCGCATTTCGGTACACCTCCCAGCCGAGGTAGCGGGCTCGGGTCGGGTCGAGCCCGAAGTGCAGCACGGTCGGATCGCTGCCGACCAGCGTCGGATCGACGGCGGCACCGAACACCCCGTCGGCGCGGGGTGGCACCGGCGGGACGACGGCGGGAGTAGCGGTGGTCCAGGGCATGCGGCCGGTCAGCCCGTCGAGGCCCGTCCCGGTCACCCCGACGACGCCGAGGGCTCCGAGCAGGGAAAGCGCGGTGCCGGCGGCGACCCGGCGGTGCACCTGTCGGCGGCGGCCCCGAGCACGGGACGCCCGCAGCAGTCGGTTGGTGTCCACGTCACCCTCGGCACGCTCCCGCAGGGTCTGGGCGATTTGTTCGTCGAGGTCAATCACGGCCGGCTCCCGTTCGTGGCCGGGGCACCGCAGCGCTCCCGGAGGTTCGCGAACGCCCGCATCGCGTGGGTGCGGACGGTGACCGGCGAGCAGTCCAGGATCTGGGCGATGGTCGCGTCGTCGAGGTCCTCGTAGTAGCGCAGCACCAGCACCGCACGCTGACGGTCGGGCAGGCCGAGGATCAGCCGCCACATCTCGTCCCGGTCGGCCACCTCGCCGCCGAGGTCGCTCCGATGCGGTCGGTCGACGAAGGTGTCGACTGTCAGCTCGTGGCTCGACCGGCGACGCCACCAGGAGTTGTTGGCGTTGACGAGCATCCGGCGCACGTACACGTCGGGCCGGTCGGCCCGGGAAACCTTGCGCCAGTTCACATAAACCCGGGACAACACCTCCTGGGTGAGGTCCTCGGCCCGGTGCTCGTCGCCGGTCAGCAGCCGCGCCAGCCGGACCAGGGCCGGGCCCCGGCTGACGACGTACTCCTCGAAGGTCACACCCTGCAGACGCCGCCAGGGCCGTCCGGCGTTGACCCGGTCAGCGGTGCGAGTGGTCGCGGAAGCCCCGGCGGGTCTTGCGGCCCAGGTACCCGGCGGTGACCAGGTGCTCCAGCAGCGGCGCGGGCGCGAAGCCCGGCTCGCGCAGCTCCAGGTACAGCTCCCGCTGGATGGCCAGCGAGACGTCCAGCCCGACCACGTCGAGCAGCTCGAACGGGCCCATCGGGTAGCCGCAGCCCAACTTCATCGCGTGGTCGATGTCGTCGGCCGTCGAGTAGCTGGCCTCCAGCATCTTCACCGCGTCGTTCAGGTACGGGAAGAGCAGCGCGTTGACGATGAACCCGGACCGGTCGCCGCAGACCACGCCGGTCTTGCCCAGCGCGGCACAGACCGCCCGTGCGGTCGCGGTGGCCTCCGGGGAGGTGCGGATGGTGCGGATCACCTCGACCAGCGGCATGACCGGCGCCGGGTTGAAGAAGTGCAGCCCCACCACGTCGGCCGGCCGGTGGGTGGCCATCGCCACGTCGATCACCGGCAGCGAGGAGGTCGTGGTGGCCAGCACCACGCCCGGCTTGCAGATCTCGTCGAGGCTCGCGAAGAGCGCCTTCTTGACGCTCAACTCCTCGACCACCGCCTCGACCACCAGGTCGACGTCGGCAAGGTGGTCGAGCGCGGCCGACCAGCTGATCCGGCCGAGCGCGGCGTCCCGGTCGGCCTCGGCGAGCTTGCCGCGGACGACGCCCTTGTTCAGCGAGGTCTTCACCGCTTCGCAGACCTTCGCGGACTTTTCCATGCCACGGGTCACCGAGATGACCTCGTAGCCGGCCTTCGCGAAGACCTCGATGATCCCGGTGGCCATCGTCCCCGAGCCGACCACGCCAACCTTGGTGATGGCTCGCGCGCCGTCGGCGAGCGCGGACTCCGTGGCCAGCGGCGTCGCCTCGTCCGGTACGACCACCGGTGAGCCGGGCCGCTCGTAGGTGTAGAAGCCCCGACCAGACTTCCGGCCGAGCAGCCCCGCCGTGACCATCTGCTTGAGCAGCGGCACCGGGGCGTGCCGGCGGTCCCGCCCGCCGCGCCGGTACATGGTGTCCAGGATCTCGTACGCGGTGTCCAGGCCGATCAGGTCCATCAGCGCCAGCGGGCCCATCGGCAGGCCGCAGCCGAGCTTCATCGCGGCGTCGATGTCCTCCCGGGTCGCGTAGTGCGACTCGAACATGCCGACCGCGTGGTTGAGGTAGCCGAAGAGCAGCGCGTTGGCGATGAAGCCAGCCCGGTCGTTGATGGTGACGTCGACCTTGCCGAGCCGGGCGCAGAGCGCCTCGACGTCGGCGACCACCTCGGGTGCGGTGACGACGGTGCGGACCACCTCGACCAGCTTCATCACGGGCGCCGGGTTGAAGAAGTGGATCCCGATCACCTGGTTGGGCCGGCTGGTGGCCACCGAGATCTCGGTGACGCTCAGCGACGAGGTGTTGGTGGCGAGGATGGTCTCGGGCCGGCAGATCCGGTCCAGCTCCGCGAAGATCCGCTGCTTGAGGTCCAGGTGCTCGGGCACCGCCTCGATGACCAGGTCGACGGAGTGCAGGGCCTCCAGCCCGACCGCGAAGTGCACCCGCTCGTGCAGCGCGTCCCGGTCAGCCGCGGCGAGCTTGCCCTTGGCGACCGCCCGGTCGGTGGAGCCGGTGAGGGTGACCCGGCCGCGCTCCAACGCCGGCTCGGAGATCTCGACCGCCACGACGTCGATGCCGTTGCGGGCGAAGACCTCGACGATGCCGGCACCCATGGTGCCCAGCCCCACCACGCCCACGGTGCTGAACTCGCGCGCCACGACCGGCCTCCCCAGACACTCCACACGGCCACTGAACGGCCGCTAAGGTTATGCGCGCGAGTCTGCCACGTGACGCTCAGTTGTCGAGGCGCCGTGGCATATTTCACCCACAACGCCACGGTGCCCGGACGCCTTCAGGTGGCGGGCACGGTGGTCAGGGCCAGCAGCTCCGCGACGAACTCCGCCGGGCGCTCCAGGTGCGGGCTGTGACCACAGCCGGGCAGCACCACCTCGTGGTACGCGCCACCGGCCGCCTCGTACCGCTCCAGCACCGCCCGGGTCTGGCCGATCATCGGCTGCGGCGGGCAGGCCTCCTCGCCGGGCCAGCCGGGCACGAGACCCAGCGAGCCCAGGTACGCCAGGTCGAACAGCGAGGTGTCCGAGACGATGACGTCGGCATCCCCGCGTACCCAGGTGACCGGGGGCTTCTCCGCGACGGCCACCAGCTCGTCGGCGAGCCGGAAGAAGGTCGGCGCGAGCGCGTTGAGCACCCCCCGCTCCCCCGGTGCGGTGCCCGGCCAGTTCTCCGAGGGCACCGCCGTGCCCGGGTAGTTGTCGTCCCCGGTGGCGGTGGACAGAACGGTGTCCAGCAGCAACTCCTCGTCCGTGCCCAGCGAGGCCGGATCGGCCACATAGGTGGCCCGCAGCACGGCACGCGGGCTGGCCGGGGCATCCGCGCTCCGGTCGCCGGCCGCGAGGCGGGCGACGAAGTCCGGGTTCGCCGTGCCGGCGCCGGTGCCGGCGAAGTCGGGGGTGGTCGGCGTGCCGGCCAGGTCGCGGGTGCCACCGAAGCCGTACGGGGAGACCGGTGCCGCGAGCAGCAACGCGCCCACCCGGTGCGGGTGATCGACCAGCAGCCGCATCGCCACTCCGCCACCGAGGGAGTGCCCGACGACCACCGGGCGAGCGTTGCTGGCGCTGAAGAGCGTCGGGTCGTCCAGCAAAGCGGCCACGTCGTCGGAGAAGTCCCGCAAACCCCGGGTGGCGTCCACCGGGGCCGTCGCGGAGTCGCCGTACCCCCGCAGGTCGGGGGCGACCACCCGCAGCGTCGGCGGCAGCCTGCGGACCAGAGGCTCCCAGAACAGCGCGGACGAGCAGTTGCCGTGGATCAGCAGCACCGGCGGGCCGTCCGGCGGGCCGGCGACCCGTACCGACTGGGTTATGCCGTTGGCCGTCACGGTCCGCTGCTCGGTCTCCATCCGCGGCATGCTGCCATGCCCGCCCACGCCGGTCCATATGCCGGACAGCCACCCGGCCGCACTGCCCGGTGTGACCCCCACCACCAGGAGGTCCGGCCGGCGGTCAGGCCCCGACCGTCAGGAGTCCGGCCGCGGTCAGCGACGCGCGCTGGGCGGCGTGGCCAACGGCAGCGGCAGTGTCGGTCGGACGTCACGCCGGGACGGACCGAAGCTGAGCCCCACCGGATCGGTGTGCGCCACTCCGGGGTCGAACAGGCGCAGCTCGGTGCGACCGAGCCGGATCACGTCGCCGTCGGAGAGCCGTTCCACCTCGGTGATCCGGCGGTCGTTGAGCCAGGTGCCGTTGGTGGAGCCCAGGTCCCGCAGTGACGGGCCCTCCGGGGCCAGCCACACCTCGGCGTGGCGACGGCTCAGGTGCGGATCGTTGATGACCACGTGGCCGGTCGGTGCCCGGCCGATCACCTGCGGTTCGACCCGCACTCGAAAACTCGCCCCGCGCATCGGCCCACCCGCGACCGTCAACAGCGGCATCAGTTCCGGATGTTCCTCCATGGACAGTCAGCCCTCCACCCCGCACCGTCACTCCGCGCGTCAGCCTGCCATCAGACGGTAGTCGTCAATACCGACCGGCCGGTCAGCTCCTCGTCACCTCCCGGCCACCTGCCGTTCGACGGTTCGGGCGGGCGGTATCGGACACCAGCACCCTGACCTGCACTGATCAACGATCGTTCGGGCCGGTGCGACTCCGGTCCCGCCGCCCCGATCCGGAGAACTACCGGCGAGTAATCTTCGGGTCTAGACTTCCGCCATGACGGCTGTGCATGTCCCGGGTACCCCGGTCATCGAGGCGGGCCGGCTGGTTTCGACCAGCCCGGCCACCGGCGCGGAGGCCGGCCGCCTCCCGGTCGCCACCGAAGCGGACGTGCGGCGGGCCGTCGACCAAGCCCGCGCCGCCAGCGAGTGGTGGGGCGGGCTCGGCTTCACGGGCCGCCGCGAACGGATGCTGCAGTGGCGCGCCCTGCTCGCCAAGCGCATCGAGCAGTTGGCCGAGCTGGTGCACGTCGAGGGCGGCAAGCCGATCCCCGACGCCATCGTCGAGATCGTCACCGCGATCGAGCACATCGACTGGGCCGCCCGCAACGCCGGCCGCGTGCTCGGCCCCCGCCGGGTGCGGTCCCGGCTCATCCTCGCCGAGTTCTCCGGACACCTCGAATACCAGCCGTACGGCGTGGTCGGCGTGATCGGGCCGTGGAACTATCCGGTCTTCACGCCGATCGGCTCTGCCGCATACGCGCTGGCCGCCGGCAACGGCGTGGTGCTCAAGCCGAGCGAATACACGCCCGCCGTCGGCCAATGGCTGGTGGACAGCTTCGCCGAGGTCGTGCCCGAGCAGCCGGTGTTCACCGCCGTGCACGGGCTGGGCGACGTGGGCGCCGCGCTGTGCCGCTCCGGGGTCGACAAGCTGGCCTTCACCGGCTCCACCGCGACCGCCCGAAAGGTGATGGCCGCCTGCGCCGAGACGCTGACCCCGGTGATCATCGAGGGCGGCGGCAAGGACGCCATGATCGTCGACAGCGACGCCGACCTGGATGCCGCCGCCGAGGCGTGCGTCTGGGGCGGCATGACCAACGCGGGCCAGACCTGCATCGGCATCGAGCGGGTGTACGCCGTCGACTCGGTCTTCGACGCCTTCGTCGACAAGGTGGTGGCCCGCGCCGGCAAGCTGACCGTCGGGCCGGAGGGCACCGACATCGGCCCGATCACCATGCCCCGCCAACTCGACGTGATCCGCCGGCACATCGACGCCGCGATCACCTCCGGCGGGCGCGCCGTGCTCGGCGGCCCGAGCGCGGTGCAGCCGCCGTACGTCCACCCCACCGTGCTCGTGGACGTCCCGGAGGACTCGGTCGCCGTCCGCGAGGAGACCTTCGGTCCCACGCTGACCATCAGCCGGGTCCGCGACGCCGACGAGGCCGTCACCCGCGCCAACGCCCTGCCGTACGGCCTGGGCGGTTCGGTCTTCGGCCGACGGCGCGCAGTGGCCATCGCCCGGCGGCTGCGCTCCGGGATGGCCTCGATCAACTCCACTCTGACCTTCGCCGGCATGTCCACCCTGCCGTTCGGCGGGGTCGGCGACTCCGGCTTCGGGCGGATCCACGGGGAGGACGGGCTGCGTGAGTTCGGCCGCGCCAAGGCGATCACCCGCCGTCGGGCCCGGTCGCTGTTGCCGTCGATGACCTTCGAACGAACCCCGACCGACACGGCCCGGCTCGTCAAGGCCATCAAGATGATGTACGGAAGGTGAGTGTCGGATAACCGATCTTCGAAAAAGATCGGCACATCCACATGTTTGTACGCTGTGGTCACGGCGGTACATTGCGTTAAATGGGCCCCAATCGATTGCGCTACCGCCTTGTCGACAGTGACCAGTCGTGGAGCGCCCGGCGGCGTCGGCACCGCTCGGACTGGCTGGCACGCGTCTTCCCCGACATCGGCGACATGCACGTGGTCGATCTCGGCGGCCGGATCGGCACCTGGCACCGCGCCGCCGTCCGGCCGGCCCGGGTGACCGTCGTCAACCTGGAGCAGCCACCCGCCGTCGTACCGGAGTGGGCACACGTCGAACAGGCCGACGCCTGCGACCTGCCGCCGCACCTCGCCAAGGGCGACTACGACATGGTCTTCTCCAACTCGGTGCTGGAGCATGTGGGCGGGCACGAACGCCGGCTGCGCTTCGCCGCCGCCACCCGTTCACTGGCCGACCGGCACTGGGTGCAGACGCCCTACCGCTACTTCCCCATCGAGCCACACTGGATCGCGCCCGGCATGCAGTTCCTGCCGGTACGACTGCGCACCGCACTCGCCCAACGGTGGCCCCTGGGGCACAAGCCAACCCGCAGCCATGCCGCCGCCATCCACCAGGTGCTCTGGACCGAGTTGCTGGACCGCTCCCAGATGCGCCACTACTTCCCCGACTCGGGCATGCTGGTCGAGCGGGTGTTCGGCCTACCCAAGTCGCTGATCGCGGTGCGTACCGGGAAGTGAGCCGGTCAGAAGAGCGTCAGCTCGTCCTTCTCGATGCCCCGCAGCTTGTCGTAGTCCACGACCACACACCGGATGCCCCGGTCGGTGGCGAGCACCCGGGCCTGCGGCTTGATCTCCTGAGCGGCGAAGACCCCGGCGACCGGGCTGAGCAGCGGGTCACGGTTCATCAACTCGAGGTAGCGGGTCAACTGCTCCACCCCGTCGATGTCGCCACGCCGCTTGACCTCGACGGCGACCGCACCGGCGTTGGCGTCCCGGCAGAGCAGGTCGACGGGCCCGATCGCCGTCATGTACTCGCGACGGACCAGCGTGAACCCCTCACCCAAGGTGCCCGGGTTCGCGGCCAACAACTCCTGCAGGTGCGCCTCCACCCCGTCCTTGCGCAGGCCCGGATCCACACCCAACTCGTACGAGGTGTCCTGGAAAATCTCCTCCAGGGTGATCCGCAACTCCTCGCCAGCCTTGTTGACCACCCGCCACACGCCGGGGGCCTCCTCAAGCCGACACGGCGGGCTCATCCAGTTCAACGGCTTGTACGCCCGGTCGTCGGCGTGGATCGACACCGACCCGTCCGCCTTCACCATGAGCAAACGGGTGGCCAGCGGCAAATGAGCCGAGAGCCGTCCGACGTAATCCACCGAGCACTTCGCAATGACCAACCGCACTCGACGAGGGTAGCCGAGCACCCACCGGTCGCCACCGAGCGGCACTGGCGCGTCGATGCGATGCTGAGAACGTGTTCGAAGTCCTCACCGGCACCGGCCTCGCCGCTTCAGCGGGGCTGAACGCCTACATACCCCTGCTCATCCTCGGTCTTCTCGGCCGCTACACCGACCTGATCGACCTCCCCAGCGGCTGGACCTGGCTCGGCAACGGCTGGGTCATCGTCATCCTGGCGGCGCTGCTCGTCGTGGAGATGGTGGCGGACAAGGTGCCCGTGGTCGACCACTTCAACGACCTGGTGCAGACCGTGGTCCGACCCACCGCCGGCGGCCTGGCCTTCGGCGCCGGGTCCTCGTCGGAGACGGTGACGGTCAGCGACCCGGGAAGCTTCTTCTCGTCCCACCAATGGGTGCCGGTCGTCACCGGCGTACTGCTGGCATTCGGCGTGCACCTGCTCAAGTCCGCGGCACGTCCCATCGTCAACGCGACCACCGCCGGGTTCGGCGCCCCGGTCGCCAGCACCGCCGAGGACGCCACCAGCGTGGTGGTCTCCCTGGTGGCGATCATCCTGCCGGTGTTGGTGCTCGTCTTCCTGCTCGGCCTGGTGGTCTTCATCTACTGGTTCTTCCGCCGACGCTCCGAACGCCGCCGGGAACGCGAAGCGGCACGTGCCGCCGGCTTCCGCGTCTGACGAGGTTGCACGCCGCTGGCCGGCACCCCGGAGTTGGGGTGCCGGCCAGCGGTTTAGGTCATGTGGGTCAGCTGTTCCAGTGCTGGCCGACGAGGTCGGTGGCCTGCTGCTCCCACTGGGCGTAGGCGTCGGGGTAGGCGGAGACCTGTACGGTCTGCGCGGCCTGGGTCAGGGGCATGTCCTGCCACCCGTCGACCTGCTTCAGGCCCTTCAGGAATGCGGTCGTCGAGTAGGCCGGGTCGGTGATCTGCTCCGGCGTACCCCAACCACTGGTCGGGCGCTGCTGGAACAGGCCCAGCGA
>NZ_JBEXGR010000047.1:0-18912 GCF_040607415.1 Micromonospora sp. NPDC005291
CAGGGTGCCGGTGAGTCGGAGCCGGCCATCGGACAGCTCAGAGAGGGTGACGTGCCGGTCGTGGGCGGTGCGGCGGGCCTCGGCGTCCAGTGCGGCTCGGGCGGCGGCTTCGGCGATCTCGGGGGCTACGTGGTCGAGGATCCGGGTGCTGAGTTTGCGTAGCAGGGTGGGGTCGAACTGCCCGGCCCAGTCGGTGAGCACGCCGATTGCCTTGTCGGCGGCGTCGGGGCCGGCCGCGTTGTGCACGGTGGTGACGGTGTCGGCGATGACGCGGGCCTGTTCGAGGTTGATGTGCCCATCGGCGAGTGCTTGTCGTACGCCCGGGTTGCCGCTGTCCAGTGCGGTGGCGAGATCGATGAGCCGGCGGGCGGTGGGGATGGTGAGGCGGAGGCGTTCGCGGAGCCAGACCGTGGTGGCGGAGGCGCCCTGCGCGCGGGCCGTGCCGCGGCCGTCGATCTCGCGGATCAGAGCCAGCTTGACGGCGGCGAGACGTTGTTCGAGACGGTGCGCGGCGTCGAGTGCCGCGACCAGCTCATGTTCGGGGAGGGCCCAGGTGGCTGCGGCGGCGCACGCCGCGACCGCGTCCTCAGCCTGGGCCAACTCCTCAACCATGAACCCGAGACTAGAACAGGTGTACGACAAAAGCAGTCGTCATGATCGATTTATCGTTGGTGGTCGCACGTTGGACGGCGGGGCCGGCCGGCGGACGAAAAGTCCGTGCCGGCTGACCCCGCCGCCATCGGCAACGCCGGCGTGGACCTCACCGCTGTACCGGGTGTCGTCCTTGCCACGCGGTAGCCAAAGGTCGTGCGAGCCGCGAGCCGCGAGCCGCGAGCCGTGGGCCGTGGGCCGTGGGCCGTGGGCCGCGAGCCGCGCTAGCCGTGGACCGTCGGACCGTAGGCCGCTCTAGAAGCCGCGGCCCGCTCTAGAAGGTGTGTTCGGCGGCCGGGAAATCGCCGCCTCGGACCTCGTCGGCGAAACGGCGGGTGGCGTCGGTGAGGGTGCCGGCCAGGTCCGCGTACCGCTTGACGAAGCGTGGCGCCTTGCCGGTACGCAAGCCGGCCATGTCCTGCCAGACCAGCACCTGAGCGTCGGTGTCGGGGCCGGCGCCGATGCCCACCGTCGGGATCGGCAGTTCGTGGGCGATCCGCTTGGCGACCTCGCCGGGCACCATTTCCAGCACCACCGCGAACGCGCCGGCCTCCGTCACCGCCCGCGCGTCGGCGAGCACCTCGTCGGCAGTGTCGCCCCGACCCTGCACGCGGTAGCCGCCCAGGGTGTGTTCGCTCTGCGGGGTGAAGCCGATGTGCGCCATCACCGGGATGCCGGCGCCGACGATCGCGGCGATCTGCGCGGCACAGCGGCGGCCACCCTCCAGCTTCACCGCGTGGCAGCCACCCTCCTTCATGAACCGGACGGCGGTGCGCAGCGCCTGGGCCGGGCCCTCCTCGTACGAGCCGAACGGCAGGTCACCGACGATCAGCGCCTGCCGGGTCGCCCGCACGACAGCCCGTACCAGCGGGAGCAGCTCGTCGGCGGTGACCGGCAGGGTCGTCTCGTAGCCGAACACGTTGTTCGCGGCCGAGTCGCCGACCAGCAGCACCGGGACGCCGGCCTGGTCGAAGATCGACGCCGTGTACTGGTCGTACGAGGTGAGCATCGGCCACCGTTCGCCGCGCTCCTTGGCGGCCATCAGGTCACGGGTGCGGACCCGTCGTGTGGCCGGGCCGCCGTACAGCGCGTTCACCTCGTTTGGAGTGGACTCCACCATCTCTGTCTCCCTTCCTCGAGGCCGCCTGCGCGGTCCCCGGGTTTCCGTCGCGATCGTCGCACCGCGAGACGGGGTGACGGCAGGGCCCAGTGCAAGATGTCACTCCACCACCGCGAACAGCGCCGCGAACAGCGAAGCGAGGCCGCGCCGTGAGACGGTGCCGGGCCGTGCCACCGACCCGGCACCCCCAGGTGTACGGCTCAGCCGCGCTCGCGCCACCGGTTGGTGATCGGCAGACGGCGGTCCCGGCCGAACGCCTTCATGGAGATCTTTGCGCCCGGCGCGGACTGCCGTCGCTTGTACTCGGCGGTATCCACCAGCTGCAGCACCTTGTCCACCACCGCCGGGTCGTGACCCGACTCGACCAGCCCGTCCCGGCCGAGATCGCCGTCGACGTAGCCGATCAGGATCGGGTCCAGTACGTCGTAGTCGGGCAGGCTGTCGCTGTCCAGTTGGCCCGGGCTCAGCTCGGCGCTCGGTGGCTTGCCGATCGAGTTCTCCGGGATCGGGGCGGTCTCACCGCGCCGATCCGCGTCCGTGTTGCGCCACTTCGCGAGTCGCCAGATCAGCGTCTTCCAGACGTCCTTGACGGGGTTGAAGCCGCCCACCGAGTCGCCGTACAGCGTGGAGTAGCCGACCGCCAGCTCGCTCTTGTTTCCGGTGGTGAGCACCAGGTGGCCCTCCTGGTTCGACAGCGCCATCAGGATCACGCCGCGAACCCGGGCCTGCAGGTTCTCCACGGCCACCCCGGACAGCGACAGGTTGGCCAGGAAGCCGTCCACCATCGGCTGGATCGGCTCGACGCGGTAATCCAGGCCGGTGCGCTTGGCCAGGTCGGCGGCGTCCTCCCGGGAGTGCTCGGAGGAGTGCTGGCTGGGCAGCGACACCCCGACCACCCGGTCCGGCCCCAACGCGTCCACGGCCAGCGCGGCCACCACCGCCGAGTCGATGCCACCGGACAGGCCGAGCACCACCGACGGGAACCGGTTCTTGTTGACGTAGTCGCGCAGGCCGAGCACCAGCGCCTGCCACACCTCGGCCTCGTCGGCCACCGGCTCGATGAGCCCGCCGGTGGCGGCCGGACCGTACGGCGTGGGCGGAATGCCGTCCAGCGTGGTGTGCACCACCCGCATGTTGTCCGCGACGGCCTCCGCCGGCGGCGGCGTGGTGGCGGCCGGCAGTTCGACGTCGTGCACGAGGAGGTGCTCGACGAACTGCGGGGCCCGGGTGAGCAACTCGCCGTCGGCGCTCACGATCATCGAGTCGCCCTCGAAGACCAGCTCGTCCTGGCCGCCGATCATGTTCACGTACGCGATGGCGGCACCCGCCTCGGCGGCCCGGCGGCGGACCAGTGGCAGTCGGACGTCGTCCTTGTTCAGCTCGTACGGCGAGCCGTTGATGTTGACCACGAGGCCGACGCCGGCCTGCCGGGCGGCGGCGAACGGGCCGCCGGCCTGCCACAGGTCCTCGCAGATGGTCAGCGCGACGTCCACGCCGCCGATCCGCACCACGGTCAGGGTGTCGCCGGAGACGAAGTAGCGGTCCTCGTCGAAGACCCCGTAGTTGGGCAGGTGGTGCTTGAAGTAGCGGGCGGCAACGACACCCCGGTGCAGCAGCGCGGCGGCGTTGCGGGCGCCTCGCCCGGGCTCGGCGTCTCCGCTGACCTGTGGCGGCCCGTCGGCGTCCAGGTAGCCGACCACGACCGGCAGGTCACCGAGGCCGTCCGCGGCGAGGTCGGCCGCGAGTCGCTCCACGGCGGCCCGGGACGCGGCGACGAAGGAGCGCCGGAAGACCAGGTCCTCGACCGGGTAGCCGGTCACCATCATCTCCGGAAAGAGCACCAACTGGGCACCGGCTTCGGCGGCCTGGCGAGTCCAGCTGCGGACCAGGTCGGCGTTTCCGGCGAGGTCGCCGACGCTCGGATTGACCTGGGACAGGGCGAGACGCAGGGTGGGCATGTCCTCATCTTGCCCCAGCCTGCTCGGCAGAATCCGTACCCTCGGACGAGATGGCGGCCACGCTGCCGCGGCCCGCGCTGGCCGGACGGCAGGGCACGTGCTCGCCGGGCGGGACGCGAGCGGACGGCCGGCGGCAGTTCGCGTAACGTCTGCGTAACCAGGCCCGGGAACACTGGGCGATCAGGTCGGGTGCAGCCCGGCCAAGGCGGACAGCAAAGTGTCGCGAGGGGTTGGGGAAGTGGACCGTCAGCAGGAGTTCGTCCTCCGGACGCTGGAAGAGCGGGACATCCGGTTCGTCCGTCTGTGGTTCACCGACGTGCTGGGCACGCTCAAGAGCGTCTCGGTGGCACCCGCCGAGCTGGAGGCGGCCTTCGAGGAGGGCATCGGCTTCGACGGCTCGGCGATCGAGGGCTTCGCCCGCGTCTTCGAATCGGACATGGTGGCCATGCCCGACCCGACCACCTTCCAGGTCTTCCCCTTCGAGGGCGGGGTCAGCGGCGAGAGCGCCCGGATGTTCTGCGACATCCTGCTGCCCGACGGCGGGCCCTCCTGGGCCGACCCCCGGCACGTGTTGCGCCGCGCGCTGTCCAAGGCCGCCGAGAAGGGCTTCACCTTCTACACCCACCCCGAGATCGAGTTCTTCCTGCTGGAGAACGGCCCGCAGGACGGCTCGGTGCCCATTCCGGTCGACACCGGCGGCTACTTCGAGCACACCACGCACGCCGTGGCTCGGGACTTCCGCCGCCAGGGCGTGCTGGCGCTGGAGCGGATCGGCATCTCGGTGGAGTTCAGCCACCACGAGGTCGCGCCCGGCCAGCAGGAGATCGACCTGCGCTACGCCGACGCGCTCACCACCGCCGACAACATCATGACCTTCCGGCACGTGGTCAAGGAGGTGGCGCTCTCCACCGGCGTGCAGGCCAGCTTCATGCCGAAGCCGTTCACCGATCAGCCGGGCAGCGGGATGCACACCCACCTGTCGCTGTTCGAGGGGGAGCGCAACGCCTTCCACGACGCCGGCGACCCGATGAAACTGTCCAAGGTGGCGAAGTCCTTCATCGCCGGCCTGCTGGTGCACGCCCGGGAGTACACCGCGGTCACCAACCAGTGGGTCAACTCGTACAAGCGGCTCTTCCCGCAGGCCCTGCCCGACCGGATAACCGAGAGCCCGGCGTACGTCTGCTGGGGTCACCTCAACCGGTCCGCGCTGGTCCGGGTTCCCGCGTACGGCAAGCCCAACTCGGCCCGCGTCGAGGTCCGCTCGCCGGACTCGGCGGCCAACCCGTACCTCGCCTTCGCGGTGCTGCTCGGCGCCGGCATGAAGGGCATCGAGGAGGGGTACGAGCTGCCGCCGGGCGCCGAGGACGACGTCTGGTCGCTGACCAGCGCCGAGCGACGTGCCATGGGGTACGAAGCGCTGCCGGAGAACCTGGCCGAGGCGATCGACGTGATGGCCGGCTCCGAGCTGGTCGCCGAGGTGCTCGGCGAGCATGTCTTCGACTTCTTCCTGCGCAACAAGCGGGCCGAGTGGGAGCAGTACCGCCGCGAGGTCACCCCGTACGAGCGGCAGCGCTACCTGGCGCTGTAGCCGCAGGGGCTGACGGGGTTGCGCGCTGCCGCTATCGTCTCGATCACCGCGCCGGTACCCCTCCGGGCGGAGAGTCGGGAGGCAGTCGGTGCTGGAGGATCTGCTCAGCGGTGTCTGGCAGAGCGTCGTGTTCGGGATCGTCGGCGTGGGGCTGATGGCGGCCGGCTTCGTGCTGGTCGACCTGCTCACGCCGGGCCGGTTGCGGGACCTGATCTGGGTCGACCGCAACACCAACGCGGGGTTGCTGCTCGCCGCCAACCAGCTCGGCATCGCCGGGATCGTCTTCACCGCGATCCTGACCAGCTACAGCGACTTCGGGAAGGGGCTCGCCTCCACCGTGGTGTTCGGGCTGGTCGGGTTGGCCATCATGGCGTTGGCCTTCTTCGTGCTCGATCTGCTCACCCCGGGCAAGCTCGGCGAGGTCATCTGCTCGCCCGAGCCGCACCCGGCGGCCCGGGTCAGCGCCGCCACCCATTTCGGTGCCGCGCTGATCGTGTGCGCCTGCATCGCCTGAGTGCGGTCGTCGTACCCCGGCCGTAGCGTGCCGGGCATGAACCGCACGGACCGCCTCTACGCCCTGGTCGAGGAGCTGCGGGCGGTGTCGCCACGGCCGCGCAGCGCCCGCTGGCTCGCGGCGCGCTTCGAGGTCAGCAGCCGGACCATCGAGCGCGACCTGGGTGCGTTGCAGGAGTCCGGCGTGCCGATCTGGGCCGAGCCCGGGCGCACCGGCGGCTACGTGCTGGACCGCGCCCGCACCCTGCCGCCGGTCAACCTGACCGCCGCCGAGGCGGTGGCGATGGCCGTCGCGCTGCACCGGCTCGCCGGCACGCCGTTCGCCGGGTCGGGCGCTACCGCGCTGCGCAAGCTGGTGGCGGTGCTGCCGGCCGCCGACGCGGCCGAGGCGCACCGGCTCGCCGGTCGGGTGCACCTGGTCGGCGATGGGCCGGCCACGCCCGTCCCGGCCATCGTCGCCGACGCGGTCGCCGCGCGGCGGGTGCTGTGCATCGGGTACGCCGACCGCGACGGCGCCGAATCACTACGCGACGTCGAGCCGCTCGGCTACCTCGGCAACCCTCGACACTGGTATCTGTTGGCCTGGTGCCGGCTGCGCGATGAGCTGCGCTGCTTTCGCACCGACCGGATCCGGAGCGTCCGGGCGTTGCCCGAGGTGGTGGCCCGGGAATTCCGCCCGACGGATCTCGACATCCCCCACGACCGGGTCCGCCCGCTGAGCCTGGTCTGAGACGCCGCAGCGCGGCAGTCCGGCGCATGGCCCTGCCGGTACGAACCCCGTCGGATGATTCGGAAACACCGACAGGACGGTGTCGCTGACGACCCCGAGACTGCTCCAGACGACGGCCGAACGGCCGGTACGGGAAACCTCTGGAGGCAGCAGATGTCCACGACGCCCATCACCTGGTTCGAGATCGGCACCGACCGGCCGGAGGAGGCGGAGCGCTTCTACGGCGAGCTGTTCGGCTGGACCTTCGAGGAGCAGGGCGGGCCCGGCGGGTCCTACCGCGTCACCGGTGCCGGTGGCGACACCGGGATCGGCGGAGCGATCCGGGGCACCGACGGGACGTCGCCGAACTACGCGGTGTTCTACGCCGAAGTCGCCGACGTGGCGGGGACCTGCCGCCAGGCCGAGGCCGCCGGCGGCAAGGTGCTGGTGCCGGCGCGTACGGCCCCGAGCGGGCTCACGTTGGCCCACCTGCTCGACCCGGCCGGGAACCACCTGGGCGTGTTCACCCCTCCGCCCGCCCAGGGCTGACGCGCCGCCCAGGGCTGACGCGCCGCCCAGGGCTGACGCGCCGCCCAGGGCTGACGCGCCGCCCAGGGCTGACGCGCCGCCCAGGCCTGACGCGCCGCCCAGGCCTGACGCGCCGCCCAGGCCTGACGCGCCGCCCAGGGCTGACGCGCGGAGTAGAGCCGGTCGGCGCGTGTCGGGACGGTGATCGACTCCAGATCGCCGATGTGGCGGTGTCCATATGCCTGGACACCGCCACATCGGCGAAACGGAGTGGATCAAGCCGGGCCGGCGCCGGGACAGGTCCGGGTCGGCCCGTCGGGGTCACTCGCTGGGCGTGGCCTCGGGAGCGTCCGGCTGGTCGGAGCCTTCCGGGCCACCCTGACCGTCGGGGCCACCCTTGTCACCGGCGTCACCCTTGTCACCGTGGCCACCCTTCTCACCCGGGCCACCCTTGCCGCCCGGACCGTCGTGACCGCCGGGGAAGACGCCGGCCTCGACGGCCTTGGTGATGGCGTCGGCCTGCTCCTGGGTGAGCTTGCCGTCCTCGACCGCCTTGTCCAGCCGCTCCTTGAGCGCGGCCTGACGGTCCTCGGCGGACGGGCGCTCCGGCCGGTCGGCCGGCTTGTGCTGCTCGCGGACCTTCTCCAGCGCGGCGGTCACCTTGTCGGTGGAGACGCCCAGCTCCTTGGCGAGTGCCTCGGCGAACTCGCCCTGCCGATCAGCCTTCGACCCCTGCTTCTCGGCGGTGCTGCTGGCGCTCGGGGTCGGCGTGCCGCCGTCCGCGGCGAACGCCATCGTCGGGGCGGCGATCCCCACGCTGAGGACGCCAGCGGTGGCCAGGCCGGCCAGCAGGTGCTTCTTGCGGATGGTGCGGGACATGCTCTCCTCCAGGTACTCGGTGGTGTTGCGATGTCGTAACCGACTGTGACCACGTGGGCTGGGCGTAAGCCGTGCCGAACCTGTCCGTCAGCTGGCAATCCGGGCCGGGAAGTGGGACAAACCTGTTGCTTCGGCGCGCCCGGTGGGCGAAGGTGGTGGCTCTCCGTGCCCGTTGGTCGCGCTACGCGGGGTCGGCCGGGTCCATCGACGGAAGGCAGCTCTCGTGACGTCCACCGTGATCAGGGAACTCCCGCTCACCGACCCGCAGGCCGGGCCGTACGGCATCACGACCGGCCCCGACGGGGCGCTCTGGCTGACCCTGGTCCACGTCGGTGAGATCGCCCGCGTGGACGCGGACGGTTCGGTGCGCCGCTGGCCGGCGGGTGGGCCGGGTAGTCGGCCACTGATCGTCACGCCCGGCCCGGACGGCGCGCTCTGGTTCACCCGCTCCGGGGACGACCGGATCGGCCGGATCACGACCGACGGAGAGCAGAGCGAGGTCGTTCTGCCGGCCGGCACCGGCCCGTGCGGCGTCGCCGCGGGCCCGGACGGCGCCCTCTGGTACGCCGGGATGAGCTCCGACACCGTCGGCCGGGTCAGCATCGACGGTGTGGTCACCGAGGTGCGGCTACCGATCTCCGGGGCGTTCGCCTCGATGGTGGCGGCCGGGCCGGACGGCGCCGTCTGGTGCACGCTCAACCAGGCGAACGCGATCGCCCGGGTCGGCATGGACGGGGCGGTGCGCGTGCACCCGCTTCCCACCGAGGGCGCCGCGCCGGTCGGTATCACGGCGGGCGTGGACGGGGCGCTCTGGTTCGTGGAGATCGCCGCCGGTCAGGTCGGGCGGATCACCGCGGACGGCCGGATCGAGGAGTACCCGCTGCCGGACCGGACGGCCCGGCCGCACGCCATCGTCGCCGACCCGGCCGGCGGCGCCTGGTTCACCGAGTGGGCCGGCAACCGGATCGGCCACGTGGACCCGGCCGGCCGGGTCGACACCTACGAGCTGCCCACCCCGAAATCCGAGCCGCACGGTCTCACCGTCACCCCTGACGGCACCGTCCACGCCGCCCTGGAGATCGGCCGCCTGGCCCAACTGACCCTTTGACGCCCTGACCCCTGAACATCCGACCTCGGCCGAGGCCTCCAACCGCCCTGGAAGCTAGGCAGGTTCAGGCGACGGCCGGTTGGACCGTGAGGGTGCCGGCGTCGGTGTCGAGGGTGGCCGGGGTGCCGACGGGGACGGTGAGCTGGCCGGGGCCGTGACCGATCGGCAGCCCACCGAGCACCGGTACGTCGAGGTCACCGAGACCTTCGGTGAGCACGTCGACGATCGTGGTGTCCCAGCCGTCGCCGCAGTCGGTGAACTGCCCGACCGCCACCCCGGCCAGCCCGTCCAGCGCACCGGCCCGGCGCAACTGGGTGAGCATCCGGTCGACCTTGTACGGGGGCTCCTGCACGTCCTCGATCAACAGCACCGCCCCGGTCAGGTCGGGCAGGTCCGGCGTACCGATCGACGCGGCGATCATGCACAGGTTGCCGCCGAGCAGGGTGCCGGTGGCGCGACCCGGGACGCGTACGCCGAAGGTGTCCTCGGCGGGCACCGCGGCGACCGACACCGGCTCGGTCGTCATCAGCGCCGCGTGCAGGGATTCGGCGGAGCGCAGCGGGGTCCGTTCGTCCCGCCAGGCCGCCCCGGGACCGTGCACTCCGGCCAGCCGGGCACCCCGCCAGAGCGCGAACTGCAACGCGGTGATGTCCGAGAAGCCGGCCACCACCTTCGGGTCGCGGCGGACGGCGGCCATGTCGATGGCGTCCACGATCCGCTGGACGCCGTACCCGCCCCGGGTGCAGATCACCCCGCGCACCTCGGGGTCGGCGAACGCCGCGTTCAGGTCGGCGGCGCGCAGGTCGTCCGTGCCGGCCAGGTATCCGTGGCGGGCGTACGCGTTCGGCGCCAGCACCGGCCGCAGACCCCAACCGGTCAGCAGCTCCACCCCACGGGCCACCCGCTCCGGCGAGGTCGGCCCGGACGGCGACACCAGCAGCACCGTGTCACCCGGGCTCAACACGGGCGGGCGGACGACGGAGTTCACGGCACGGTGGTCGGGCACAGCGGCAGAGCTTAGCCGGGCGAACGACTCGCCGGTCGACGTACCGACCGGGTCGGTCGGCGGTCGACGGAGCTGCGACGGCCGGTCCAGTCGGCACACCATGCGGCCGCGACCAGCGGAGCGACTCCGGACATCGGCGGCCCACCAGCTAGCCTCGACGGGTGGCAACCGCGCTGGTGATCGAGAACGACCCGACGGACGACGCACGCCGGCTGGGTGAGTGGCTGACCGAAGCCGGGCTGGAGCTGTGGGTGGTTCGCCCGCACGCAGGCGACGAGCTCCCCGCCGACCTGGAGGGGTACGCGGCGCTGGTGGTGCTCGGCGGCGACCAGCAGGCGTACCCGCTGCCGGACGGCTCGCCCGGCGCACCCTGGTTTCCCGCCGTGGAGGGCCTGCTGCGCAAGGCGGTCCGCTACCGGGTGCCCACCCTGGCCGTCTGCCTGGGCGCGCAGTTGCTCGCCACCGCGCACGCCGGGCTGGTCGAGCGGAGCCCCTCCGGGCCGGAGATCGGCCCCGGCGTGGTCGGCCGGCGCGACGCCGCCGAGGGCGACCCCCTGTTCCGGTACGTGCCGCTGATCCCGGACGTCCTCCAGTGGCACTCCGACGAGATCACCGAGCTGCCCCGGGGCGCCACGCTGCTGGCCGCGTCCACCCGCTACCCGCACCAGGCGTTCCGGCTCGGCGACCGGGCGTGGGGGTTGCAGTTCCACATCGAGTGCGACGCCGCGATGATCGCCGACTGGGCCAGCGACTCGACCCTGCTCGCCGAGCTGGGCTACGACCCGGAGTTGGTGGTCGCGGCCTGCGCCTCGGTGCTGGTCGACGTCGAGGAGGTCTGGCAGCCGTTCGCCGCCAGGTTCGCCGCGCTGGCCCTCGGCGAGCTGGACGACAGTACGACGCGGCGCGGTCTGCCGCTGCTCGGGCACTGATGAGCCGGCCGACCAGGGCGACGGGCCGGCTCGCCCGGTACGGCTTCGGCACCGCCGAGGGCGACGGCGGGGCGCGCGCCGCCGACCTGCTCGGCCCGGACGGGCTGCGGCTGTGGCGACCGGTCGAGCAGGAGCCGGTCGACGAGCCGGCCGGGGAGCTGCTCGCCGCGCTGTCCCGGGCCGCCGACCCGGACCTGGCGCTGCGTCAGCTGCACCGCATCGTCGAGGCCGAACGCCGCACGAATGGCGGCACCGCCGAATCGGCCCTGCTCGCGGAGTTGCACACCGACCCCGGGCTGCGGCGGCGGCTGATCGCGGTGCTCGGTGCCTCGGCGGCGCTCGGCGATCACCTGGTGGCTCATCCCGAGCACTGCACGTCGCTGCGTACCGCCCCGGACGGGCTCGCGCCGATCGCCGAGGGGCGGCTGGAGCCGGACGGTGACGGCAACCCTGTGGCGGTGCTGCGGGCCGCGTACCGGCTGGCCCTGTTGCGGATCGCGGCGGCGGACCTGACCGGTGGGCGCGGCCTGGAGCAGACCATGGCCGCGCTCTCCGCGCTGGCCGACGCGACGCTGGCCGCGGCGTACGAGATCGCCGTCGCGGAGCTGGCGGAGGGCACCGAGCGGCCCCGGCTCGCGGTGGTGGCGATGGGCAAGTGCGGCGGCGGCGAGTTGAACTACGTCTCCGACGTCGACGTGATCTTCGTGGCGGCCGAGGACGCCGACCTGTCCGCAGCGACTCTGGTGGCGACCCGGCTGATCTACATCTGCGGGCTCGTCGCGTGGCCGGTGGACGCCGCGCTGCGCCCCGAGGGCAGCCGGGGCCCGCTGGTGCGGACCCTCGCCAGCCACCTGGCCTACTACCGCCGGTGGGCGCGCACCTGGGAGTTCCAGGCGCTGCTCAAGGCCCGCCCGGCCGCCGGGGATCTGCCGCTGGCTCAGGAGTGGATCGACCAGCTCGCGCCGTTGGTCTGGCGGGCGGCCGAACGACCCGAGGCGGTCGAGGACGTCCGGGCCATGCGGCGCCGGATCATCGACCACATCCCGCCGAAGGAGCTGGAGCGCGAGATCAAGCGCGGCCCGGGCGGGCTGCGCGACATCGAGTTCGCCGTCCAGTTGCTGCAACTCGTGCACGGCCGCGGTGACGAGACGCTGCGGGCACCCGGCACCATCCCGGCGCTGCGCGCGCTCGTCGCCGGGGGCTACGTCGGTCGGGCCGACGGCGAGGCGCTGCTGCGCGGCTACCGCTTCCTGCGCAGCGTCGAGCACCGGCTCCAACTGCAGGGCCTGCGCCGTACGCACACGGTGCCCACCGAGCCGGGCGCGTTGCGCTGGCTCGCCGCGGCACTGGGCTTCACGGCAGCGCCGGGGCGCAGCGCCGTGGAGAGCTTCCGGGCCGAGTGGGTCACCCACGCCGCCGAGGTACGCCGGCTGCACGCCAAGCTGCTCTACCGGCCGCTGCTGGAGTCGGTGGCCCGGGTGCCGGCCGACGGGCTGCGGCTCACCCCCGAGGCCGCCCGGCACCGGCTGGAGATCCTCGGCTTCGCCGACCCGGCCGGGGCGCTGCGCCACCTGCAGGCGCTCATCGGCGGGGTGAGTCGGACGGCGGCCATCCAGCGGACACTGCTGCCGGTGCTGCTCAGCGAGTTCGCCGACGCGCCGGAGCCGGACCGGGGGCTGCTCAACTACCGGAAGGTCTCCGACAAGCTGGGCAGCACCCCCTGGTATCTGCGGCTGCTGCGCGACGGCGGCCCGGTCGCCCGTCGGCTGGCCCGGGTGCTCGCACTGTCCCGCTACGTCGCCGACCTGCTCGCCCGGGACCCGGAGGCGCTGCGGCTGCTGGCCGAGGAGAACGAGCTGGCGCCGCGCTCCAGCGAGGTGCTCAGGGACGGGTTCCTCGCGGCGGCGGCCCGGCACACCGACCCGGTCGAGGCGACCCGCGCGGTGCGCGCGCTGCGGCGTCGGGAGCTGGTCCGGGTGGCGTGCGCCGACGTGCTCTGCCGGGCAGGTGCGCTCGCACCCACCCCCACCCGTCCCGACGGCGCGAAGCGAGCACCCGGTCTGGCCGACATCACCGAGGTCGGTACGGCGCTCGCCGACGTCACCGACGCCACCCTGGCTGCCGCCTTGCGCGCCGCCCAGGCCAGCCAGCCGGCCCCACCCGGGCTGCGGTTCGCGGTGATCGGCGTGGGACGGCTCGGCGGGTACGAGTCGAACTACCTCTCCGACGCCGACGTGCTCTTCGTCTACGACTCGCCCACCGGCAGCGGCGACAGCGCGGCCAGCGCCGCCGCACACGCGATCGCCGAGGAGCTACGCCGACTGCTCGGCGTGCCCGCCCCCGACCCGCCTCTGGGCGTTGACGCCGACCTGCGCCCCGAGGGCCGGCAGGGTCCACTGGTACGCAGCCTCGCCGCGTACGCGCAGTACTACGCCCGCTGGTCGCGGGTGTGGGAGGCGCAGGCGCTGCTGCGGGCCCGGTTCGTCTGCGGCGACGCCGACCTGGGCGTCGAGTTCGAGGCGATGATCGAGCCGGTGCGGTACCCGGCCGACGGGCTGACCCGCGAGCAGGTCGTCGAGATCCGCCGGATCAAGGCCCGGGTGGAGACCGAGCGGCTGCCCCGCGGCGCCGACCCGGCCACCCACACCAAGCTGGGTCGCGGCGGGCTGGCCGATGTGGAGTGGGCGGTGCAACTCGTCCAGCTCCGGCACGCCGGCGCGATCCCGGCGCTACGCGGCACGCGTACCCTCGACGCCCTCGCGGCCGCCGAGCGGGCCGGCCTCATCGACCCGGCGGACGCCGCCGAGATGGCCGCCGGCTGGTCCCTGGCAGCGCAGGTCCGCAACGCGTTGATGCTGGTGCGGGGCCGGGCCGGCGACCAGCTGCCCCGGCACGGGGTCGAGCTGGCCGGGGTGGTTCGGCTGCTCGGCCGGGACGACCCGGGGGAGTTCCTCGACGAGTACCTGCGCGTCGGCCGGCGCTCCCGCGCCGCCGCCCAGCGCGTCCTGGAGACGTAAGAGCCCGTCAGCTGCCGAGGGTGTAATCGCCGGGGCGGGGGACCGTGACGGTGGTCCAGTCGCCGTCGGCGGCGACCGTGGCGCCGCCGGACGCGGCCAGCCAGCGGCTGTGCCGGACCCGGATCGCCACCGGGCCGGCGGTCGGTGCCCGGAAGGTCACGGCCGCGCCGTCGGCGCGGACCAGTTCGGCGGGAGCGGCGACCAGTGGCGTCGGGTCGGCCACCGCCCAGACCCGCCAGTGCTCGCCCGACCAGACCGGCGTCAGGTACGGCAACCCGCCCTCGACCAGCTCCGCCTCGGCGCGCCCCACCCAGGACAGGGGTGCGTCCGGCACCGCCACGAACTGCACGGCGTTCTCTGCCAGCCAGGCCCGGTAGGTGGACGGGGTCAGCGGTACGCCGGTGCCGGCCGCGCCTGGCACGGTTGTGAAGAACAGCGGGTTGCGGTCGATGTCGGCCTGCCGCAGCCAGCCCCGGGCCAGCGGCACCTCACCCAGCCGCGCCGCCTCCCAGTAGTTGCGCGTCGGTGGCACCTCGACCCGGCCGGTGAGCTGCTGTCCGGCCAGGAACGCACGCAGCGGCGCGTGGTAGCCGGGCGCGCTGGTCGGGTCGCCGATGCTGCGCAGGTCGGCGGGGACCACCGGCGGCTGCCAGGCGCAGACCGCCACCAGCAGCGCGGTCAGGCTGACACCGCCGACCAGCCGGGCTCGGGTGGGGCGTGCCGCCCGGCGGGCCAGCCGTTCGGAGAGCCAGGCCGGCGGGTGGGCGGCGGCGGCCAACACCGGCAGCGCGAACATCGTCACCAGCCGGGTCGCGTTCAGCCCGACGGGAGTGTGCACCAGGGCGGCGGCGAGCACCCCGGCTGCGGCGAGCAGCGCGCCGAACCGCACCGGCCGGTACGCCACCAACGCCGCCACCACCAGACTGGTCAGCGTCGCGCGCAGTGTGTCGGTGCGGCTGATGTTCATCCAACCGCCGTCGCCGAAGAACAGCGCCGTCGCGGCGAGCGGCACGGCCGCCGCGACTCCGAGCGCCAGGCCGTCGGCGTACCGGCGGCTGAGCAGCAGCGCGGTGCCCGCGAGACCGACGAAGAGACCCGCCACCGGGCTCGTAGCCGAGGCCAGCAGCGCGCAGCCCGCCGCGAGACCGAGCCGCCACCACAGCCTCGCGCCCGGGGGTACGCCTCGGGTGAGCGCGAGCAGCGCGGCCAGCCCGAACGCCACACCCAGGGCGTAGGTGACCCGGCCGGAGACCAGGTTGCCGGCCAGCGTGACCACCCCGACCAGGCTGCCCAGCAGTGGCCGGGGCACCGGGCTGCGGACCAGCAGCGCGGCCAGCGCGGCGGCCGACGCCACCAGCGCCAGCGCACCGGTCACCCGCACGCCGAGCAGCGCCATGATCGGCTGGGACAGCAGACTGTAGCCGAACTGCTGCACCCCGCCGTACCAGCGCAGATCCACCGGCGTCGCACCGTGGGCGGCGAAGAAGTCCGCCCTGGCGACCTGCGCGGCGAGGTCCGAGCCCATCAACGGCAGGGCCAGCCAGAGCACGCCGAGCACGGCGGCGGAACCGGTGGCCACCGCCACCACCCGACTGCGCCGCATGCCCACCTCCGTACCGCGACCACCGTACTGGCAGCATGTCCGGCGTGCCTCACCACCTCGCGCGTTGGATCGGACTGGCGGGTTCGGCGCTGCTCGCCGTCGCCGCGTTCCTCGGCGGCGCCCTGCCCGGGTCACCCCTGCGCCCCACCCCGGTCAGCATCTGGCAGGGCCCGAACGGGCCGCTGGTCATCGCCGCCTGGCTGATCGGCACCGCGCTGATGGCCTACGCCTGGTGGTCGCTGCGCGACAACGTGCCATCGACCCGCTGGGCGCTGATCACCGTCGGGCTCTGGCTGCTACCGGTGCTGATCGCGCCGCCGCTGGCGAGCCGCGACGTCTACGCGTACGCGTGCCAGGGTGCCAGCTACGCGGCCGGGATCAACCCGTACGAGCAGGGTGTCTCCGCGCTGCCCTGCCCCTGGCTGGACACCATCTCCTACATCTGGCGGGACACTCCGGCACCGTACGGGCCGCTGTTCGTGGTGCTGTCCGGCGCCGTGGTGAAGGCCACCGGCTCGCTCACCGGCGCGATCGTGGCGTTCCGGCTGATCGCGGTGGCCGGAGTGGCGCTGACCGCTCTCAGCCTGCCGGTGTTGGCCCGGCGTGCCGGCGTACCCGCCGGACGGGCGATCTGGTTGGCGCTGGCCTGCCCGCTGGTCGCCGTGCACCTCGTCTCCGGCGCGCACAACGACGCGCTGATGGTCGGCCTGCTGGTCTCCGGGCTGGCGGTGATCGCCTCCCGGCCCGGCCGCCCCGGGCCGCTGCTCGCCGGTGGCGTGCTGCTCGGCCTCGCCGCCGCGATCAAGGTGACCGCGCTGGTCGTGGTGCCGTTCGCCGCGCTGGCCGCGATCGTCGGCGGATACTCGATCCGGGCGCTGATCCGGCAGGGCGGATGGGTGGTTGGCGGCGCGGTCGCTGTCGTGGCCGGGGTGACCGTCGCCGCCGGACTGGACTTCGGCTGGGTCGGCGGGCTGGCCCGAGGCGGCGACGTGATCGCCTGGACGTCGCCGTCCACCGCGGTCGGGCAGACCATCGGCTACCTGGCGGTGCCGTTCGGTGGGCACATCGACGCGCTCCCGGTCACCCGGGCGATCGGCATGGCGGTGCTGGCCCTGCTGCTGGTCTGGCTGTGGTGGCGGGCCCGCACCCGGGAGCCGCTGTGGCACGCCGGCCTGGCGCTGGCCGCCACGGTCGCCCTGGCGCCGCTGTACCACCCCTGGTACTGGATCTGGCCGCTGGCCGTGCTGGCGGCCACGGCCCGGCGGACCGGATGGTTCACCGTGGTGGCCCTGTTCTCGTCGTTCCTGGTGCTGCCCGACGGCACCGGCCTGCCCCGGTACACCAAGTCGGTCGGTGCGCCGCTGATGACGCTGTTGGTGATCGTGCTGGTCATCCGGTTGGTACGGTCGGCTCGGGCGGCCCGTCAGCCGGTCGCCGCCGACTGAGGGAAGGTGCGCCGGTGATCACTCCCGGCGCACCCCCACCTCCTGTTCCGCCGGGGTCTGGCCCGCCGCATGCTCCGCCGCCCGGTCTGCTGCCGCCTGTTTCGCCGGCGGCGGCATCGGCTGCCCGCTACGTCGGCTTGGCCGGCGCGGTCCTGCTCGCCGTGGCCGGGTACCTCGGCGGGGCACTGCCCGACGCCCCGCTGGGCGCGACACCGGTGTCGATCTGGCGAGCCCCGGGCGGCCCGGCCACGCTGACCTGCTGGCTGGTCGGCACCGCGCTGCTGGTCGGCGCGTGGTGGTCGTTGCGCGAAGGCGCGCCGTCGACCCGCTGGGCGTACGCCACCGCAGGGCTGTGGGCGCTGCCGCTGCTGGTCGCGCCGCCGCTGGGCAGCCGGGACGTCTACTCGTACGCCTGCCAGGGCTGGACGTACGCGCACGGCGTCGACCCGTACGCGGTGGGGGTGGCGGCGGCGGGCTGCCCGTGGCTGGACACCGTGGCGCCGATCTGGCGGGACACTCCGGCACCGTACGGGCCGGTCTTCGTGCTGCTCGCCGCGCTCGCGGTGGGCCTCGGCGGCGGGTTGATCGGCACGGTCGTGCTGCTGCGCGTGATCGCCGTGGCGGGGCTGCTGCTGGCCGTACTCTGCTTGCCCGGGTTGGCCCGGGCGGCCGGGATGCCGACCCGGCGGGCGGCCTGGCTGGCCCTGGCTGGCCCGCTGGTCGGGGTGCACCTGGTGGCCGGGGCGCACAATGACGCGCTGATGCTGGGCCTGCTGCTGTGCGGGCTCCTGATCGTGGTCCGCCGACCGGGCCGGCCGTCGGCGTTGCTGTTCGCCGGAGCGCTGCTCGGGCTGGCCGTGATGGTGAAGGCCAGTGCTGTCGTGGTGGTGCCGTTCGCCGCGCTCGCAGCGGTGCACGGTCGCTACACCGTACGGGCGCTGCTGCGCGACGGCGGCTGGCTGGCCGGCGGGCTGCTCGCCGCGTTGCTGGTCACCTCGGCGCTGTCCGGCCTCGGGTTCGGCTGGGTGGGCGGGCTGACCCACAGCGGCGACTCCGAGCAGTGGACGTCGCCGCCCACCGCCGTCGGCTTCGTCGTGGACTACTCCGGCGAACTGGTCGGCCGGGACCCGCAGGCGGTGCCGGTGGTCCGGGCGGTCGCGCTGCTGCTGCTCGCCGGAGTGCTGCTGGTGCTCTGGTGCAGGGCCTGGCGGATGCTGCGCGCGTTGACCGACGTCCGGCAGCGGACGCCTCGGATCGAGGCGACCCGCCCCCGGGTGGCGCAGCACGGCGCGGCGCTGGCACTGGTCGCGACCGTCGTCCTGTCCCCGGTCTTCCACCCCTGGTACGCGACCTGGCCCCTGGCGTTGCTCGCGCTCACCGCGCCCCGGACGACGTGGTTCGTGCTGCCGGCCTCGGCGGCGGCCTTCCTCGCCCTGCCCGACGGCACCAACCTGGCCCGCTTCACGAAGGCCCCGGGCGCCCTGGCGATGACCGCCCTGGTCCTGGTGGTGCTCCTGCTCGGCCTTCCCCGCCCGGCCCGCGCTCGCCGCGCGGCCCGCGCTCGCCGCGCGGCCCGCGCTCGCCGCGCGGCCCGCGCCTCGCGCCGGCTCCGGTGACCGGTGGTTGCTGGGTGACAAATCGGGCTAAACGCCTTGCTGGCCTCGTGATCGCCAGGGCTAGCGATCAAGATCGTGCTCGATCCAGGATCGAGTGGCATCGGCGCGTCGGTGAGACCACTACTTCCTGGATCGAGCACGATCTTCGGCGCGGGGCGCGGGGCGCGGGGCGCGGGGCGCGGGGCGCGGGGCGCGGGGCCGACGGGGCAACTGCATGAACAGCTCTGGCGGCGGGAACGGCA
>NZ_JBEXGR010000048.1:0-15194 GCF_040607415.1 Micromonospora sp. NPDC005291
GGGCGGCTGGGCCGCCCGACCCGCCACGCCGGTTACTGCAGGTAGCGCTCCACCTCGGGCTTGGGGCGTTCGCCCTGTGCGTCCGGGTCGCCGTGGGTCTCCCGGGCGGCCCGCCGCCGGCGCAGCAGGTCCCAGCACTGGTCGAGGGACTCCTCCAGGGCGCGCAGTCGCTCGCTGGCGTCGCCCTCAGTCCCCGACTCGTGGGCCTGGGCATCCGCACGCAGCTTGTGTTCCTCGTCGACCAGCTCGGAGATCCGGTTCAGGATGGTCTTGTCGTCCATGCCACAGAGCCTGGCACAGGGTGCCCGGCATCGCCCGGATTCGGGGGTACCGGTGCGTCCCCGATCGGTCCGACGTCGCCCGCCTGTGCCGGTGTCACGGCCGACCCGGTGGACGGCGCTGGGGCGTCCGCCCGTGCCGTGGGGCCGGTGACGCGTACGCCTGCGCGGATGAGCGCCTGAATCTCCACTCAGGACCGCGACGGGTGCGTCACCGACGCGAGCGTGGCCTGTGGGGTGGAAATTCCACCGTCCGCAAGTCTGGAGGTGCCCCGCGTTTGGTGAGATGCTTCCGTCGGCCCAGAAGGTGAAAGTTCATCAACCTGTGCGACCGAAGTGGACCACTGCGGTCGCCGGGACGACGAGGAGACGTGGTTCGATGTCGCAGGTTTCCGAGGCGGGCCCCGCCACCGCCAGCACCGAACCCCGGATGATCCCGCTGCGGCGCGTTCTGCCCGCACTGGTCCGCGATCCGCTCGGCGCGCTTGTCGACTTCGCGGAGGCCGCCGACGGCGACGTCATCCGACTGAACCTCGGCTCGTTCCGCCCCTATCTGGTCAGCCACCCTGAGCACCTACAACGGGTGCTGCGGGACAACGTTGCCAACTACACGCGCGACGGCGACGGGTTGCTCTGGCGACCGGTCCGTCGGATCGTCGGCGACGCCATCCTGGTCGCCGAGGGCGAAGTCTGGGAGTCCAGCCGGGGCGCCCTGCAACCGCTGTTCACCGCCAAGCGGGCCGAGACGCTCGTCGACAAGATGGCCGAGGCGATCAACGAGGCGGTCGACGAGTGGCTGGAGCCGGCCCGGGAGGGCCGCCCGATCGACGGTGGCGCCGAGCTGACCCAGATCGTGCTGCGCACCACCATGCGGGTGCTCTTCGCCGACCGGATCTCGGTGCCGGACGCGCTACGGATCAGCGCCGCGCTGGACACCGTCACCACCGCGATGCTCCCGCGACTGCTGATGCCCGCCGTGCCGTACGCGGTGCCGATGCCCGGCGACCGGCCCTTCCGCGAGGCGGTGCGCACCATCGACGAGGTGGTGCTGCCGATCATCCGGGAGGCCCGTGCCCGGCCCACCGACGGCGACGACATCATCTCCACCCTCTGCCGGCCCCGCGCCGACGGCAGCGAGCCCGACGAGTACGCGATCCGCGGCGACGTGGTCGCGATGTTCTCCACCGCCACCGAGACCACCATCGCCCTGCTCTCCTGGCTCTGGCCGGTCCTGGCCTCCCGACCCGACGTGGCCGAGCGGATGACCGACGAGATCGAACGGGTCGTCGGTGCCGAACGGGTCGGCCGTGAGCACCTGCCCCAGCTGCGTTACGGCCGGATGGTGCTCGACGAGATGCTGCGGCTCTACCCGGCCGGCTGGATGATCCCGCGGACCGCGGTCGGTGACGACGTGCTGGGCGGGGTGCGGGTCAAGGCCGGCGGCACCGTGCTGGTCAGCCCGTACGTCACCCAGCGGATGTCGACGTTCTGGAACGACCCGGCGCTCTTCGACCCGGAGAGGTTCGCGCCGGAGCTGCCCCGGCGGCGCTACCGCTACTCCTACTTCCCGTTCGGCGGAGGCCCGCACCAGTGCCTCGGGCAGTACCTGTTCCTGCTGGAGGCCCAGCTCATCGTCAGCACCGTGCTGAGCCGCTACCGCTTCCAGCTTCGCCAACCGGTCGACCTGACACCCCGGATGGGCGCCTCGCTGCAACCCAAGCAGCGGGCCGAGCTCATCCTCACCCCGGTCGAGCGCCCGGTCGTATCGTGACGGGGGCGCCGCGACCGGCTCAGGCCGGTCGGGACGCGGTCGCCGAGCAGGGCCGGGTGTGCGCACTCGCCGTGCGAGGCGTACGCGACCTGCAGGGCGTCACCGCCGCCCACCCCGAGCTGTTCGACGCCGCGCCCTTCGATGCGGCGCTGCTCAGCTCGGTGGCGACCGCGATCGCCTTCACCGCGCCGTGGCACACCGCCGCGGAGCTGCGGATCACCACCCGTACCCTGCTCTGGGTCTTCGCGGCCGACTGGCAGGTCGACTACCTCGCCCAGTCCGTCGACGACGTCCAGGAGGTGGTGACCGACTGCCTCGCGGTGGCCGACGGCGCCGCCCCGCCGCCGGGGCGGCACCTGGCGCGGCTTCTGGCCGACCTGCGCGACGAGCTGACGACCGTGCCGGCGTTCGCCCGGCTGCGGCCGATCTGGCGCGAGGAGCTGGCCCGGATGCTCGCCGCCGTGGCCCGGGAGTGGGACTGGAAGAACCTGCCGACCGACCCGACCACCGGGCGGCGTCTGCCGGACCTGGACCGCTACCTGGACAACGCCGACAACCTCGCCTGCTCCTTCGTCAACGTCACGCACTGGATCGCCACCGGCGACGACAAGACCCTCGCCCAGTTGACCGACCTGCTCGACGCCGGACGTGGCGTGCAGCGCGTACTGCGGCTGGTCAACGACCTGGCCACCCACGGTAGGGACGCCGAGTGGGGCGACCTGAACGCCCTGCTGCTGGTCGAGGACCCGGCGCAGGTGCACAGCCGGCTGGCCGAGTTGACCGCCCGGTCCCGGGGGGACCTGGCGGCCCTCGGCGAGCGCTGCCCCCGCCAGGCGGACTACCTGAACCGGCAGATCTCCTTCACCGGCGGCTTCTACCAACTGTCGGACTTCTGGGGGGCGCGCGATGAGTGACGGCGCGTTCCGGGTGTTCGCCGACGCGACGACCGGCGGCGACCCGGCCACCGACGCCGCCCGTGAGCTGATCGCCGGCCTTGCCCTGCGGCCGTGGGGGCAGGTCGCCGCCTCGGTGTACGAGACCGGTCGGCTGGTCGCCGACGCCCCCTGGCTGGCCGGGCACCAGCAGCGGATCGCGTTCCTGCTGCGCGGTCAGCGTCCGGACGGGGCGTGGGGCCCACCCGAGGGGTACGCCCTGGTGCCCACGCTGAGCGCCACCGACGCGCTGCTCGCTGCACTGGTCGACGGCCGGGCCGGGACGGACCTGCTCGCCCCGGTGGCCCGTGGGCTCGGTGCGCTCACCGGCACCCTGCTCGCCATCGACGCACGGGCGCTGCCGGACACCCCCGCCCTGGACCTCATCGTGCCGGCGCTGGTGGGCTCGATCAACGACCGGCTCGCCGGTCTGGAGCGGGCGACCGCTGACCGGCTGCCCCGCCCGCCGTTGGCGCTGCCCGTCGGGCTCAACCCGGGCCGGTTGCGCGTGGTGCGGTCCGCGGTGGCCGCCGGCGCGGCGCTACCGCCGAAGCTGGCCCACTTCTACGAGATCCTGGACGCGGCACCGGCCGACGCCGGGCCCACCCTCACCGCGGTCGGCGCGTCGCCCGCCGCGACCGCGGCATGGCTGACCACGGCCGGCCCGGACGCCGGCCCCGCCGCGCACGCCTTCCTGCAGACGTTGATCCGCGAGGGCGGCGGCCCGGTGCCCTGCCCGGCCCCGATCACCGTCTTCGAGCGGGCCTGGGTGCTCAGCAGCCTGCGCCGCGCGGGCGTCGCGATCAACCCGCCGAACTCCGTCCTGGCGAGCCTGACCGGTGCCACCGGCGCCCAGGGCATCGCCACCGGCGACGGCCTGCCGACCGACGCCGACACCACCTCGGTGTCGCTCGACGCGCTGGCCCGGCTCGGCCGTCCGGCCGACCCGGCCAGCCTGTGGGCGTACGAGACGGCTGAGGGTTTCTGCACCTGGCCGGGCGAGGACGGCTTCTCGGTCACCACCAACGCCCACGTGCTGGACGCCTTCGGGCAGCACGTGGCCCGGCACCCGGACGCGGACACGCGCTACCACCGGGCGGTCGACCGGCTGAGCGTGGTGCTGCCCGGGCACCAGAGCGCGGACGGCGCCTGGCAGGACCGCTGGCACGCCTCGCCGTACTACGCCACCGCCTGCTGCGTGCTGGCGCTGACGGAGTTCGGGAGGGGCGCGGCGGCCGCCGAGGCGGTGGACCGGGCGGGCCACTGGGTGCTGGACAGCCAACGAGCGGACGGCTCGTGGGGAAGGTGGGCCGGCACCGCCGAGGAGACGGCGTACGCCCTGCAGGTGCTGCTGGCGGTGCCGACGACGGTGCCACGGGTCGATGACGCGGTGGCCCGGGGGCACGCCTACCTGCATGAACTCGCGACTCAGGAGCACCCTCCACTGTGGTACGGCAAGGAGCTGTACTGTCCGACCGCCATCGTTCGCGCGGCGGTGCTCGCCGCCTGCCGTTTGGCTGCCGTTCGCATCTCCGACGGCGGCCATTCGGTGGTGGATTGTGGTTACCGGGCAACAAAAACAACAACTTGAGGGGTTGTGTGGACACTGCTAGCGTACGCAGAGCCTCAGCCCCGTATGCCCCGCTGCGGTGGGACGTCGCCCCTTACGATCACCCGTTGATGAGCTGAGTCAACGCCCGGCCTGGGACGGTTCAATGCGTTCTCGCGGTACGAGTATCCGCACCAAGGTTGTCGCCCTGCTGCTCTCCCTGGTCGCGCTCTGGATGTTCGCGGCATGGGTGACCCTGCGGGACGGCTTCAACCTGCTCGGTGTCCAGTTGCTCAACAGCAAGGTCTACACGCCGAGCGAGCCGCTGCTGCAGGAGCTCCAGCTGGAGCGGCGGTTGACCCAGGCGTACCTGAGCAATCCCGACGCCGCGCAGCGGACGGCACTTGAGGTCGAGCAGCGCAAGGCCGTACAGCTGGCGGGTGACTTCGGCGACTCGGTGCGCAACTGGCAGGTCGACGTGGCCGGCAGCTCGGCACTCGACGCTCAGCTCGACGCGACGATCGCCCGGATCGACGCGCTTGAGCAGACCCGAGCGGAGGTGCTCGGCCGCAAGATCGACCGGGTCGCCGCCGCCGAGGCGTACACCGGCGCGATCGAGTCGATCTTCCAGATCTACGACGTCACCGGCAGTCTGGACGACAAGAAGATCGCCGCCGAAGCGGCGGCCCTGATCCAGCTCAACCGGATGAAGGAGCTGATCTCCCAGGAGGACGCGCTGCTCAGCGGCCTCTTCGGCAACGGCCGGATGAGCGGCACGGAGTACGCCCGGTACGTCGCCCTGGTCGGCGCCGAGCGGTTCGTCGGCGAGGAGACCCGCGTCCGGCTCGCCGACGCCGACCAACGCCGTTATCAGGAACTCGTCCAGGGCGAAACGTTCACCCAACTGCGCGCCGTGCAGGACAGCATCATCCGCGAGGGCCGGCCGTCGACCCAGTTGCCGATCGGCGCCGAGCAGTGGCGCGGCACGGTCGAGCCCGCACTGGCCGAGGTGAACGACGCGGTGACCGCCGGCGGTGAGGGCATCGTTGGCCGGGCCACCGGCGTGGCCGTGATGGTCGTCGTTCGCCTGGTGCTCGCCACCGGCCTGGGTCTGCTCGCCGTCATCGCCTCCGTCGTCGTCTCGATCACCACGGCACGGACCCTGCTGCGCCAGCTGGAACGGCTGCGCCAGGCCGCCTGGCAGCTCGCCGACGAGCGGCTGCCGAGGGTGGTGGAGCGGCTCGGGCGGGGCGAGGAGGTCGACGTGGCCACCGAGGCGCCCCCGCTGGAATTCGGCACCGACGAGATCGGTCAGGTCGGCAAGGCGTTCAACGCCGTTCAGGAGACCGCCCTGCGTACGGCCGTCGAGCAGGCCGACCTGCGCCGCAACGTCCGCGACGTCTTCCTCAGCCTGGCCCGACGCACGCAGGCACTCGTACACCGCCAGCTCACCCTGCTGGACGCGATGGAGCGCCGCGAACACGACGCGGAGGAGCTGGAGGACCTGTTCCGGGTCGACCACCTGGCCACCCGGATGCGGCGCAACGCGGAGAACCTGATCGTGCTCTCCGGCTCCACCCCCGGTCGGGCCTGGCGGCGCAACGTCCCGATGGTCGACGTGGTGCGCGGCGCCGTGGCCGAGGTGGAGGACTACACCCGGGTCAACGTGCTGCCGCTCGGGCCGGTCTCGCTCGCCGGCCGCGCGGTCGGCGACATCATCCACCTGCTCGCCGAGCTGATCGAGAACGCCCTGTCGTTCTCCCCGCCGCACACGACGGTCGAGGTCCGCGGTCAGTTGGTGGCCAACGGGTTCGCCATCGAGATCGAGGACCGGGGCCTCGGCATGAGCGAGGAGGACCTGGCCGCGGCGAACCACCGGATCGTCGACCAGTCCGAGCTGAACCTCGCCAACGCCGCCCGCCTCGGGCTGTACGTGGTGAGCCGGTTGACCGAGCGGCACGGCGTGCGGGTGCGGCTGAAGGAATCCGCGTACGGCGGCACCACCGCGGTCGTGCTGATCCCGAAGGAGCTGGTCACCGACGGCGGCGCTGGCCCGGAGGACTCCGGGGCGTTCCGAGCCGGTTCGGCCATCCCGATGCCGTCGGCGCCCTCCGCCGACACCGGTCGACCGGACTTCCTCGCACCGGTCGCGCTGGCCGCACCGACGACCACTGCGCCGGACGTACCGGAACCGGTCACCCCGGCGGCGCCGATCTCGGCCCACACCACCGCCCCGACCACACCGGCCGACGAGGCCGGAGCCGAGACCGTCCTGCCCACCCGACAGCGGACAACCCCGACCACCGGTACACCGGAGTTGCCCACCCGGGCCCGGCGTGGCCCCAGCCAGCCGGCCCTGGAATCCCCCACGGTCCCCACCGGTCTGCCCGCGGTCGACCGCGCACGACCGGCGGACCCCGCCGGCGCGCCGGCCGCGGACACCGACGACGCTCCAGCACCCGCCCGAGCCGAGGCGGATCGGACCGACTCGGGCCTGCCCGTCCGGGTCCGACAGGCGAACATCGCTCCCGAGCTACGGGACGACCCGGCGATGTCGGAGGCCGACGACGAGGATGTGGCGCGCCCGCCGGAGCAGGTGCGCCGGATGATGAGCTCCTACCAGACCGGCACCCGACGCGGTCGGACCGACGCTGCTCGGCTGCTCGGCGGCGCTTCCGGCGCTCCGGCGGCGGCGCCTCCCGAGCCGACCGACGAGGACCCGGAAGCCACCTGACCGAGCAGTGATGACGCGGGTACCCGCGCGGTGTGACGGTCAAGCCCCAGACGAATACGGCGCACAGCCGGGCGAGAAGAGGACGACGAAGTGACCCAGAAGACGGCTTCGAGTGCCGACCTGACGTGGTTGCTGGATGACCTGGTGGGCCGGGTGAAGCAGGCCGAACACGCGGTCGCGCTCTCCACCGACGGCCTGTTGATGGCCTCCTCCCAGGGGTTGAGCCGGGACGACGGCGAGCACCTCGCGGCGATGGCGGCCGGCATCCAGAGTCTGGCCCGAGGCGCCGGTAAGCGCTTCGGTGGCGGTCAGGTGCAGCAGACCATCATCGAGATGCAGTCGTCCTTCCTGTTCGTCACCGCAGCCGGACGCAACGCCTGCCTGGCGGTCCTGGCCACCGAGGACGCCGACGTCGGTCTGATCGCCTACGAGATGGCGATGCTGGTCACCCGCGTCGGCAAGTACGTCGCATCCCCGTCCCGCACCGAGCAGCCGGCCGGCGAGAGGTAGCGGCGATGACGGTCCAGGGGGAGTCCGCAGACCATCAGTGGGTGGATGACCATGCGGGTCCGGTGGTGCGCCCGTACGCGATGACGCGCGGTCGGGCCCGACCGGTCACCGGCACGTTCGACCTGATCTCCCTGGTCACCGCGACCCGAGCCGAGGTCAACCCGGAGGTCGGTCTCGGTCCGGAGCATCTGGCGATCGTCGGGCTGTGCCAGCGCATACAGTCCGTCGCCGAGATCGCCGCCCATCTCGACCTGCCGGTGGGCACCATCCGGGTGCTCCTCGGTGATTTGGCGGCCCGCAGCCTGGTGCAGGTCCGCGAGCCGCAGACCACGGCCGGTGTTCCCGACAACAGCATCTTCGAGGCGGTAATCAATGGACTACGGGCACTCTGACCGGCCGGCGGGAGCGACCCCACTGCCCACCGCGATCAAGATCCTGGTCGCCGGCGGCTTCGGCGTGGGAAAGACGACCATGGTCGGTGCGGTCAGCGAGACCCGGCCGTTGCGCACCGAGGAGGTGCTGACGGAATCGGGGGTCGGTATCGACGACCTGTCCGGTGTGGAGGGCAAGACCACCACCACCGTGGCCATGGACTTCGGTCGGATCACCATCAGCGACGACCTGGTGCTGTACCTGTTCGGTACGCCCGGGCAGGACCGGTTCTGGTTCGTCTGGGACGAGTTGGCGTTGGGCGCGATCGGGGCGGTGGTGCTGGCCGACACCCGCAGGCTCGCCGACTGCTTCCCGTCGATCGACTACTTCGAGGGCCGGGGCACGCCGTTCGTGGTCGCGGTGAACTGCTTCGAGGGCGCCCGGCAGTTCCGGCTTGACGAGGTGCAGGCCGCGCTGAACCTGGACCCGGGGGTGCCGGTGCTGCTCTGCGACGCCCGCCAGCGCGAGTCCAGCAAGGAGGTGCTCGTCACCCTGATGGAGCACGCCATGAAGACCCGCGAGGCCCGCCGCCGCGCCACGGAGGCGAACTGACCGACGGTCGACGAGGTTTTTCGGCGGAGGGTGTCCGGAACGGCCTCGGCCGATCGTCATGCTGGCGATACCCCGAGACACCAGGGAGCGACCAGATGAAGTACATGATGTTCGTCTGCACCGACAGCGAGCCGGACACCGACCCGACCCCCGAACCCGACATCGACAAGTGGGTGGTCGAGAACGACACCCGTGGTCGCCGCCTCGCCGGCAACGAGCTGGCACCGACCACCGCGGCCACCACCGTCCGGGTCCGCGACGGCGAACTGCTCGTCTCCGAGGGGCCGTTCGCCGAGACCACGGAGGTGATCGTGGGCTTCGACCTGCTCGACTGCGCGGACCTGGACGAGGCGATCGAGGTGGCGCGGGCACACCCGATGGCACGGTACGGGCGGCTGGAACTGCGCCCGTTCGCGGACCAGTCCGCCTGACGGGTTGTCCACACCGCAGCGCCGGCCGGTCCGCACACAAGCACCGGCCGGCGCGCACCGCAACGTCACCGGGGCGACCGGCGCGGCGGCGGAGGCCGTGGCGGCCGCCAGCGTCGAGGCGTACCCCCGGATCGTCGCGACCCTGATCCGGGTGACCGGGGACTGGGCGCTGGCCGAGGACTGCGCCCAGGAGGCGCTGACTGTCGCCCTGGAGCGCTGGCCCGCCGACGGTGTGCCGAACAACCCGGGCGGCTGGCTCATGACGGTGGCCCGGAACAGGGCGCTCGACGTGCTGCGCCGGGCCACCGTGGAGCGCCGCAAGCTGCACGACCTGGCGCTCCTCACACCGGTCGACGCGCAGCCCGAGCCGGGGATGGGGGAGGACGTGGTGGACGACCGACTACGCCTGATCTTCACCTGCTGTCACCCGGCGCTCGCGATCGAGGCGAGGGTGGCGCTGACCCTGCGGACCGTCTGCGGTGTGCCGACCGCCGACATCGCTCGACTCCTGCTGGTCAACGAGTCGACGATGACACGACGGCTGACCCGGGCCCGGACCCGCATCGCGCAGGCCGGCATCCCGTACCGGGTGCCGAGCGGGCCGGCACTGACCGAGCGGCTGCCTGGCGTCCTCGCCGTGCTGTACCTCTTGTTCACCCGGGGCTACGTCGCCGACGGCGAGCCGGCCTTCGCCGACGAGGCGGTCCGACTGGCCCGGCTGCTCGACCAGTTGATGCCGGAGCAGTCCGAGGTCGCCGCGCTCCTGGCGCTGTCCCTTTTCCAGCACTCCCGCCGAGACGCCCGCCGCGACGCCGCCGGCGCCCTGCTCACCCTGCAACGGCAGGACCGCGACCGGTGGGACCGCGCCGCCATCGCCGAGGGCCTGGCTGCCCTCGCCCGGGTACGCCACGACGGGCCGTACGCCTGGCAGGCCCGGATCGCCGCCTGCCACGCCACCGCCGCCTCGGCCGACGAGGCCGACTGGCCGACGATCGCGCGGGCCTACGACGCGCTGATCGGTATCCGACCCTCGCCGGTGATCGCGCTCAACCGCGCGGTCGCGCACGGCTACGCGTACGGGCCGGTCGCCGGTTTGGGTCTGCTCGAAGCGGCGCGTGCCGGTGGCGGGCTGGACGGCAACCCGCTCGCCGTGGCGGTGGAAGCCGACCTGGTGGCCCGGCAGGGGGACCGGAGACGCGCGGCCGGACTGTTCCGGGAGGCGGCGGCAGCGGTGGGCTCAACCGTCGAGCGTCGCGCGCTGCTCGACCGGGCTGACGAACTCACCCGGTAGGACAGTGGGGGTCAGCCGCGCTTGGCCATCACCAGGAATCGGGTCCAGGCCGCCGGCTCGAAGGCGAGCGCCGGACCGGCGGGGTCCTTGGAGTCGCGTACGCCGATGGTGCCCGCGAGGTTGTCGGCTACCTCGACACAGTCGCCGCCATTGTTGCCACTCCTGCTGCTCTTGCGCCACCGAGCGCCGGTCAGGTCCATGATGCTGCCGCTTCTCTGAGGAGATTGAGGGACTGCGCCCGGGACAGGGCTGCGTCACGAATGCGCTCCCACCGTCGGTCCAGGGTAGCAACGTCGGCTGCCTTGTCGATGAGCTGCGCTTGCGCCTGACTGTCGACGTGGGAGACCCGCGCCCCGTCCGGCATCTCCGCGATGGTGAACGGCCCACCGAGGCCCGGATACATGCCGATGTCGGCGGGCACGACGAACAGCGACACGTTCGGCAGGGCGGCCACCTCGGCCAGCCGCTCGCACTGCTCCCGCATCATGTCCCGGTCACCGTCGAGGGTGCGCCGGAGGACGTCGCCCGCCGCGCGACCCTGATCCCCGAGTTCTCGCGGATCACCCGCCAGGCGATCCGCGACCTGCGCGGCCAGCCGGGCGGACCCGATCCGGTCGCCATCGTCCGCCGTTTCCTCTGGTTCCTGCCCCTCACCGACGAGGAGGCCCGCGCGGTAGCGCTGCGGTTGCGCTGAGCGTGCACCCCGTCGGCAGAGACGTGCGAAGGGCCGCTGCCCGCAAGCGCGGGAAGCGGCCCTTCTCAGGTGTACGACGTCAGTTGGCGATCATGCGGCGCAGCACGTACTGCAGGATGCCGCCGTGCCGGTAGTAGTCCGCCTCACCGGGAGTGTCGATCCGGACCACAGCGTCGAACTCCACGCCGGTGTCGGTGTTGACCCGCACGGTGCTCGGGGTCTCGCCGTCGTTGAGGGCGGTCACGCCGGTGAACGTGAACGTCTCCGTGCCGGTGAGGCCGAGCGACTCAGCGGTGGTGTCCACCGGGAACTGCAGCGGCAGCACGCCCATGCCGATGAGGTTGGAGCGGTGGATCCGCTCGTACGACTCGGCGATGACCGCCCGGACACCCAGCAGCATGGTGCCCTTGGCCGCCCAGTCGCGCGACGAGCCCGAGCCGTACTCCTTGCCGGCCAGCACGACCAGCGGGATGCCGGCCTCCTGGTAGGCCACGGAGGCGTCGTAGATCGAGGTCTGCTCGCCGGTGAGGTGGTTGACGGTGAAGCCGCCCTCCACACCGGGCACCAGCTGGTTGCGCAGCCGGATGTTGGCGAAGGTGCCCCGGATCATCACCTCGTGATTGCCCCGGCGGGAGCCGTACGAGTTGAACTCGTGCCGCGGCACACCGTGCTCGGCGAGGTACGTGCCGGCCGGGGAGTCGGCCTTGATCGAGCCGGCCGGCGAGATGTGGTCGGTGGTCACCGAGTCACCCAGCTTGGCCAGCACCCGGGCACCGGCGATGTCGACGACCGGGCTCGGCTCCTGCTGCATGCCCTCGAAGTACGGGGGCTTGCGCACGTAGGTGGAGTCGTTCTCCCAGGCGAAGGTGTCGCCGGTCGGGGTGGGCAGCGACTGCCACCGCTCGTCGCCAGCGAAGACATCGGCGTACGCGGCGCTGAACCCGGTCGCGCCGATCGCCTGGGCGATGACGTCCTGGATCTCGGCGCTGTTCGGCCAGATCTCCCGCAGGTAGACCGGGTTGCCCTCGGTGTCCTCGCCGATCGGCTCGTTGGCCAGGTCGATGTCCATCGTGCCGGCGAGGGCGTACGCGACCACCAGCGGCGGGGACGCCAGGTAGTTCATCTTGACGTCCGGGTTGATCCGACCCTCGAAGTTCCGGTTGCCGGAGAGCACCGAGACCACCGAAAGATCGTGCTCGTTGACGGCGGCGGACACCTCCTCGGGCAGCGGACCCGAGTTGCCGATGCAGGTGGTGCAGCCGTAGCCGACCAGGTTGAAGCCGAGCTTGTCCAGGTACGGGGTCAGACCGGCCCGCTCGTAGTAGTCCATGACGACCTTCGAGCCCGGCGCCAGGGTGGTCTTCACCCACGGCTTGCGGGTCAGGCCCTTGTCGACCGCGTTGCGGGCCAGCAGGGCGGCACCGATCATCACCTGCGGGTTGGACGTGTTGGTGCAGGAGGTGATCGCGGCGATCACCACGGCGCCGTGGTCCAGCTCGTACTCCACGCCGTCGGCACCGGTGACCCGGATCGGGTTGGTGGCCCGCCCGCCGGAGCCGACCGCGGCGGTCTCCAGGTCGCGCGGCTCGTCGGCCGGGTCGCTGAACTCGTTGGCCGGCGGGTCGCTGGCCGGGAACGACTCGGCACTGGCCTCGTCGGCCGGGCCGTTGGCGCCGCGCGGCAGCTCCTCGCGGGGCACACCCGGCTTGAGGTCGCGCTCACCGACGGAGTCGTCGGCGACGTAGTCGGTCAGCGCCGAGCGGAACAGCGTCTTGGCGGCGCCCAGCGGCACCCGGTCCTGCGGGCGCTTCGGGCCGGCGAGCGACGGCTCGATGGTGCTGAGATCCAGCTCCAGGCGCTCCGAGTAGACCGGCTCGATCTCCGGGTCGTGCCAGAGGCCCTGCTCCTTGGCGTACGCCTCGACGAGCGCGACCTGCGCGGCGTCGCGACCGGTCAGCTCCAGGTAGCGGATGGTCTCCGCGTCGATCGGGAAGATCGCGACGGTGGAGCCGTACTCCGGGGACATGTTGCCGATGGTGGCTCGGTTGGCCAGCGGCACGGCGCTGACGCCGGGGCCGTAGAACTCGACGAACTTGCCGACCACACCGTGCTTGCGCAGCATCTCGGTGATGGTCAGCACCAGGTCGGTGGCGGTGGTGCCGGCCGGCATCTCGCCGTGCAGCTTGAAGCCCACCACTCGGGGGATCAGCATGCTGACCGGCTGGCCGAGCATCGCGGCCTCGGCCTCGATGCCGCCGACGCCCCAGCCCAGGACACCCAGGCCGTTGACCATCGTGGTGTGCGAGTCGGTGCCGACCACGGTGTCCGGGTAGGCCTGGCCGTTGCGCTCCATGATGGTGCGGGCCAGGTACTCGATGTTGACCTGGTGCACGATGCCGGTGCCCGGCGGGACGACCTTGAACTCGTTGAACGCGGTCTGGCCCCAGCGCAGGAACTGGTAACGCTCCTTGTTGCGCTCGTACTCCAGCTCGACGTTGCGCTCGAAGGCGTCCGCGCGACCGAACAGGTCGGCGATGACGGAGTGGTCGATGACCAGCTCGGCCGGGGCGAGGGGGTTGACCTTGGTGGCGTCGCCGCCCAGGTCGCGCACGGCCTCGCGCATGGTGGCCAGGTCGACCACGCAGGGCACGCCGGTGAAGTCCTGCATGAGCACCCGCGCCGGGGTGAACTGGATCTCCACGCTCGGGGCGGCGGTGGGGTCCCACCCGCCGAGCTGGCGGATGTGGTCGGCGGTGATGTTCGCGCCGTCCTCGGTCCGCAGCAGGTTCTCCAGCAGGATCTTCAGGCTGTACGGCAGCCGATCGTGGCCGTCCACCTTGTCGATCTTGAAAATCTCGTAGCTCGCGTCTCCGACGCGTAGCTGGGTCTTCGCACCGAAGGTGTCGAGGCTCGCCACGTCGTACTCCTTCACACCAGCGACCGTGAGTAGTCCTGAGCAGTCTGTCGCACCGGCCGGGGTGCCGCCGAGGTTAGGTAGCACTTACCGCCGATTCCGCTCTCAACAAAACCGTACGTCCGTCTTGCTAGTTATGCAACCTGACTCGGACATCCCCGCGCCCGATCCAACCCCTAGCCTCCTAGGACGCGCTAGCGGGCGTTCGCTGGCCCACCGACGAACTCGCCGGCCAGCCGTGGCGGCGGCTCGCCGGTAGGGTTCGAGGTTGGCCGGGGAAGGGGTGTCAACCGTGTTCGACGTGCAGCACTGGCTCGTGTCGTTGCCGCCGATTGCGGTCTACCTGCTTGTCGGCGGCGTGATCGGCGTGGAGAGCATGGGCGTCCCCCTGCCCGGCGAGATCGTCCTGGTCAGCTCCGCCCTGCTCGCCGCCACAGGAGTGGTGGAGCCCGAGTGGGTGGCCGCGGCCGCCGCCACCGGCGCGATCGTCGGCGACTCCATCGGGTACGCGGTCGGCCGTCGCGGTGGCCGCCCACTGCTGGCCCGACTGGGCCGGCGCTTCCCCCGTCATCTCGGCCCCGCCCAGCTTGCCCGGGCCGAACAGAGCTTCGCCCGCTACGGCGTCTGGGCGGTCTTCTTCGGCCGGTTCGTGGCGCTGCTGCGGATCCTGGCCGGCCCGCTCGCCGGGGCGCTGCATGTGCCGTACCGGCGGTTCCTGCTGGCCAACGCGGCGGGCGGGCTGGTCTGGGCGTTCGGCACCACCTACCTGCTGTTCACCGTGGGCCGGGCGGCCGAGCACTGGCTCAAGGACATCTCCTGGATCGGGCTGGTCCTCGCGATCCTCGCCGGCCTCGCCAGCACCTGGTGGCTGCGTCGACGAGCCCACCGGTTAGAGGCAGCCGAACCAACCCCGGACGACGAGCCGGTCCGCGCGAGCAGCGAGCCCTGACCCGAACGACGACGAAGGGCCGGGCCCCTGGTGGGGGTCCGGCCCTTCGGTCATCTGTCCGTGGGTCAGCTGGTGGCGTAGCCGCGGGTGGCGATCCAGTCGGCGAGGTGCTCGGTGGTGACTTCGTAGGAGGCGGTGTTCGGGTTGGCGGAGTCGG
>NZ_JBEXGR010000049.1:0-13637 GCF_040607415.1 Micromonospora sp. NPDC005291
AACCCCCCCCAAAAAAAACCACCATAGAGAGATACTCCCCCGGTGGCGGGGGCCCCCCCCGGCGCGGCCCCCGGGCCCGGCGCCGATCGGCGCCGGGCCGCTCGCGCTACGAGCTACCACCACTGGGTGGCATCGGCCGCACGGGCTTCTCGGCAGCCAGCCGCGCGGCCAACCGCTCGTCGAGGTACGCGGCCACCTGCGCGTCCTGTGACGGGGTCAGTGTCGTGCGGCACAGGTACCGCGGGTGCTGGTCTGCACAGTCCAGGCGGTACGCCTCCCGCATACGACTGACGTGCTTGATCGCCGTCCACGGCAACCGGAGTGATGTGTGGACGGTGTGCCACTCGATGGCCTCCGCGGTGAACGCGTACCGCACCGGCGCGAGCATCTCGGGGTTGCGTCGCAGGTACAGCGAACCATTGATCACCCCCGCGAAGCACCAGACCACCCCGAACGGTAGGCCGAACAGCCCGGCGAGGATCCAGGCGCCGTCGGCCATGAACGTACCGAGGCTCGTGATCGACAGCAGCATGCCTGCGATGGCGAACGTATGACTGGTCCGCCGCAGGTCTCGTCGCAGCAACCGCGTGAACCGGGCGTCGGGGGTGACGAGCAGGTCGAACCCATCCCGGAAGCCTCTGTCGCTGACCTTCTCGTCGCCCACGTGCACCCCTCGCCGTCGCCGATGTCAACCGCGAAGAAATCTAGACCTCGTTGCCCCGGCCAGCCAGACAGCACATTGCCAGGGGCAGCGACGGAATTGGTCAGCATGCCACGTTCCGCCCATTCATCGATGAGCTCCAGCTCCCGATTTGCCGGCCCCGCCATCGTCTTCAACGGCACCCGCCAGATCGCCGCCATCAACATCGACTACTGAAGCTGTCCGTATGTCAGAGTGGCCCACCGACCGGCCCGACGCCGATTGGCGTCGGGCCGGTCACCCAGCTTGCTCGCGCGTCAGGTGTGGGGCGAGCCGGCGGTTGTGCGTCTGCTGGCCACCGTCATCGAGGAGGGCCGGGACCTGTCCTCGATGAGCGGCGTCCTGACCGACAGCTCCTAACGTCTGCTGCCGGACTGACGGCCCGACCTCACTTCAGGTGCCGAGCGAAGAACCGGTTCCCGTCGTCCCCCTCGAACTGCGGGACGCCGGTGTGCCCGCCCATATTGGCGTGCAGCGTCTTCTCCTTGGAGCCGAAGGCGTCGAACAGGTCCAGGGCCAACTGCCGGTCGTTTCCTTCGTCGTCCCACTGCAGCAGGACCTGCAGCGGAATGGTGACCTGCCGGGCCTCCTCGAACATGGTGCGGGGCACGAAGCTCCCGGCGAACAGAAGGGCGGCCGAGATGCGCGGCTCGACCACCGCCAGCCGGATGCCGATGGCGATCACCCCTCCCGCGTACCCGACCGGGCCGCCGATCTCGGGCAGCGAGAGGAGGGTGTCCAGGGCTGCCCGCCATTCCGGGACCGCCTTCTCGACCAGCGGGAGGACGAGCCGGTCAACGATCTCGTCGTCGACCGGCTCGCCGGCCTGCAGCGCCCTGCGCAGGTCGGCACGGGCCTCCTCGGCGGCGGCGAAACGGGGCCGGTCACCGCCCCCGGGGAGCTCGATGGTGGCCGCGGCGAAGCCCTCCGCCGCGGAGTGCCGGGCCCGGGCCACCAGTCGGGGGTACATCATGTGCAGTCCGCCGGGGTGGCCGACCAGGATCAGCGGCGCCGGTGCGGATGCGGATGCGGATGCCGGCGTCCACAGGATGCCGGGGATCTCACCGAGGGTGAATTTGCGCTCGAGGACGCCGTCGTCGAGGCGCTGTTCGGAAGTGAATTGCATGGTCGTACCTTTCGGGAGTGCTCGTGAGCGGCGCTCCCGGACGACCTATCGCCCGACCGTGACCCCGGAGGGAAGCACCCATGTCGATACGTTCACGGGTACCACCTCCTCGTTCTCTCGCACGGCCTCCGGCAAAGTAGCAGTGGTCGCCGTGATCCGCCAACGGGTTTTTGGCTCCATGGCCGGATGCCACGGACAGACCGCACCTCAAGGGCCGGTTTCCGCGACCGTCCCTTGGGGCGTGGTCCGTCGGTCAGCCCAGGCGGGCGGTCACCGCGGCGACCACCTGCTCCTGTTCCGGCACGAGATAGAAGTGGTCACCGGGGAACGTCGCCGACTCGAAGCCGCCGGTCGTCAACTCCCCCCAGGCCCGCACCGTCGACGTGGTGCAGGTCGGGTCCTCGGTGCCCAGGTAGGCGACGATCGGGGCTCGGACCTTCGCCGGTTCCCGCGGCAGGTGGCGGTAGAGCATCCGCAGGTCCCCCCGGAGCGAGGGCATGATCAGCTCGCGGAGCTTCGGTGACCGCAGCAGCACCGGATCGACCTCGCCCAGGGCACCGATCCGGCCGAGCAGATATTCGTCGTCGGCGAGATCCGGATCGAGATCGACCCGGCAGACGTGCGGCGCGCCGTGCCCCGAGACGAAGAGCACGCTCGGCGTGAACCCGTACCGGGACTCCAGGACCAGGGTGACCTCGTACGCCACCGACGCGCCCATGCTGTGGCCGAAGAACGCGATCGGCCGGTCCAGGTACGGCACGAGCACGTCACTGATCCGCTCGGCGAGCACGTCCATCTGATCCACGCAGGGCTCCAGCAGCCGGTCCTGCCGACCCGGGTAGCAGACCGCCAGCAGATCGGTGGCGCCGTCAAGCAGGCCCGCCCAGGGTTGGAACACGTTGGCGTTCCCACCGGCGTGCGGGAAGCAGACCAGCCGCAGGTCGGACCGCTCAGCTCGGCGGAAGGTCCGCAGCCACCGGCCGCGTACCTCGGCCCCCATCATCTCCACATTTCTCCTCCCGCCGGCCGATGCCCCGGTCAGTCCGACATAGCCACCAGGATGCGGCGGCTCCCGGTGTAGGGCCGCCGACCGTGCGCCACCAGCACGTTGTCGATCAGCAGCAGGTCACCGACGCGCCAGTCCACGTCGATCGCCGCGTCCAGCCCTCGGTCGCGGATCTGGAACACGTACTCGTCGGGGATCGGGCTGCCGTCGGCGAAGGTGACCGACTGGGGCAGTTCGTCCTGCGTCATCACCTGGGTCATCACCCGAGCGACCTCGTCGTCCAGAGCCGCCGGATGCCACTGGTCGCTCTGGTTGAACCACACCTCCACCCCGGTCACCGGGTGCCGGGTGGTGGCCGGGCGGACCTGGCTCACCCGCAGCCCGTCGGCGGTCCACTTCCAGGTCGCCCCGGTGCCGCCGAGGAACGCCTCGACCTCCGCCCGGTCCTCGGTCTCGAAGGTCTGCTGCCAGCTCTTGCCCAGCCCCAGGCCGTCGTGGAGGTTCTGCTGGTAGCACACCCCGCCCGCGAAGGCGGCGCGGACCTCAGGGTCGAGGGACTCCAGCCAGAGGTTGGCGTCGACCACCGGGGTGGCGCCGCCGGTCGGCGCGGCGAGCTGGCAGTAGAACAGCAGGCGGGCCGGCCAGTGCGCCGCGTACGACAGCTCGTTGTGCATGGAGATGGTGTACGGCGCCGGATACTCCGTCGAGGTGTAGACGTTGCGGCCGACCTTGGTGCGGGGCGAGTTGCCATGCACGTAGGCGAGCCGGTTGGGCAGCAACATGTCCATCACCGGGTCCAGTGCGCCCGGCTCGACGCCGAAGCCTTGGAACACCAGCGCCTTCTCGGCGGTGAGTAACGCCGTCAGGTCCAGCTCCCGCAGATGGCCGATCAGCCCGTCAACGGTGGCTGCGCATCCGGCGCTGCTGGGGATGATCTCGTGCGGCTGCCACGTGCCGTTCTCGCTCATCGGTCGGTCTCCTCCACGCCAAGGTCGGTTCACTGCCGGCAGCCTGACGTGGGCAGCCATATTTCCTCGATATCGGGACTCAACCACGCGGGTCACGACCGGCCGCCGTCCCCGCCATCTCCGCGTCCGCCCGCTCCGCCGCCGCCCGCTCGGCGTCCGCCTCGGCCCGTTCCGCCCGCGCGGCGGTACGGGTACCGAAAGCCAGCACCGCGAACACCGCGATCACCACCATCGTCGCGCCCACGACGGCCAACGCCACCTCGATGTGTGCGGCGTCCAGCAGGAAGCCCGCGAACAGCGCGCCGATCGAGTTGGCGCCCGAGGAGAGCAGCGTGAAGATCGAGCCGGCCCGGCCGCGCAGCTCGTCGGGAGTCGTCCTGAGCAGGTACAGGACCCCGGCCACGTTGCCGATCCCGGCGCCGTAGTTGATCAGCGCCAGGAGCACACTGACCGCCACCAGCCCGGGTGCCACGACCAGCAGCGGCATCAGCACCGCCCACAGCACGTGGATGGCGATCATCATCCGGCGGATGCCCCACCGGCGCAGGTAGGCGTTACTGGTCATCGCGCCCGCCATGCCGAAGACGCTGTTGACCGCCAACAGCAGACCGACCGTCGCGGGCGTGCCGTCCCGGTCCTTGACCAGCACCACCAGACCGAGGCCGAGGATCTGGAAGAGGATGTTGCTGGCCGCGAAGAGACAGAGTGCCCGACGCAGGTAGAGCTTGCCCCAGATGAAGACGACACCTTCCCTGATCTGGGCGATCAACCCGCCCGCCCCGCCGTGCGACGACTGGGGCGCCCGCAGGTCCCGTCGGACGAACAGCAGCGTGACCAGCGACATCAGGTGCACCACGGTGGCGAACAGGAACGGTGCGAACCGGGCCACGGAATAGAGCACGGTGCCGGTCGGTTGGCCGAGGATGCTGGCGGCGTTGGCCCGCGACTCGTTGGCCGCCAACGCCGCGCCCAGTTGGTCGCGGGGCACCACGGCGCTCACCGCGGCCCGTTCCGCCAGCGCGTAGCAGATGCCGAGTGTGGCCTCCAGGAACGCGACCACCATCAGGTGCGGCAACCGCACCGCGTCGAGCAGCACCACCGCCGCCACGCTGCCGGCTCCGAGAACGCGGCCGGCGGTGCAGACCAGCATCGTCGTACGCCGGTTCCACCTGTCGACCAGCGCGCCGGCCGGTAGCTGAGCGACCAGGTTCGGCAGCAGCGCGGCGAAGGTGACGAGGCTGGCTGCGGTGGCGGAACCGGTCGACCAGTAGACCAGCAGGGTGTAGCCGATGGAGGTGGCCCGGGCACCGAGCGCGGAGAGCCCCGAGCCGGTCCAGAGCAACAGGAAGTCCCGGTTGCGGGTGAGCCTCGCCGCGCGGCGGGCGGGTCTGCCCGGCGGCTCGGTGACCGTCACCGCGTCGTCCCACCCGCGTGCGATCGGCACCACTCAAGCACCGCCATCGCGCTGTAGAGCTTGTTCTCCGCCTGACCGAACGCGATGCTCGCCGGCCCGTCGAGCACCTCCGAGGTAACCTCCTCGCCGCGATGCGCCGGCAGGTCGTGCAGGAAGACCGCGTTCGGGCTGTGCCGCCAGAGGTCCTGTTCGACACGGAACGGGGCGAAGACCTGACGCCAGTCCGGGTCCGGCTTCACGGTGCCGGTGGTCTGCCAGCGCGTGGTGTAGATGGCGTCGAGATCGCCCGGCAGGTCGGACATGTGGCACCGCTCGACGATGCTCGCCCCACTGATCCCGGCCTGGCGGGTGGCATCGGCCAGGATCTGTGCGGGCAGGCCGTAGCCGGGCGGGGTGCGCAGTTCCAGCTCCACGCCCGGAAACCGGGTGAGCGCCAGGGCGAGCGCGGTGGCCGTGTTGTTGGCCTCCCCCAGATAGAGCAGGCGCAGCCCCTCTATCCGGCCGAACTGCCGCAGCAACGTGGTCAGGTCGGTCAGCGCCTGGGTGGGGTGCTCCTCGGCGCTCATCGCGTTGAGCACCGCCATCCGACTCTGGGCAGCCCAGGCCCGCAACTCGGCCGGGTCACCGGCGGTGCGGGCGACCAGCACGTCGAGCATGCCGGACAGCACCCGGCCGGTGTCCGCGCTGGTCTCTCCGGTGTTGGTCTGCAGGTCCTGCGGGCCGTACTGGATCACGCCAGCGCCGAGTCGCAGTGCCGCGCTGGTGAAGGCGGTCCGGGTGCGCGTCGAAGTCTTGAGGAAGCAGATCCCGACCACCTGCCCGGCGAGCGGGCTGCCGCACTCCCCGGCGGCGAACGCGGCGCCCCGGGCAACTATCGAGTAAAGGTCCCCATCGGTCAGGTCGCGGATCGACACCAGGTGCCGCACCTGCCGGACGGTGGGGTCGGTGACCGTCGCGGAGACGCTCGGCAAGGTCGTCATCACATGTCCTCCGTCCGTGTGGTGTTCGACATCAGCAGCGACATGACCTCGTCGCCAGCCTCGCCGTTGGTCAGCAGCACCAGCCCGGCCCCGTCCGGAACCCGACCAGTGGTGAGCGCCCGGTAGCCGGCGATGTGGCCCCGGTGGGTGAACTCCACGTGGGTGTCAGCGCTCCCCTCGACGCGGTCCACCATGCAGCCGAGCCCGAAGACGCCGCCCGGGCCGGCGGTCAGTTGCGCCATCACCAGTTCCTGGCTGAGCAGTGCCCGATCACCCCGGTAGGCGAGCTGGATCTCCCTGGTCAGCGCGGCCAGGTCGGTAGCGGTGGTCCAGAGGCCGGCTGCCGCCAGGTCCGCACGCATCTCCCAACCGTGTGGATGCGGCTCGCCCCGTTCGTCGTGCCCGGCGGCCACCGGTCGGCCGGACGTCTCCGGGAAGCTCTGGTCGAAGCTGCTGCCGGTCATCCCCAGTGGTGCGAAGACCAGCTCGGCCATCAGGTCGGCGAAGGGTGTCGCGGTGACGTCCTCCATGAGCTGCTGAACCACCACGAAGTGGCTGTTGCGCTCCACCGCGACCGGGTCGGGCGCGTCGAGCGCCCGCACCGGGCCGGTGGGCACGCCACGGCCGAGCAGCAGGTCCGACAGCGGCGGCACCGGGCCGCCGCGCGGGTGTCCGGTGCTGCCCGTCGATGTCAGCCCGGCGACGTGGCTGAGCAGTTGCCGCAGGCTCACCGGCCGGTCGGCGGGCAACTGCCAGGCCTTGAGGTACGCGTTGACGTCCGCGTCGAGCTGGAGTGCTCCCCTGTCGACCAGGGCCAGCGCCCCCACCGCCGCGACCAGCTTGCTGACCGAGCCCACCTGGAAGATGGTCGCCGGGGTCACCGGGGCGTCACCGCCCGCCGTGCGGTGCCCGACGGCAAGGACCTGCACCAACTCGCCGTCCGCGAGCACGGCCAGCGACGCGCCGGGCACCCGCGCCTCGGCGAGCAGCGGAGCGATCTGGGGCAATGGCGCGATCCGGGGCAGCGCCACCGCTCGCGCCGCACCGGCCCTCGGGGCCGGACCGGCCGAAGTGAGCGCGGCGGCGAGGTCGGCCAGCGGTTGGTCCAGCATCGCCTGTTGCAGGGTGAGCGGGAGCCCGGCCTGCCGGGCCGCGGTGACCACGGACACCACCAGCAGCGAATGCCCGCCCAGGGCGAAGAACCGGTCCTGACGACCGATCCTCGGCACGTCCAGCACCTCGGCCCAGATGCCGGCGAGGATCGTCTCGGCCGGACCCTGCGGCGGGGCGATCTCCGCCTCCGTCCGCAGTGGCACCGCCGGCAACGCCCGCAGGTCCACCTTGCCGTTGGGATTGAGCGCGATGGTGGCGACCGGCACGAAGGCCGCCGGGACCAGGGCGGCGGGCAGCCGCCGGGCACAGTGCCCGGCCAGGTCTTCGGCACCACCCACGTGGTACGCGATCAGCTGGTTGCCCCCGCCGGGCGCCGGGTGGGCCACCACCGCCGCGTCGCGCACGGCGGGATGTTCGAGGAGCACCGCGCGGATCTCGCCCGGCTCCACCCGGTGCCCACGGATCTTCACCTGGTCGTCGACCCGGCCGAGCAGGTCGAGCTGCCCGTCCGGCAACCAACGGCCGCGGTCACCGGTGCGGTACAGCCGGGAGCCCGCCGGCCCGTACGGGTCGGGCACGAACCGGGCGGCGGTGTGGTCGGGCCGTCCGGCGTACCCCCGGGCCAGTTGCGGCCCACCGAGGTAGACCTCGCCGACCGCGCCGACCGGCACCGGATTCAGCCGAGCGTCCAGCACAAAGGTACGCATCCCGCCGAGCGGCCGGCCGACCGGCGCGACCTGGCCGGTGAGCGCGTCGGTCACCGGGTAGCGGCTGACGGCGACCGTCGCCTCGGTCGGTCCGTACTCGTTGAGCAACACGGTCCGTGGTGCGAGTTCCTGCCACCGCGCGCAGGTCCGCGCGGTGAGCGCCTCGCCGCCCAGCACCAGCACCGGAGTCAGCGCGGCTGCCTGCTCGCTCGACAACTGCCCGGCGAGTAGGTCCAGATGACTCGGGGTCAGCTTGACGAAGCTGAACGGCCCCGCCGCGGCCAGCCGTGGGCCGAGTTCGTCCAGCCCGGCGTCGGCCGGCAACAGCCACAGTCGCTGCCCGGCGACCAGCGGCGCCCAGATGGTGGTCACCACCATGTCGAAGGCGACCGAGGAGAACAGCGCCGCGCCACCCGTCCGGTCGGCGACGATCTCGTCCACCGCCCAGTTCAGGTAGCCGGCCAGGCTGCGGTGGCTGACCTGCACGCCGTTGGGCTGTCCCGTCGACCCCGACGTGAAGATCACGTACGCGAGCTGGTCCGGGTCGGTGCGGCCGGGGGGCTGCTCGTCCGGGCGGGCCGCGATCGGCCCCGCGTCGACGTCCAGCAGCACCCGGTCGACGCCGGTGAACCGGTCCGCGTAGGCGGTGCTGGTGACCACGACGGTGGCCCCGGCCAGGGTGAGCATGGACGCGATCCGCGCCGCCGGGTACGAGGGGTCGATCGGCAGGTACGCCCCGCCCGCCCGCCAGATGCCCAGCAGGGTCGTGACGAGGTCCGTACCCCGGTCGAGCAGCACCCCCACCACCCGCTCCGGCCCGACGCCCCGCTCCCGCAGATGCCAGCCGAGCCGGTTCGCCGCCGCGTCGAGGCCGGCGTAGCTCAGCTCACCGACCGCCTCCGCGTCGCCCGCGGTGGCAGCCCTGTCCCGCACCAGGTCAGGCACCAGGCCGGGCTCCGGCAGTTTCTCGTCGGCCGCCTCGGCCCAGGCCACCAGCACGTTGTGCCGTTCCGCCTCGGGCAGCCGGACCGCGCGGGCGTCGCCGTCCGGGTCCGCCACCATCGCGGCGAGCACGAGCCGGTACATCGCGGCCATCCGTTCGACCTCGGCCCGCTCCAGGTGGTCGCTGTCGCTGCTCAGCTCCAGGTGCCCGGCGACCGCGGAGACGGCCAGGGCGAACTCCGAGCTGGCGGCGGCGTACCGGGGGCCCGCCTCGACGTGCTCACCGACCACCTCGTCGAAGTCGAGGTAGCTGAAGTAGACGTCGAGCAGTCGGGTGCCGGCGACCGCCGGCCGGATCGCCGGCGCGGGGTAGCGCCGGTGCGGCCACATCTCGACCTCCGTCGCATGCACACGGCGGACCAGTTCGGTCCAGGTGGCAGAGTCGCGTTCGTACGGGAACGGCAGCGTGTTCAGCGACATGGCGTACACCCGCTCGCTGCCCAGCATGTCCGGCCGGGTGTGACAGACCAGGCCGCTGTAGAACCGCGGCTCGTCGGTGAGCTGGCCGAGCACCGTCAGGTGCGCGGCGTGCAGCACCGCCTTGAGCGAGACCCGCGCGGCGGAGGCCAGCGCACGAAGGCCCGGCTCCAGGTCGCGGAACGGCACCTGGACGGTGTGGGCGGTACGCGCCTGCGGCGGCGACGTGGGCCGCCAGCCGGTGGGCAAGGTGAACTTCGCGCACCGGTCCATCAGGTCCTGCCAGTACCGCCGGTCCGCCGGGGATTCCAGGGCGCGGCGTTCCGCGGCGATGAAGTCGGCGAACCGCACCTCCGGCAGCGGCTCCGGCTCGGCTCGCGCGCCGACGCGCATCGTGCGGTAGCGGTCGAGGATCTCCGCGACCAGCGCGTGCAGGCTCCAGCCCTCGACGACCACATGGCAGATCGTCAGCACCAGCCGCCAACTCCGGTCGGTCTCCCGGCAGACGGCGAACCGCAGCAGCGGCGCCCGCTCGACGTCGAACGGCGATCCGTACTCGGCGGCCACCAGGCGACGCAGCTCGGCCTGCCGGTCCTCCTCGGACAGGCCGCGCAGGTCGTGCGGCACGACCGGCACCCGCACGGCGGAATGCACCAGTTGCATCGGCACCGAATAGCCGGTCGGGTCCACCGAGGAGCGCAGCACCTCGTGCCGGTTCACCACGAGGTCCACCGCCTCGCGCAGCGTCGGCAGGTCCAGTGGGTCGTCCTCGCGGACGAGGAAGGACGCCACGTTGTGGTAGTGGTTCCAGCCGTTGTCGGTCAGCATCTCCAGCAGCATGCCGAGCTGCACCTGGGACAGCGGGTACGCGTCGGTGAGGCCGTCCGGCAGCAGGGCCCGGTCCGGCGCGGACACCAGCTCGAACGGCTCCACCGGGCGGTCGACGTGCACCGGTCCGGTGCGGTCGACCAGCGCGGCGCAGAGCCGGGAGACGGTCTGCAGGTCCATCACGTCCGCGACCGAGACGTCGAGCCCGGCCGTCCGCAGCGTGCTGGCCAGCACCAGCGCCTTGATCGAGTGACCACCCAGCTCGAAGAAGCCGTCCTCGACGCCCACCGCCGGTAGGCCCAGCACCCGCGCCCAGATCCCGGCGACCCGTTCCTCCAGCTCGGTACGCGGACCGACCCTGGCCCGACCATCGCCGGGATCGCCGTCCTGCGGCGCGGGCAGTGCCCGCCGGTCGAGCTTGCCGCTGTTGTTGCGGGGCAACTGGTCCAGCGTCACGAAGGCCGACGGGATCATGTAGTCCGGCAGCGTCCGGGCCAGCGCCGCGCGAAGCTCGCCAGTGCTCGGCCGCTGCCCGAGCGCGCCGGCCAGGTATCCGACCAGTCGGGGATCCCCAGTGGTGTCCTCGCGCAGGACGACCGCCGCCTCGGCGACCTCCGGCAGCGCGGCCAGCGCCGACTCCACCTCGCCCAACTCGATCCGGTAACCACGCAGCTTGACCTGGTCGTCGAGCCGGCCGAGGAACTCCACGCTGCCGTCGGGCAGCCGGATCCCCAGGTCGCCGGTGCGATACATCCGGTTGCCGGCGGGGCCGTAGGGGTCGGGCAGGAACCGCTGAGCGGTCAGCGCCGGTTGGTTCAGGTAACCCCGGGCCACACCGTGCCCGGCCAGGTGGATCTCGCCGGGCACCCCGAGCGGCGTCGGGTGCCCCTGCTGGTCGAGCACGTACATGCGCAGACCGGCCAGCGGGCGCCCGATCCGGCTGCCCACCCCGGCAGCGAGGTCGGCGCGGGTGACCCGGTGATAGGTGGAGTAGACCGTGGTCTCGGTGATCCCGTACATGTTGACCAGGGCGATCCGGGCCAGGCCGAGCCGGTCGACCCACGGGGTGAGGTCGGCGAAGTCGAGCCGCTCGCCGGCCAGGACCACCGCGCGCAGCGCCAGCCGCCGCAGCCGCTGGTCACCGTCGGCGGCCAACCGGACTAGACCGCGGAAGGCCGTGGGGGTCTGGGCCAACAGGGTCACCTCCTGCTCCACCAGCAGGTCGAGCAGGTCCTCCGGCACCCGGGCCACCGCCGGAGGCACCACCACCAGCCGGCCGCCGTGCAGCAGCGCACCCCACAACTCCCAGACCGAGACGTCGAAGGCGTACGAGTGGAACAGCGCGACGACGTCGGTCTCGTCGGTGGCGTAGTGCTCCTGCGCGCTGTCGAGCAGCCGCAGCACGTTGGCGTGGCTGACGCAGACACCCTTCGGGCGGCCGGTCGAGCCGGAGGTGTAGATGACGTAGAGCGGGTCGTCGGCGTCGTTCACCGGGGCCGGGTCGATCTCCGGCTCGCCGGTCAGGCCGGTGCGGTCGAGCAGCACCAGGTGCCCGTCGTAGCCGGCCAGCGCGTCGGCGTGGGCACTCGTGGCGACCACCGTCGCGGCTCCCGCGTCGGCGAGCAGATACGCGATGCGCTCGGCCGGCTGAGTCGGGTCCAGCGGCAGGTAGGCGGCACCGGCCTTGATCACGCCGAGCAGGGCGGGCACCAGGTCCACGCCCCGGTCCAGGCAGACACCGACCACCGTGCCCCTGCCCGCACCCGCGGCCCGCAACTGCCCAGCGAGCCGGTTGGCCTGCGCGTTGACCTGCGCGTACGTCAGCCGGGTCGGACCGGCGACCACCGCGACCGCGTCGGGTGCGGCGGCCACGCGAGCCTGGAACAGCTCGACCACCGTGCCGGTCACCGGCTCCTCGATGCCGGTGTCGACCACTCCGAGCAGCCGCTCCCGCTCACCACCGGGCAGGTGGACCGCCTGGGCGTCGCCGTCCGGGTCGGCGACCATCGCCGCCAGCACCGCCCGATACATGCCGGCCAGCCGCTCCAGGTTGACCCGGGAGAGCACATCGGTGCGGCTGGAGAGCTGGTAGTTGCCCCGGTGCGCGAAGACCGACAGCTCGAACTCGGTGGCACCGTCGCCGGCGCTACCCACGACGACCGGCTCGGTGCCGGTCGTGGTCGCCCGCTGCCCGGCGCGGGAGAAGTCCTGGTAGTTGAAGAGCACCCGCAGCAGCCGCCGGCCACTGCCGCGCTGGATCTCCGCCAGCGGGAACCGCCGGTGGGGCCAGAGGTCGACCTCCCGATCGAAGACCGCGGTCACCAGGTCGCGCCACGTCCGGGCGGTGCGCTCGTAGCCGAACGGCAGGGTGTTGAGATACATACCCTGCACCCGGTCGGCGCCGAGCACCTCGGGCCGGGCGTCGCAGACCAGCCCGGCGTGGAAGCGCTGTTCGGTGCTGAGTTGACTGAGCACCTTCAGGTGCGCCGCGTGCAGCACCGCCTTGACCGAGACGCCGGACTCGGAGGCGAACCGCGCGACGGCCTCGTCCAGGTCCGTGAGGTCGACGGTGGTCGAGATGGCCGTCGGCTCGCCGGGCTCGCCCCAGCCCGCGGGCAGGACGAACGGACTGCACTCGTCGACCACAGCGCGCCAGTAGTCCCGGTCCTCGTCGGACGCCAACGCGGACAGCTCGGCGGCGATGAAGTCGGCGTACCGCACCGTCGGCTGTTCGGTCTCGGTCGGGTTCCGCCCGTCGGCCAGGTCGGCGTAGACGGCCAACAGTTCGGCGAGCAACTGTGCGGTGCTCCAGCCCTCGGTGACCGCGTGGCAGATGGTGAAGCTCAGCCACCAACTCGCGTCGCTGTCCTGGTGCGCGACGATGCGCAGCAGTGGCGCGGCGGCCAGGTCGAAGGGGGTGGCCCGCTCAGTCGCGACGAACTCCTGGAAGAGTCGCACCTGCTGATCCGCCGGCACGTCCCGGCCGTCCACCACGGTCACCTGTGGGGTCACCTCGGCGTGCACGAGCTGCATCGGCACCGAGTAGCCGGTCAGGTCGAACGAGGTGCGCAGGATCTCGTGCCGGGCGATGACCGTCGCGACGGCGGTCCGCAGCGCGTCGGCCGAGAACGGCCGCCCGTCCCGGACCTGGTGGGCGATGACGCTGTGGTAGGCCGCCCGGTCGCCGCTGGTAGCCAGCTCGACGAGCATGCCGAGTTGGGTCTGTGCGGCGGGGTAGGCGTCGGTGAGGCCGGCCGGTAGGGCGTTTCGATCCGCGTCTCCCAGCAGCGCGAACGGCGCCACCGGAACCCACTCCTGCCCGACCCCACCCAACGACGCGGCCAACCCACGCACCGTCCGGAACGCGAAAACATCC
>NZ_JBEXGR010000050.1:0-10583 GCF_040607415.1 Micromonospora sp. NPDC005291
GCCGACTGCCTGGCGCGGGTCGACGCCTGGATGGTGTCCTCACTGCCGGTGCCGACCGGGCTGCTGGCCCGGGTCTGGCCGCCCCCGGCCCACCAGCCGGGGGCGGCGCTGTCTGTGCCCACCCCTACCGGCAGTGGCGGCACAATGCTCGAGTGACTGTCGCTGAGTCCTGGTCCGAGCAGTCGGGTGTGTTCGTACTCCCCAGTGGGGCGACCGTGCGTGGACGCCGTATCGGTGCGGCGGCCTCGCCCGCCGACTTCGCCCTGCTGTTGGCGCCCGGGCCGGAGCCGGCCTGGCCGTACCGGCGGATCCGGTGGCCCGACTTCTGGGTACCGCTCGATCGGGCGGATGCCCTCGACGCCCTGCGGGTGGCGCTCCGGCGGGCGCACGACGGTGAGCGCGTCGAGGTGGCCTGTCGGGGTGGGGTGGGGCGTACCGGTACGGCGTTGGCCGCGTTGGCGATTCTCGACGGCCTGCCGGTTGAGCGTGCGGTGCCGTGGGTCCGGGCGGGCTACCACCCGAAGGCGGTGGAGACCCCCTGGCAGCGGCGCTGGCTGCGCCGCGTCGCCTGAGAAGCATCCGCACGCGACCGGCTGCGTGGGCAGCCCGCCCGCGAGCCGTGCCGTGCCGCGTGGGCAGCCCGCGCGCCCGCCGTGCCGTGCCGCGCCGCGGAAGCCCTCGCGGGCCCGCCGCGGAAGCCCTCGCCCGACATGTCGTATCGCGAAGGCAGCCGCGCGCCCCGCCCCGCCGCCCCGGGCTACCTCCTGGCGACCATTGCCGGCTCGTGGACGTACTCGCGTAGGTGGTTTGCGGTGAGGGTGTCGCCGTGGGCGACCAGTTCGGCGGGCGTGCCGGCGAAGACGATCTGGCCGCCGTCGTGGCCGGCACCCGGGCCGAGGTCGATGAGCCAGTCGGCGTGCGCCATGACCGCCTGGTGATGCTCGATGACGATCACCGTGTTGCCGGCGTCGACCATCCGGTCGAGCAGAGCCAACAGTTGGTCCACGTCAGCCAGGTGCAGGCCGGTGGTCGGCTCGTCCAGGACGTACGTGCTGGTCTTCTCCGCCAGGTGGATGGCGAGCTTGAGTCGTTGGCGCTCTCCGCCCGACAGGGTGGTCAGTGGCTGGCCGAGGCTGAGGTAGCCCAACCCGACGTCGACCAACCGGCCGAGGATCTGGTGCGCCGCCCCGTTGGGAAAGAACTTGTGCGCCTCGGTGACCGACATGGCCAGCACCTCGCTGATGTTCTTGCCGCGCAGCGTGTACGTGAGCACCTCGTCGGTGAAGCGTCGCCCCTCGCACCGTTCGCAGATGCTCGCCACGCCGGCCATCATCGCCAGGTCCGTGTAGATCAGCCCGATCCCCTTGCAGGCCGGGCAGGCACCCTCCGAGTTGGCGCTGAACAGCGCGGCCTTGACCCCGTTGGCCTTGGCGAAGGCGGTCCGGATCGGGTCGAGCAGCCCGCTGTAGGTGGCCGGGTTGCTGCGTCGTGACCCACGGATCGGGGACTGGTCCACGATCACGACACCGGAGCGGCCGCGCAGCGACCCGTGGATCAGCGAGCTCTTGCCGGAGCCGGCCACGCCGGTGACCACGGTGAGCACCCTGAGGGGGATGTCGACGTCCACGTCGCGCAGGTTGTGCAGGTCGGCCTGGCGGATGGCGAGCTGCCCGGTCGGTCGGCGTACCTCGTCGCGCAGGGTCACCCGGTGATCCAGGTGTCGACCGGTGAGCGTGTCGGAGCGGCGCAGCCCGGGGATGTCGCCGGTGAAGCAGATCCGGCCACCGTCGGTGCCGGCTCCCGGCCCGAGGTCGACCACGTGGTCGGCGATCGCGATCGTCTCCGGCTTGTGTTCCACCACGAGCACGGTGTTGCCCTTGTCGCGTAGCCGCAGCAGCAGGTCGTTCATCCGGGCGATGTCGTGCGGGTGCAGGCCGACGGTGGGTTCGTCGAAGACGTACGTGACGTCGGAGAGGCTGGAGCCGAGGTGTCGGACCATTTTCACCCGTTGCGCCTCCCCGCCGGACAGGGTTGCCGACTCGCGGTTCAGGCTGAGGTAGCCGAGCCCGATTTCGACGAGGGAGTCCAGCAGGTCTTGAAGGTTGGCGATCAGCGGCGCCACGGCCGGGTCGTCGACGTCCCGGAGGAACGCGGCCAGGTCGCTGATCTGCATGGCCGAGCACTCGGCGATGTTGCGGCCGGCGATCCGCGATGACAGGGCTGCCGAGTTGAGCCGGGTGCCACCGCAGTCGCCGCAGGTGGCGAAGGTGACCGCGCGGTCGACGAAGGCGCGGATGTGCGGTTGCATCGACTCGCGGTCCTTGGCCAGGAGGAGTCGCTTGACCTTGACCGCGAGGCCCTCGTACGTCCAGCTGTTGCTGCCCACCTTGATCTTCGTGGCCGGCTTGTGCAGGAAGTCCTCCCACTGGGAAGGCGTGTAGTCCTGCAGCTTGATGTCGGGGTCGAACAGGCCGGAGCCGACGATGGTCTGCCAGTACCAGGAGTCGACGGCGAAGTTGGGCACCGTGATCGCGCCGTCGTTGAGTGAGCGTTCGACGTCCACCAACTCGTTCACGTCGAGGTCGGAGACCCGGCCCAGCCCTTCGCAGGTGAGGCACATGCCTTCGGCCAGGTTGAAGCTGAACGCACCCGCGCCGCCCACCGACGGCACGCCGAGCCGGCTGAAGACGATCCGCAGCATGGCGTACCCGTCGGTGGCGGTGCCGACGGTGGAGCGGGAGTTGACCCCCATCCGCTCCTGGTCGACGACGATGGCCGCGCTGAGGTTGCGCAGCGAGTCGACGTCGGGCCGGTTGAGGTTCGGCATGAACGACTGGAGGAACGCGCTGTAAGTCTCGTTGATCATGCGCTGGGACTCGGCGGCGATGGTGCCGAAGACGAGCGACGACTTGCCTGACCCGGAGACACCGGTGAAGACGGTCAACCGGCGCTTGGGGATGTCGACCGAGACGTTGGCGAGGTTGTTCTCCCGCGCTCCGCGTACCTCGATCATGTCGTGGCTGTCGGCGTCGGACCATGCTGGCTGCGACATGCGAACCCTTCACGAGGTCATGGCGAGATAGCCTCCCGCCGGGCTGACGGATTACATTGTCTCATTCATCCTCCTGTAGAGACTTTCGCCGGAATTGCTGCGAGGGACTCGTCGGGACGACCTGATAAGTCTCAAATCACGTCGGAACCAGTACGGTTGCCGTCGTGGACACCGAGCCGAAGGATCGCCTGCGCGCCGTCGACCTCGCGGCCACCGTCGGGATCTCCGTGCAGCAGGTGCGCAACTACGTCGAGTTGGGTGTGCTGCCGCCGGTACGGCGCACCGCGAGCGGCTACCGGATCTTCACAAGTGAGCACGCACAGGCGCTGACCGTGGCGCGGCGCGTGGCCGAGGGGCACGGCTGGAGCCGTACCCGGGAGATCATGGCGGCGGTGCACCGGGGCGACCTGCCGGCGGCCCTCGCGGCGCTCGACGGTGGCCACGCCGAGTTGGACCGGGAACGCGCCGAGATCCGCCGGGTGCTCGGCGCCTTCGAGACCGTCCTGGCCAGCCCGCCGGCGACCCGGCCCGCGCCACGCCGGGGCGCCCGCATCGGCGAGGTCGCCGCCCTGGTCGGGGTCCGGACCCCGCAGCTGCGGCTGTGGGAGGAGCGCGGGCTGCTGCGGCCGGGTCGCACCCCGGGCACCAACTACCGGGTGTACGACGAGGCGGACCTGCGCGCCGCGCAGGTCATCGCGTTGCTGCGCCGGGGCGCGTACCCGTTTGAGATCATCGCGGCGGTGCTGGGGGAGTTGCGGACCACCGGCAGCGCCCAGCGGGTCCGCGCCGAGCTTGCCCGCCGTGAGCAGGAGCTGCACACCCGCAGCCTGCGCCGGGTGCGGGGGAGTGCCGCGCTGTACGACTATCTGCGTGGTCGCGGCGACGTGGGTTGATCGACCACGGCATCCCGTCCCGCCGGGCGATCTTGTTGACTAGGGTCGGTCTCATGAGAGCTGCGTTGCTGGCGGCCACGGCGTCCACCATCCTGCTCGCTCCCGCGCCGGTCGCCGCCGCGGGAGCGTCCGCCGCGTCGACCGTGCGGTGCCCCCGGGTGCCAGCGCAGGCGATGTCCCGTCCGCCCCGGCCCTCGCCTCCGCCCGCCGTGCCGGAGCAGCGGGCGGTCGGCGGCGCGGCGTTGGACACGACCGGCCTGGTCGTGCCGGCCGGCGTCGCCGCACCACCGGGGGTCACCGCCACGTCGTGGCTGGTCGCCGACCTGGACAGCGGCCAGGTGCTCGGCGGCTGCGGCCCACACGAGTACGGCACGCCGGCCAGCGTGCAGAAGCTCCTGCTGGCGGCCACGATGCTGCCCCGGCTGGACCCGAAGCAGACGGTCACCGTCACCTCGGACGACATGAACATCGAACCCGGCTCCTCCGCGGTCGGGCTGGTCGAGGGTGGCCGGTACACCATCGAGACCATCTGGCTCGGCCTGCTGCTCAACTCGGGCAACGAGGCGGCCAACGCGCTGGCCCGGCTGGGCAGCGGGGCGGACGACGCGGCCGCCGGGGTACGCGCCATGAACGAGCAGGCGCACCGCCTCGGCGCGCTCCAGACGCACGCGGTCACCCCGTCCGGGCTGGACGGCAAGGGGCAGTTCACCAGCGCGTACGACCTGGCGCTGATCGCTCGGGCGTGCTTCGCCGAGCCGACCTTCCGGCGGTACGCGCTGACCGACCTGGCTCCCATTCCGGCCCAGCCGGCGCAGCGCACCAAGGGTTTCCAGATCCAGAACGAGAATCAGCTCATCTACCGGTACCCGGGTGCGCTCGGGGGCAAGACCGGCTTCACCGACCTGGCCCGGCACACCTACGTGGGTGCGGCGGAGCGCGGCGGGCGGCGGCTGGTGGTGACGTTGCTGGGCGCGGAGTCGACGCCGGTGCGCGGCTGGGAGCAGGGTGCCGCCCTGCTGGACTGGGGCTTCACGCTGCCCCGCGACGCCTCCGTCGGCCGGCTGGTCGAGCCGGGCGAGCTGACCGCCACGCCCTCGGCGGCGGCGCCGTCCGCGCTGGCGGCGCCCGGTGCGCCTCGGCCGGCGGCGGCCACTGGGCCGGCGCGTACCGGCTCGGGGTGGCTCTGGTCGGTGACCGCGGTGAGCGGCGCGGGGATGCTGGCGCTGTTGGGCGGGCTGCTGTGGCGCCGCCGCCGCCAGTTGCCCTGACGGATCGACATCAGGCGCTGTCCTCCATAGACTCCGGTCTTTCTGGCACCACGAGTCCAGGAGGATCCCTGTGTCGAGTGAACTCGAACCGCGCCTCGGCGTGGCGGCATCCCGCCGGCCGGTGCGCGCGCTGACCCGCCTCGCGGGGGTGACCGTGCTCGCCGGCGCGCTGGTCGTCGGCGCGTCCGCCACCGCGGTCGCCGCGCCGGGCCCGTCGGCCGATGCGGTGACCGCGTCCGCCGCGCCGCCCACCGCCCTTGACGCCGCCACCCGGCCGCCGCGCACGACCCACGGCCCGTGCGCGTACGCCGAGACGCCGGACGAGCCGGCCGCCCGGCCGGTGCCGCTGCCGCCCGACCCGCGACGCACCCCGGCCCGGGGCAGCGTCCGGGTGACCCTGGCGACCAACCACGGGCCGATCGGGTTGACCCTGGACCGGGCTGCCGCGCCGTGCACCGTGCAGAGCTTCCTGCACCTGGTCGCCAAGCGCTTCTACGACCGCACCTCGTGCCACCGGCTCACCGCGTACCCCACCCTGAGCGTGTTGCAGTGCGGTGACCCGTCCGGCACCGGCGAGGGTGGCCCGGGATACCGGTACCGCGACGAGCTGCCGACCGACCTGCCGCCTGCGCCCACCGACCCGACCGGTGAACGCCGGGTCTACGCCCGGGGCGTGCTGGCCATGGCGAACGCCGGGCCGGACACCAACGGCAGCCAGTTCTTCCTGGTGTACGCCAACTCCGCGCTCCGCCCGAACTACACGATCTTCGGCGAGATCGACGGGGCCGGCCTGGCCACCCTGGACCGGATCGCCGCCGGGGGAGTGGCGCCGACCGCCGAGGACCCGGCGCCGGTCGACGGCGCGCCCGCGCTGCCGGTGGACATTCGCAAGGCCATCCGCTCGCACCACCACTGACCGTCCGGCGCGGTGGGCGACTCTCGGTCGCTCACCGCGCCAGCTCGCCCTACGCCGGAACTTTCGGAAGCAGGTCGGAACCGGTCCAACCGCTTTCCGACACAGTTCCGGCCGTCACGACGGGTCAGGCGACCCGGTTGGTGGGGCGGTGGTGCTGTCGCGGACGACCAGTTCCGTGGCGAGCTCCACTCGCGGCGAGTCGATGCCCTCGCCCTGGGCCAGGCGCAACACGGTCCGCGCGGCCAACCGTCCCATCTCGACCAACGGTTGCCGCACGGTGGTCAGCGGTGGCGAGGCCCACCGGGCCTCCGGCAGGTCGTCGAAGCCGACGACGCTGACGTCGTCGGGGACTCGCAGCCCTCGGCGCCGGATGGCCTCGTAGACGCCGAAGGCCATCTGGTCGCTGGCGGCGAAGATGCCGGTCGGCGGATCGGCGAGGTCGAGCAGCGCCGCCCCGGCGGCGAACCCGGAGGCGTGGTAGAAGTCGCCCGCGCAGATCAGCGCGTCGTCCACCGACACCCCGGCGGCCTCCAGACCAGCCCGGTAACCGTCGAGCCGGGCCCGGCTGCACAGCAGGTGCGTCGGCCCGGCCACGAAGCCGATGCGTCGGTGCCCGATCGAGAGCAGGTGTTCGGTCGCGGCGAGCCCGCCGGCCCAGTTGGTGGCGCCGATCGTCGGCACGTCCATGGCCGGCACCCCGGCCGGGTCGACAACCACCACCGGCACGTTGAGACGGCGCAGCTGCGCGTGCAGCGGCGGGCTCAGGTGCGAGGTCACGAAGATGACCCCGTCGGTGGCCCGGGTGCGCAGGTTCTGCAACCACTGCCGGGCCGCGGTGGGCTGCCGGTGGATCGCGGAGACCACCGTGCCGACACCCGCGCCGTGCCCGACATCCTCCACGCCCCGGATGATTTCGACGGCCCAGGGGCTGTCCAGGTCGTTGAAGACCAGGTCGACGAGGCCGGCGCGGCGGACGCTGCGGCTGCTGCGACGCCGGTAGCCGTGGTGGCGCAGTAGCTCCTCGACTCGCTCCCGGGTGCCCGGGGCCACATCGGAGCGACCGTTGAGCACCCGTGACACGGTCGGCACCGACACTCCGGCCTCCCGTGCGATCGCGGTGATGGTCACCCTGCGTCCGTCGTCCGCGCCCACCCGCGTCTCCTTCACCGGTCAGGAAGAACGACCACAGACGTCGTCAACCGAGTGTCCCGGAACGGCGTGCCCGTTCCACGCGTCATCTTGCCTCACGGACGGGGGTTGACGACACGCCAGGTCGTTCGAGCGTTCGGCGCAGTTACGGAAAAGCTCCGGAAGTTTATCGGGTCTTCTTCGTGATCGTGCCGCTGGTGCTCGTCGTCGCCTTCTCCTTCATGAGCTGGAGCGGCATCGGCGAGGCAGAGTACGTCGGCCTGGCCAACTGGCGGCAGCTCGCCGCCGACCCCACGATGATCCAGAGCCTCTGACGGGCTGCCGGGCGACGTCACTGTGCCGTCCGACCTGCTCTCGTTCACGGGGCGGAACGGGGCAAGGGTGGTCGAGCCGGGCGAGGTGGAGCTGCGGCTGTCTTCGTCCAGCACGCAAACGCAGCTCGTGGCGACCGTCGCACTGACCGGGCCGGTTGGGCCTCTTGCTTCTCAACGGGCCCGCCGCGGTGGGACATCACTCCTCGGGCAGCTCGCGCATGGTGCGCAGTGGGGAGAAGATGACCCAGAGCACGCCGAGTAGGGCGCCGAGGCTGGCGATCCAGAGGGCGGGACGGACCCCGATCGTGGCACCGAGTACCCCGCCGATCAGGGCGCCGACTGGCCGGATGCCGTAGTTGACGGTGCGTCGGAAACCGGAGACCACGGCGAGCATCGCCACGGGTGTGGCCGCGATCTGCACCGATCCGACCGCGATGTCGAGGATCATGACGCCCAGCGCGGAGACGAGCTCGGCGAGGAGCAGCAGCGTGAGCACCAGGGGCCGTGGTCCCCCAGCCAGTGGCACGAGGATCAGTGGGGCCGGAAAGACGACGAAGCCGAGGATTACCGCGGGGCCGATGCCGATCCGGCGACTGAGCGGGCCGGTGACCGCTGCGCCGAGCAGTCCGCCGAACGCGCCGGCTCCGATGACAAGGCCCAGCACTCCGGGGGAGATGCCCAGCTCGGTGGTCACGTACAGCACGAAGAGCGCGGCGAACATGTAGTTGAACAGATTGAGCGTGGTGGTGCCGAGCAGGATCGCCCGTAGCACCGCAGAGCGGGCCACGTACCGCACGCCAGCGGCCATGCCCAGGCCGGGGCCGCTCTGTACGGGATGCTCGGTGACCCTTATGCGGGCCAGGAAGACCGCAGACGTCAGGTAGGTGAGCACGTCGGCGACCAGCGCGACCGGGGCGGTGAGCACCTGCACGAGGACGCCACCGATGCTCGGGCCGGCCACGTACGACATGGCCCTGCTGCCGTTGATCAGACTACTGGCGTCAACGTAGTCCGGTCGCCGGACCAGGGTGGCGAACAGGCTGCTGTGCGCCACCTCGAAGTACACCGAGAGGGTCCCGATCAGGAAGGCCACGACACAGAGCAGCGGCAGGTTCAGTGCGTCCGCCCACCACAGCAGTGGCACGGCCAGTAGAAGACCCGCCCGGCCAAGGTCGGCGATGATCATTACTTGGCGGCGGCGCGGGTACCGGTCCACCCAGGCGCCGGCGGGCAGGGAGAAGAACAGGTTCGGCAGCAGCGAGGCGGCGGTCAGGTAGCCCATCTCGACGGGTCCGGCGCTGATCGCGAGCACGGCCAGCAGCGGCACGGCGAGCATGGTGATCTGGTCGCCGAAGAGCGAGACGGTCTGCGCGGACCAGTAGCGGCGGAAGGCCGCCTGCTGTAGCAGCCTGGGGATGCGCGGCCGGCGCGGTGGTGCCGGGTCGGCCAGAACGAGGGGTTTAGTCACGGTCCGTCTCCGCTCGCTGGTCCTCGGGGGGTACGGGTCCACGCGGCACCGCCATCTGGATGATCTGCACCGGGCGAGACCCGGGCGGGCGTCTCGCCGGGTCGGCAACCCGTTCGTCGTACCGGGCCAGCAGCGCGTCGATCTCCTCCGTGATCTCGCGCAGCTCAGTGGCGGTGACGTGCAGCAGCGCGTCGCCGAAGCCGGCGGCAGCGCGCCATTCGACAGGCTCGTCGCCGCGGACCGCGAGGTAGTCCTGCGCGCGTTGCACGTAGAGGGCGATCATCACGCTGTTGAGCTGGTCCGTGGCGGCCTTCATGGCCGGGTCGTCGGAGTCGTCGTCCCAGGACGTGCTTTGCGCGGTGGCCCGCCAGGGCCGTTCCCGACCGTCCGCCCCGGGAACGCGTTCGGCGAACCCGTACTTGGCGAGCTGTCGCAAGTGGAACGAGCAGTTCGGCACGTTGTCGTCGAGCCGGGCGGCAGCCTGAGTTGCGGTCATCGGGCCGTCGCTGCGCAGCAGCCCGATCAGACGCATGCGCAGCGGGTGCGCGTACGCCCGCAGGGTGCGCGGGTCGGTGAGCTTGATTGAACGCTCAGGCATTCCTTCGGTCACACGCTAGAGAATGCTTTAGAAAGACATCTCTAGCAATATCCGGCGGCAAGTTCGTGGACCAGCGCACCGTCCGTGACCTGCCTCAGCGCGGGCTCGTCTCGCGGATGGCGTAGTGATGCATCGTGACGCCCTGCTTGAACGATCGCTGCTCAAGCAGATCGAGCTCGATCGGCACGTCGTAGTCGTCGAACAGCGGCCGGCCGCCGCCGAGGATTGCCGGGTGGGTGAAGAGCAGCAGCTCGTCAAGAAGCCCCGCCCGGAGCAGGTGCGTCGCGAGCGTCGCGCCGCCCACACCGATGGTGCCGTCGGTTTCGGCCCGCAGGGCGGCGAGTTGCTCGATCGCGTCGGCTCCGCCGATGATCCGGGTGTGGTGATCGGCGCCGTGGCGGGTGCGGGAGACGAGCACCTTGGGCTTGGCGGTCCAGATCTCGCCGTACTCACGCATGTAGTCCGGCAGCGACGCGTCCTCGCGCGCCCGTGGCCAGTACTCCTCCATCGTCTCGTAGATGACCCGACCCTGGACCAGGAGCGCGAGCGCCCGCGCCCGCGCGTTGAACTCGCGGTGCAGTTCCTCGTCGATGCGCAGCCACTCGCCAGCACCGTTGTCCCCAGGAACTTGCTCGATTCGCAGGTCGAGGGACACGTTCATCCAGTACGTGAAGCGGCCCATCATCTCCTCTTCCCATAGTGACTGCGCTCTGCGGGAACGCCTCGGACGCGACCGTGTGGCGGATCCTTCAGACCATTGATGAGCCGGCCTCGACAAGCGCTTTCGCGTTCCCGGACACCTGGCCGGCCACCTTGCTAAAGGGCCGAGGCTAAGGGATGTCTCGTAACTGGTTGAAGGCGTTGCCCGGGACCGGGCCGGTGGTCAGCCGGCGAGGATGATGTTGTGGAGGTTGGCGATGCCGGA
>NZ_JBEXGR010000051.1:0-10142 GCF_040607415.1 Micromonospora sp. NPDC005291
CTAAGGGATGTCTCGTAACTGGTTGAAGGCGTTGCCCGGGACCGGGCCGGTGGTCAGCCGGCGAGGATGATGTTGTGGAGGTTGGCGATGCCGGAAGCGGCATCGGCCAATGTGTGGCCGGCGCGGCGGTAGTCGCGCAGGATCTTGAAGTTCTTCATCCTGGCCAGGGCGTGTTCTACCCCTGCTCGAACGGTGCGGTGCTCGACGTTGAGGGCTTCCTTCCAGTCCGGCAGCGAGCTGCCGTCGGCGGGCTTGCGGTACGGCATGATCACCTCGGGGTTGCCGCGGTAGCCGCCGTCGGCCATCACCGGCCGCCCGTCCAATGTCTGGTCGATGCCTGAGGTGCGGTAGACGATGGTGTCGTTGCGGTTGCCCGGCTGCGGGTCACCGACGGCGATGACCAGGCGGGTGGAGGCGTCGATGGCGACCTGCAGGTTCGTCGAGTACCGGTAGTTCTTGCTCCGAGCGGCCAGGCGGTGATCGCGGGTCGGGACCAGCGTCCCGTCAACGATCGCGATCTGCTCGACCGGCCGTTTGCGCACCGGCGCCAGGGCCAACAGCGGCGCGAGGGTGTCGATGACCCGATGCGCCGCGGAGTGCGACACCCCGAACAGCGGACCGATCTGGCGCATCGTCAGGTTCGTGCGCCAGTACGCGGCGACCAGCAACACCCGATCGGCGAGGTCAAGAGCCCACTGCCGGCCCGGTCGGCCGTCGGCGATGCCGTCACCGCCACGCTCGGCGACCAGCCGGACCAGCGTGCGGAACTGGACGGGCTGCAACCCGGTGAACGGAAAGATCCACTCCGAGCGAGCTGCCGTGATCACCTGCACCCCGGCATCCTGCCCGACCATCCTTAACGGACAGACACCAAGGTTACGAGACATCCCTTAGCACCGTGACCCCCGCCGGCTGTACGAACAATTCCCGACGAGCGACAGCATCACCGCGGCGGTTCAACTCGTAACCGTCCACCCAGGCCCAGCCGTGGTAAGTAGGTCGGTCGAGCACCCGGATCAGTCGGAACTGAATGGGGATGCCGAACTGAGGACTTGCGTCGCTGCCGATGAGCAGAGTGTCGCCCGACTTCACGACTGCCTGTCTCTACGGTCTCGCCAAGCCCTCAGGTGATCGCCGGCCTCGGTGAGTCGAGGGCACGGGCTGTCCGGACTGCACTTGGGACAGACGTTGCGGTGGTGGAAGTCGACCACATAGCTCGCCATGATCACGAGGAACGGCGGTTCGGGGCGGATCTCCTCAGCCATCATGACGTCGGTTCGTCTGGTCGGTGTAACCACTTCCATCGGCGCACTATCAGCCTCCGAGATCATCACGACTGGACATCTACCAGCCACAATCCGGAGGTGGGCAAGATTCTGCAACGTCTCACATCGAAATTGGCGGTCAGGGATTGACGCTGTCTCGTCTGGCCGGGCACGCTGTTCCGAATGAGACAGACGAGCACGCGGAATGAGATTGGGGTCGGATGAGTGAGGTAGGTTCCTCCGTTCCGAGGCGGCAGCTTGGTCGGCTGCTGCGACAGGCACGTGAGGAAGCGGGGATCAACCTTGAGGCCGCTGCCTCTGATCTTGAATGGTCCCGAGCCAAGATGTACCGGCTTGAGAGCGGCCAGACATCACTACGCACGCATGACGTGGTGCTGATGTGCCAGCGCTACGGCACGTCCACCGCGTTGACCGAGGTGTTGGTCAGCCTCGCCAGGGAGAGCAAGTCTCGGGGCTGGTGGCATGCATATGGCGAGGTGATCCCTGGCTGGTTCGAGCTGTACGTAGGGCTGGAGGCCGCAGCCTCTTCCATACGCCAATACGAACCGACGCTGATCCCTGGCCTCCTGCAAACGCCTGAGTACATGGCGGCGGTGTTCGAGACAAGACCCGGTCGCACTCCACAGGAGGTGGCTCAGAAGGTCGCTCTGCGGATGGAGCGCCAGAAGCTGTTGGCCAGGCGTAGTCCTGCCGCGCCACGCCTTCAGATCGTGATCGATGAAGCGGTAGTCCGCAGACCGATCGGTGACATCGACGGTTGGCGTACACAACTTGCTCACCTGGTGAACGCTGCCCAGGCTCGGAACGTCTCTGTCAGGGTCCTGCCGCTGGGGATCGGGCCGCACCGGGCGTCCGTTGCCGGAGCGTTCGTGTTGCTTGATTTCCCGACGGTGGGCACGCGCCCGGCAGAGCCCAGCACGGTTTACAGCGAGTCTCTGACGGGCGGCCTCTACCTGGACCGTCCTGGCGAAGTCGAGACGTACTCTGTGGTCTGGCAGACGCTCTGGGATCTTGCCCTCAACGAGCGCGCATCAGAGGATCTAGTGAGCGTAGTGATCAAGGAGACTTACGATGAGTGACCTGACTGGTGCCCTCTGGCGCAAGAGCACGCGTAGCGGCAATGAAGGCAACTGTGTCGAGGTTTCCGACAACCTGTCTGGTGTGGTCGGTGTGCGAGACAGCAAGGACATCACGGGGCCGACCCTGGCGTTCACCCCCAACCAGTGGCAGACCTTCATTGCTGGCATCCAAGCGGATGCCCTCGCCTGACCCACGTCCCGGGTGAGATCAGGCTCGCTACCGGATCGACCTGATCTGCCGCAGCGGCGCGAGCTGGGCTGATAGACAGGACTGGTGCGTAACCGCATCGCCGTCGTGCTCGCGCTCGTCGGGCTGCTCGGCGGCTGCTCGCGGCCGGAGCCTCGCCCCGCGCCGGCCGTGCCGCAGTCGGCATCGGTAAGTCCCACCCCCACCCCCACGCCAGCACCCGCCGAGCGGCTGCCGGGGTTCGTGGTGCTGACCGACCTCGACCCGCGCATCCACGCCGACATCCGCTACGCGACGGCACACAACTTCGTCGGCCGGCCGATCACCGGCTACCGCGAGCCGCTGTGCCTGCTCACCCGGCAGGCGGCCGAGGCGTTGCGCCGCGTGCAGGACGCCGCGCTGGCCAGTGGGCACAGCCTCAAGGTGTACGACTGCTACCGCCCGCAGCCGGCGGTGGACGACTTCGTCGCCTGGTCGAAGCGCCCCGGCGAGCAGCAGACCAAAGCCGAGTTCTACCCGGACGTGGCCAAGAACCGGCTCTTCGCCGAGGGGTACATCGGGGCGCCCACCGCGCACAGCCGGGGCAGCACCGTCGACCTGACACTGGTCAACGAGCCCGCCGCCAGCCAGCCCCCGTACCGGGACGGGCAGCCGCTGGTCGCCTGCACCGCGCCGCGGGGGCAGCGCTTCGCCGACAACAGCATCGACATGGGTACGGGCTTCGACTGTTTCGACTCCCGGGCGCACACGGCCGACCCTCGCATCACCGGCACGGCGCGAGACAACCGTCGGTTGCTGCAACGGCTGATGACCGAGGCCGGGTTCGTGAACTACGACCATGAGTGGTGGCACTACAGCTACCGCGAGGAGCCGTATCCGGACACGTTCTTCGCCGCGCCGGTGGCCCGCTCGTCGGTCGGCTGACGCGCGGCCCAACGGCCACGGTCCTCAAGGCCGAGCCGGAGACAGTCCACAGCCCACACAGCGCCGATCATGGAGTTGTGGTGGGCTACAGAAACCGCTAATTAGCAGACTTCGGGCACCACTACTCCATGATCGACGCTGTGTGGGGTGGACGCCCTGGGGTTGGGGTTGGGGTGGGGGGTGGGGGTTAGGTCCAGTAGAGGATTCGGCAGGCCGGCACGCGGGCGGACAGTTCGGTGGTGAACCAGCCGCGTAGCTCGGCCATCGTGTCGCGCGGGTAGACGTACTTGACCGCGCCGAACTTGCCGCGCTTTTGGGTGCGCGACTCCTCGTCCATCTCCAACCGGGTCCGGGGGTACCAGCCGAGCAGCACCTCCTTGCTGCCCGGGGTGAACCGATGGGTGATCAGCTCGGCGGTCAGATCCAGTCCCGGCACCCCGTCGACCGCCGCGCGGACCTGGTCGAGCAGCTCGCCGTAGCGTTCCCGCCAGTCCGGGAGAGCGATGATCGGCGCAATGGTCAGCCCGACCGGGTAGCCGTCGAGGGCGAGCCGGCGCAGCGCGGCCAGTCGGTCCGGTACCCGGGCGGTGCCGCCCTCGAACCGTTCGCTGACCGGGCCGCAGTTGACGCTGAACCGGACCCGGGTCCGGCCGGCGTGCGGCAGACCGACGAAGGTGTCCACGTCGGCGTACTTGGTGGTCCAGCGCAGTTGCACCGGCGCGTCCCAGCCGGCGAAGTGTTGCACCGCCCGCCGCCAGCTCCCGGTCAGGTGCTCCAGCGCCAGGGGGTCGGTGTAGCAGGACGCCTCGAAGGTGGTGCCCTCGTCGGCGCGCCGCGCGTTGCGGCTGGTCACCGTTCCGCGCCCGGCGTATTCGGTTAGCCCGTCCAGGATGTCGTCGAGGTCGGCGTACACCCGGGTCACCGGTGGGCCGGACAGCGATCCGGCGAGATAGCAGTACTGGCAGTGCGCCGGGCAGCCCTCGGCCAGGTCGACCCGCCAGTCGGCGCTGGGCGCGATGGGTTGCAGGGTGCGCCGCGACGGTGGGCTCACCACGATCGCCATGGTCGCCTTGGCCCGGGCGTACGTCTCCCGGTCGGTCTGCCCGCGTACCCCGCTGAGCCGGTTGGACCGCAGGTGTTCCACCTCGATGCCCTGCGCCTCGACCCGGGCGACGATCCGTTGGCCGTGCGGGTGCTCAAGTGCGGCCGGGGTGGCCACCACCCGGCTCGGGGTCCAGCGGCGTGCCGGTCTGGCCGGCGGCGCGAGGCTGGCCAGGTCGCGAGTCGGCACCCGCTCGCCGCTGGCGTCGTGCGGTGCGGCGGGCACGTCCACGGCGAGCGGCTGGTCGACGTCGACCGCGTCCGGGCTGGTCATCCGGCCGGGGTACCCGCTGCCGCAGGAATCCCACCCGATCGTCCGGCCCACGATTGACGCCGCTCGGCCCCGGGGAATAATCTTTCATCTATCTGTAAACCTTGTGAACAGATGGTTTGCCTCGACGCGGCGGCGCGCGTCCCGACCGAAGGGACGATCAGGTGATCGCAGAACTCTCCTCCCGTACCAGACGGATCTTGTCGTTGTTCGTCGCCCTCGTCGTCGCGCTGACCGCCGGCCTCGCGGTCAACGCCTCGCACAGCGCACAGGCCGCGCCGACGTTCAAGGTCCTGGCCTTCTACAACGGCACCTGGGACGCCGCGCACATCGACTTCGACCGGGACGCCCGGGCCTGGTTCCCGCAGGCCGCCGCCCAGTACGGCTTCTCCTGGGAGTCGACCACGAACTGGGGCCTGCTGAACACCGCCAACCTGGCCCAGTACAAAGTCATCATGTTCCTCGACGACGCGCCGCCCGCCGCGCAGCGTCCCGCGTTCGAGCAGTACATGCGCAACGGTGGAGCGTGGATGGGCTTCCACGTGACAGCGTTCAACACCAACCCGTCGAGCTGGAGCTGGTACTACAACACCTTCCTCGGCACCGGCGCGTTCCAGACGAACACCTGGGGCCCCACCCGGGTCACGCTGCGCGCCGACAACCGTACCCACGCCGCCACCCGGAGCCTTCCGGCGACGTTCCCCTCGTCGATCAGCGAGTGGTACTCCTGGAGCAACGACCTGCGGCAGAACCCCAACATCGACATCCTCGCGTCGATCGACCCGTCCAGCTTCCCGGTCGGCACCGACCCCAACCAGTCCTGGTACGGCGGCTACTACCCGCTCGTCTGGAGCAACCGGCAATACAAGATGCTCTACGCCAACTTCGGCCACAACGCGATGGACTACAGCACCAACACCGGGTTGTCGTCCACCTTCGACAGTGAGCCGCAGAACCGCCTGGTGATCGACGGGCTGCACTGGCTCGCCGGCGCCGGCCCCACCCCGACGCCCACGCCGACCCCCACGGCCGGCCCGATCTCGCCGACCGCCTGGCACACCGTGGTCAACCGGGGCAGCGGCAAGTGCGTGGACGCGCGGGCCGCCGCCAGCGCGAACGGCACCGCCATCCAGCAGTACGCGTGCAACAGCAGCACCGCCCAGCAGTACCAGTTCGCGCCGACCAGCGGCGGCTACCTGCGGGTCAACAATCGCAACAACAGCGCTCAGGTGCTCGACGTGACCAACGTGTCGACCGCCGACTCGGCGCCGATCCAGCTCTGGTCCTACAGCGGCGGCAACAACCAGCAGTGGCGGGCCGAATCGGAAGGCGGCGGCTACTACCGCCTGGTCAACCGCCTCAGCGGCAAGTGTCTCGACGTGCCGGGCGCATCCACGGCGGACAGCGTCCAGCTCGTCCAGTACACCTGCAACGGCACCGCGGCGCAGTCGTTCCGGCTGGTCCCGCAGGCCTAGTAGGGGCCGCCAGGGTGATCGTGATGCTCCGGATCACCCTGGCGCGGGGCCGGCGGCCCGACCGAACCGGGCGGCGACGTCACGGATGACGGCGCGCAGCTCCGGCGGGTCGAGCACGTCGAAGTCGACCTCCAGGGTGCCGAGGAAGGCAGCCAGGTTGCCCAGCGACTCCCCACCGGTGTGCAGCAGACAGGTCTGCTCGTCGATCGCCTCCAGCAGGCCGGCCGTCGGGGGGATCCGCTGCGCCATCCGGTCCGCCGACGCGTGCACGCGTACCCGGGCGGGGTGTGGCCAGGCCGTGGAGCCCACGCCGCGCAGCACGTGCGCGACCGCGTCGCCACCTGGCGGCTCCCGGGGTGTGAAGCGCGGGCCGGTCGGCACCCGGGGCCGAATCCGGTCGGCGCGGAAGGTTCGCCAGTCGGCCCGGTCGGTGTCCCACCCCAGGAGGTACCAGCGCCGCCCGGTGTAGACCAGCCGGTACGGCTCGACGTCGCGCACGGTAGCCCTGCCGTCATGCCCGGCGTAGTCGAACCGCAGCCGCTCCCGACGGTGGACGGCGGTGGAGACGGCGGTGAGCGTGTCGGCGTCCACGGTCGGGCCGCCGCCCGCAGCGGAGACGGTCGCCGTCCGCAGGGCGTCCACCCGGTGCCGCAACCGCGACGGCAACGACTGCTCCAGCTTGGCCAGCGCGCGCAGCGACGTCTCCTCGATGCCGGTCACCGAGCCCGACGCGGCCGCCCGCAGGCCGACGGCCACCGCCTCGTCGTCGTCGAGCAGCAGCGGTGGCAGGGCGTTGCCGGCACCGAGGCGGTATCCGCCGGCGACCCCGGGGCGTGACTCGATCCGGTAGCCGAGCACCCGCAGCCGCTCCACGTCGGTGCGGACGGTGCGGGTGGTGACCGCCAACCGATCGGCCAGCTCCGCGCCGGACCACTCCTGGCGGGCCTGTAGGAGGGTCAGCAGCCGCAGCAGCCGCACGGAGGTCTCCACCATGTCCGCGAGTCTGCCCTACGGGTCCGTGGAGGGCGGCTCGTCGTCTCCGCTGCCCCGGTCGCACGGTAAATCCGTTGCCCAGGCCGTGGCGGTCTGCTGAACTACCCGAAACCGCCACCAACCTGCAGGGAGTAACAATGCGCGCTGCGTCGATGTCCGACCAGATGGGATCTGTTGCCTACCTGAAGGACCTGACGCTGCGTGAAAACCCTGAACCTCGGCATCCTGGCTCACGTCGATGCCGGTAAGACCAGCCTGACCGAGCGGCTGTTGCACGACGTCGGTGTGACCGACCAGCTCGGCAGTGTCGACGCGGGCAGCACCCGCACCGACTCCCTGGCGTTGGAACGGCAACGCGGGATCACCATCCGCTCGGCCGTCGTCTCCTTCGTGCTGGACGACGTGACCGTCAACCTGATCGACACGCCCGGTCACCCGGACTTCATCGCCGAGGTCGAGCGGGTGCTCGGCGTGCTCGACGGCGCCGTGTTGGTGATCTCCGCGGTGGAGGGGGTCCAACCGCAGACCCGGGTGCTGATGCGTGCGCTGCGACGGCTGCGCATCCCGACGCTGATCTTCGTGAACAAGGTCGACCGGGCCGGGGCGGACCCCGAGCGGGTGTTGCGGGCCGTCGAGGAGAAGCTCACCCCGGCCGTGGTGGCGATGGGATCGGTGGCGGCGCCCGGCACACGCCACGCCCACTGCACGCCGTACGGCCCCGCCGACGACACCTTCACCGACCGGCTGCTCGACCTGCTCGCCGGGCAGGACGACGCGCTGCTCGCCGACTGGGTGGCGGACACGTCGTCGTTGCCGTACCCCCGACTGCGCCGTGCGCTGGCGGCGCGGACCGGCCGCGCGCTGGTCCAGCCGGTGTTCGCCGGTTCGGCCATCACCGGCACCGGGGTGGACGCGCTCATCGCCGGGATCACCGAGTTGCTGCCCACGGTCCAGGGCGACGTCGACGCCCCGGTCTCCGGCACCGTGTTCGCCATCGAGCGCGGCCCGGCGGGGGAGAAGGTCGCCCTGGTCCGGCTCTTCGCCGGCACCATCCGGGTCCGGGACCGGATCCGCGTCGGCGCGGCCGCCGCAGCCCTGGTCACCGCCGTACGCGTCGTCGCCGACGGAGCCGACGTCGCGGCGTCGTCGGTCGGCGCGGGCCACATCGCCCGACTGTGGGGCCTGACCGACGCGCGCATCGGCGACCCGGTCGGCGTACCGCCGGAGCGTGCTGGCGGGGAGCGTCACTTCGCGCCGCCCACCCTGGAGACCGTCGTGGTCCCGGCGCGGCCCGCCGACCGGGTCGCGGCGCACGCCGCGCTGAGCCAGCTCGCCGAGCAGGATCCGCTGATCAACCTGCGGCAGGACGACCGGCAGCACGAGATGACCCTCTCGCTCTACGGCGAGGTGCAGAAGGAGGTCATCCAGGCCACCCTGGCCGACGACTTCGGGGTGGCGGTGACCTTCCGGGAGAGCAGCACGGTGCACGTGGAGCGCCTGTGCGGCGTCGGCGCGGCGGTCGAGGTGATCGCCGTGGCGCCCAACCCGTTCCTGGCCACCGTCGGGCTGCGGGTGGCCCCGGCACCTGCCGGCGCCGGGGTGAGCTTCCGGCTCGGCGTCGAGCTGGGATCGATGCCGCCGGCCTTCTTCGCCGCGGTCGAGGAGACCGTGCACCGGACTCTGCGTCAGGGACCGTACGGGTGGCAGGTCCCGGACTGCGAGGTCACGATGACCCATGCCGGCTACTGGGCCCGGCAGAGCCACTCCCACGGCACCTTCGACAAGAGCATGTCCAGCACCGCGGGGGACTTCCGCAATCTCACCCCGCTGGTGTTGATGACCGCACTCACCCGGGCCGGCACCCGGGTCCACGAGCCGGTGCAACGATTCCGGCTGGAGGTGCCGGGCGACATCCTCGGCACCCTGCTTCCCGCGCTCGCCCGGCTGGACGCGGTGCCGACCAACACCACCGGGCACGGCACGTCGTACCTGGTGGAGGGGGAGATCCCGGCGGGCCGGGTGCACGCGCTGGAACGTCGGCTGCCGGCGTTGACCCGGGGCGAGGGCGTCCTGGAGACCGCGTTCGACCGGTACCGGCCGGTGCGCGGCCCGGCCCCGACCCGGCTCCGCTGGGACCACAATCCGTTGGACCGCAAGGAGTACCTGCTGGCGGTCGCCCGCCGCGTCGGCGGCCGGTAGCGGCGATATCCATTGCGGACGCCGCGCGTCGCTCCTACTCTCGTCGGTGCAAGGTCAACCGATCACACCCCGGAGGGAGTACGCCGTGCCACGATGCGTCCGCACCGATGCCGCGCGGCACCTGCTCGCTGCCGGCGCCCCTGTGCTCGCCAACGCCAAAACCCATGCCTGCCCCCCAGCGCGGGGCATCGAGCCGGGGTGGCGCGACTGACGCCGACACTGACGCGTCCGCCGGCCGCCCATCCCACGGGGATCGGGCGGCCGTTTCGTATCCGTATACGCCAGCCGGACCCCGAACAACCACAAGGAGACCACGATGGGATTCACCCCCCTCGCCGGTACCCGGGCACCGGTCCGGGTCTGGACCGACCCGTACGCCATCGAGCCGCAGGCCGCCAAGCAGCTGCGCAACATCGGCGCGCTGCCCTGGGTGCAGGGCGTCGCCGTCATGCCCGACGTGCACTTCGGCAAGGGCGCCACGGTCGGCTCCGTGATCGCGATGCGGCAGGCCGTCTCGCCGGCCGCCGTCGGCGTGGACATCGGCTGCGGAATGTCGGCGGTCCGTACGTCGCTGACCGCCGCCGACCTGCCGGACGATCTGGCCGGGCTGCGCTCCGCGATCGAGGC
>NZ_JBEXGR010000052.1:0-8744 GCF_040607415.1 Micromonospora sp. NPDC005291
GCCTACTCGACGACCGCATTCCTGAAGGGTCTGAAGCAGGTCGACGGGTGGCAGGACATGCCCCTGACCCAGGCCGCGCAGACCGTACAGGTCTCGGCGTACCCGGACGCCTACGCCCAGTGGGAGCAGCAGGCCACCGACCTGGTCGGCCAGCACTGGAACAGCTGACCCACCGAACTAGACCCGCTGGCCGGCACCCCAACTCCGGGGTGCCGGCCAGCGGCATGTCCGGCGACCGTGCTGGCGGCGTACCCCTGGTGTTGTCAGGTCTTGCCGTGGTTGTGGGTGCGGCGGATATCGATCAGCGCGGCGATCAGCGCGAGCGCGATGATGCCGGTGGCCAACAGCAGGGATTGTTCGAAGGCGCTGGTCCAGTTGCCGCGGCTGTCGGACAGCGACGAGAAGAACACCGAGCCGACGGCCGCGATGCCGGCTGCGGCTCCGATCCGCTGACCGGTCTGGAGCATGCCCGCGCCACTGCCCGCCTGCTCCACCGGCACCTCGGCGAGGGTGAGCGTCTGATTGGGGGCGATCACCAGCCCGCTGCCGATGCCAGCGACGAGCAGTGGGCCGGCGGTGACCCAGGGCGCTGGGGCGTCCGGCGCGAGGTGCAGCGCGATCACCGTTCCCGCCAAGCCGACCACCACGGCGAACAGGCCGATGGCCACCAGTGGCCGGCCGAAGCGGTTGACGATCCGTCCGCCCAGCACGGAGGCGGCGGCTGAGCCGAGGGCGAACGGTGTGATGGCCAGGCCGGCGACGAGCGCGCTGTAGCCGAGGCCGTTCTGCAGGAACAGGGTGAAGATGAAGAAGATCGCGGTGAAGCCACCGAAGTAGACCAGCGCGATGAGCGACCCCAGCGTGTACGACTGGAAGGTGAACAGCCGTAGGTCGAACAGCGGTTCGCGGTGCCGTGCGTACCATCGCTCCCACAGCCCGAAGGCGAGCAGCACCGCGAGACCGGCCGGAATGAGTGCCCACTTCCACGGGGTCCGCCACTGCTGCTCCTGCACCAGTGGCAGCAGGACCAGGACCACGCCCACGCCGAGCAGCAGCACGCCGACCGGGTCGAGTCGGCGCGGGTCCGGTTGCCCCTTGGGGCGGTTGGGCAGCAGCCGCCAGCCGAGGAACGCCGCGAGGATGCCGACCGGCACGTTGACGAAGAAGACCCAGCGCCACCCGTGTTCCTCGCCGCCGATGGCGATGAGGAGCCCGCCGATCAGTGGGCCGACGGCGGTGGAGATTCCGATGGTGGCGCCGAGCAGCCCGAACGGGCGGGCCCGTTCCGGCCCCCGGAACAGTTGCTGGATGAGCCCGATGACCTGCGGGTTGACGATGCCGGCGGCGGCGCCCTGAAGCAGTCGGGCGGCGACCAGCCACGTTGGGGAGGTGGCGAGGCCGGCGAGCGCGCTGGTCACGGTGAACAGTGCGATGCCGAACACGAACGCGTTGCGCCGCCCACGGGCGTCGCCGAAGCGCCCGGCGGGCACCAGCGCCAGCCCGAAGGTGAGCGCGTACCCGGAGAGGATCCACTGGAGGTCGCTCGGCGAGGCGTGCAGCGCCCGGTCGATGGACGGTACCGCCACGTTGACGATGCTCACGTCGAGCAGCGTCATGAACGCGGCGACCAACCCTACGCCGACGGCCTGCCAGCGTCGCCGATTCTCGGCCGCGTCCACCGGCTGCGGCGTTTGCGCCGCACTCATCGTGCCCCCCGTTGACCGTCGATCACGCATTGCTGACCGCTACCCGGGTCACCGGGGGGCGAATCGTCTCGGGTGGTTCCGCGGGTCACGCCATCTGGCGGGCGCAGAACCGGGGACCGAAGTCGAGGCCCGCCATCGGCGAGTCCTCGCGGTGCAGCAGGCCCTTCTCGGTGAGCAGGTGCAGTGGGCTGCCCACCTGCTCCCCGGTCAGCCCGGACTCCTCGGCGATCAGGTCCGGGTACGGCACCTGCCCGCGTGCCTCAAGGGTGGTGACCGCCTGGTACACCCGTTGCTCGGCCTCCGACAGTTGCACCTGCTGCATTGTTTCCTCCTTCGCTCGTCCGCCATCGCGGCGGCGGTTGCCCTGCGCCGTTTACCCCCTTGCTGACCGAAGATGCGCACCCGTTCGGGCGGTCGGGACGGTGGGCGGGAGACCCGCTGTCGTGTCCGGTGGTGCCCTAGGCTGCTTCCGTGATCGTCTGGGATCTCGTCGTCGTCGGCGCCGGCCCCGCCGGGCTCTCCGCGGCACACGCCGCCGCCCGCGCTGGTGTCCGCACCCTGGTTGTCGAACGGGCCGCGCACCCGCGGTACAAGACCTGCGGCGGTGGCCTGATCGGCACCTCCCTGGCGGCCGTTCAGGATCGGATCGAGGTGCCCGCACACGACCGGGTGGACCGTGTCACGTTCACCCGCGACGGCCGCCGCGAGTTCACCCGCCGCAACGACAGCCCAGTGGTGACCATGGTGCGCCGTGAGGAGTTCGACGACCGGCTGCGCGCGGCGGCCGTCGCCGCCGGCGCGCAGATGCGTGAGCGGGTCGCTGTCCGCGCGATCGAGCAGGACCCTGAGGGGGTACGCCTGCGGCTGGCTGACGGTACGACGATCGCGGCCCGAGCGGTGATCGGGGCGGACGGCTCATCGGGGGTGACCGCCCGGCACGTGGGGGTTCGGTACCGGCAGGTGGACCTGGGTCTGGAGCTGGAGATTCCGGTGCCGCCGGTGGAGCAGGAGCGCTGGCGAGGGCGGTTGCTGCTGGACTGGGGCGCGATGCCGGGCTCGTACGCCTGGGTCTTTCCCAAGGGCGACCGGTTGACCGTTGGCGTGATCGCCGCCCGGGGCGCGGGGGATGGGACCCGGGACTACCTGCGACGGTTCGTCGACCGGTTGGGGCTGACCGGGTTGCCGGCGGAGCACGACTCCGGTCACCTGACCCGTTGCCGTGCGGAGGATTCGCCGTTGCGCACCGGCCGGGTGCTGGTCGTCGGGGATGCGGCCGGGTTGTTGGAGCCGTGGAGCCGGGAGGGCATCAGCTTCGCGTTGCGCTCCGGTGAGCTGGCCGGTGCGGCGGTTGCCGGCGGTGATCTGGCCGGGTACGAGCGGGCGGTCGCCGAGCGTCTGGTGCCGGAGATGCGGGCGGGCTTCCGGCTGCTCGACGTGTTCACCCGCCGCCCGGACGTGTTCCACGCCCTGTTGGCGACCCCGCCGGGCTGGCGGATGTTCGTTCAGTTCTGTCAGGGCCGGGCGAGCTTCGACGAGATGTTGCACCGCCGGCCCATCCGAGCAGCCCTCGCGCTGCTCGACCGGCTACCCGACCCGCGCCGGCCCGTCGCCTTTCACCCAGGATCCTAGGATGCCTTACGCGGTGTGACAGCCCCGACCGGAACAGGGGACCAGACCTCGTCGAACAGGCTGCTGGTGCCGAGCCGCCCGGTCGCTGGACAATGGCGGGGGAGCAGCAGGAGGTGCCGATGGCCGAGCAGCCGTTCACCGATGACGAGTACGCGTTCCTGCGCCACGTACGGTTCGGGGAGTTGCCGCCCGCTGTCCGTCCCGACGAGCGGGTCGCCCTGACCGAGACCGATCCCGGGCGCGACCGGCCGGACAAGGCCGAGGACCCGGTCCGCTGGAATGTGCAGGGCTGAGAACGCGCGACGGGCCGCGGGTGTCACCACCCACGGCCCGTCTGCGATGCGCTGAGGTCAGAAGACCGGCACGCCCTCGCGTACCAGCCGCCAGTTGGGCTGGAAGAAGTCGGCCGGGTCGATCGTCCCCTTGGCCTGCGCCCAGTCGATGAGCAGCTGACGGATCTCCTGCTGCGCGTTGTAGACCTGGGTCTTCACGATGCCGGGGAAGTTGCCGCCGCCGCTACGCCGGTAGTTGTTCACCGCGACCACGAACTGCGCATTGTCGGCCACCGGGGTGTCGGTACCGGGCAACACCAGCCGGGTGATCCGCTGGCCCACCGGCCGTGAGATGTCGATGTCGTAGTCCAGGCCGGAGAAGACGTCGTAGTTGTAGTCCGGCACCGCCGGGTCGCTGATCTGCTCCGGGTCGACCGGGGCACCCGGCGCGAGGGTGCGGAAGTACTTCGCCGAGTACTCCAGGTACGCGCGCACCTCGGCGCCGCTGAGCACGACCGCCTCAAGGGTGTTGTCGTACACGTACAGGCCGGCCACGTCACGGATCTTGACGTCACCGGCGGGGAAGACCGCGGTACGGCTGAACGGCGCCGCGATGGACAGCACCGGCAGGTCCGCGTACGCGGTGCCGGCCAGCGCCGCGCCGACCACCTCGGTCTGCACGTGGTTGATGAAGTCCAGGATCGGCGTGTCCCTGTACCGCGACTCCGCCGCCGACAACTCCACCGTGGACTGGGCGACCACCTGGTTCACGTACGCCACGGTCTTCTGGTGCTGGGCCCGCACGGCGGCGAGCACCTTCGGGTCCTCCACCACCGTGTTGGTGTTCAGCATGGACGCGGCCTTCTTGGTGATCGTCCACCGGCCACGCTCACGGGTGAGGGTGAAGTCCATCCGGGTGAGCCGCTGGCCCCACTTCGACGGCTCCGAGAGCAGCACCTGCGCGCCCGTCCGCTCGTTGGTGACGAACTTCTCCACGACCTCGTTGTGCGCGTGACCGAAAAGGATCGCGTCGATTCCCGGCACCTGCTGGGCGATCAGCGCGGTGGGGTTCTCGTTCGGCAGCTCCGGGCCGTAGCTGGAGGTGCCGCTGTCCCCACCGTGCGCGGAGATCAGCACGATGTCCGCGCCGCGGGCCCGCATGATCGGTACGTATTTCGCCGCGGTGGCGATCATGTCGTCGAACCGCAGCCGGCCCTCGACGTTGCCCTTGTCCCAGATGGCCACACCGGGATTGGTCAGCCCCAGGATGCCAACCCGCAGGGTCGGCGCGGCGAAACCGAGGGAGACCTTCTTGATGACGTACGGCAGGAAGGCCGGCTTGCCGGTCTTCGCGTTGACCGCGTTCGCGGCGAGCGCCGGGAAGCCGAGCTGGCGGATCCACAGATCCAGCAGCGGCAGACCGTAGTTGAACTCGTGGTTGCCCAGCGTCACCGCGTCGTAGTCGATGATGTTCATCGCCCGGGCCATCGGGTGCTTCTCCCCGGTGGCGGTGATCGGCTCCTGCTTGGCGTAGTACGTGGCCAGCGGCGTGCCCTGGATGGTGTCGCCGGCGTCGAGCACCAGCGTCGCCTTGCCGCGCCGCTCCCGACGGATCTGGTTGATCAGGGTCGCCAGCTTCGCGACGCCGATGTCGTTCTGCTTGCTGTCGTCGTACTCGGCGTCGCGGTAGTAATCCCAGTTGTAGACGTTGCCGTGGGTGTCCGACGTGCCCAGGAGGGTGAGGTCCCAGGTGCGTGACCGGGCCGCGCCGGCCGCCTGCGCGGGCGCGGCGGCGATCAGCGGGGCGGTCGCCGCCGCCGCCGCGGCGACGAGCACCTGACGACGCGACGGGCCGGAAGGAGAGGTCATGACGTGCCTTTCCATGGGGGTGGAGGCGCCTCGTGGGTGCCTCGCGCACCATAACCACCAGGCGGCACTCCCGCCACGCCAGCCCCGATCGTCACGCGGTTTCCGCAGGCGACCGCAGGGTAGGGCGGTAGGAACCCGCTTCCGCGCAGCGCGAGGAGATGTCCGTGAGCGACCAGCACACCCAGCAGGACCCGACCAGCCAGTACGGTCAGCAGTCCGGCCAGCCCGCTCAGCAGCAGTCGCCGCCCGGCTCGACCGAGTCCATGACCCCGAAACCGGACCACGGCGAGGAGTCGTACCGGGGCAGCGGCAAACTCGACGGCAAGCGCGCGCTGATCACCGGCGGTGACTCGGGGATCGGCCGAGCGGTCGCGATCGCCTTCGCGCGGGAGGGCGCGGACGTACTCATCTCGTATCTCAGCGAGGAGGAGGACGCCGACGCCCAGGAGACCATCCGACTGGTCGAGGACGCCGGCCGGCGGGGCGTCGCGGTACGCGGTGACATCACCGACGAGGCGCACTGCCAGGAGTTGGTCGATCGGGCGGTGCGTGACCTGGGCGGCCTCGACATCCTCGTCAACAACGCGGCGTACCAGATGTCGCAGGACAAGGGCATCCTCGGCATCAGCACCGAGCAGTTCGACCGGGTGCTCAAGACCAACCTGTACGCGATGTTCTGGCTCTGCAAGGCCGCCATCCCACACCTCGCCGAGGGGGCGGCGATCATCAACACGGCGTCGATCCAGGCGTTCGACCCGTCACCGCAGTTGCTGGACTACGCCACGACCAAGGCCGGCATCGCCAACTTCACCAAGGCCCTCGCCGCCGACCTGGCCGAGCAGGGCATCCGGGTCAACGCGGTCGCACCCGGCCCGGTCTGGACGCCACTGATCCCGGCCACCATGCCCGAGGAGAAGGTGAAGCAGTTCGGCACCGACACCCCGGCGGGTCGCCCCGGCCAGCCGGCGGAGCTGGCTCCCGCGTACGTCTTCTTCGCCTCGCAGGAGTCCAGCTACGTCACTGGCGAGATCCTGGGGGTCACGGGCGGCCGACCGACCAAGTGATCCACCGCCGGGTAGACGTTCTCTGGGATTGCCCGCCCGACGGTGCGGCTCGTTGCCGTGGATCGTTGCGTTGGTTGGCGTTGGCGTTGGCGCGTGGCCCGCGCGTCTGGCGTGGGCTTTCGCGTGGCGCGTGGCGCGTGGCGCGTGGCGCGTGGCGCGTGGCGCGTGGCGCGTGGCGCGTGGCGCGTGGCGCGTGGCGCGTGGCGCGTGGCGCGCGCGTCGGGCTGGGCTTTCGCGTGGCGCGTGTCGCGTGTCGGCGTGGCGTCAGCGCGGCCACGCGGCGAAGCGCTGCCGGACCTGGGCGACGTCGGCTGCGCCCAGCCCGTAACGGCCGAAGCGCTGTTCGGACAGCCGGTCCAGGTAACGGCCGGCGGCCCGCACGTCCGCCGGGTCCAGCGCGGGGTCGACCTGCCGGGCCAGCACCAACAGCTCGGTCACGTCGTAGTGCTCCAGGGCCGCCGCCACGTCGATGAAGTCACGGACCTCCCGCCGGTTGACCAACGCCGCGATCTTGTTGGCCACCAGGTCGCGGACGTCCATCACCGGGCCGAGGTCCATCACCACAGGGCTCTGCTGCCGGTCCAACCGGGCAAGGCTCAGCCGGATCTCACGGCCGTCACGGCTCACCACGAAGTCCTTCATGTCCCGGCCGTACCCGTCGAACAGCTCGGCGAGGTCACTGTCGGGGTCGGCATCGCTGACCATGAACCCAGCCCGCTCCAGCGCAACGCGTACCCCGGCGGACGCCGCCGCGGCAGCGCCCTCCACGTCGGCGAAAAGATCAACATCCTCCGTCGGGCGGGCGACCATCCCGTGCGCCGCCCAGGCCACCCCGCCACCCAACACGAACCGGTACGGCCCGGCGGCGGCCAGCGCCACCCGGGCCACCTCCCGGTAGAACTCGTGCAGATGAGGCCCGATCACGCCGCGCGCAGGCCGCGGTGCCGGCTCTCCCACGCCTGGCGTACGCCCCGGGGCAGGTTCAGCAGTCGCCACACCCGGCGCAGCGTCCGTCCGTTGATCAGGACGCGAAGGTCCTCGGCGCGGGTGGTCTCGCGGAGCACGTTCTCGTACATCCAGAGCAGCTGGTCGCGGTCACCGAGGTCGAAGGTGCGCTCGGCGTTCCACATCAACCGCACCGGCAGCTCCACCACGCCCCGGGTGGGACCCGCCAGCTCGGCGAGCGTCCGCGCCACCACAGCAGGGCGACCCGGACGGGCCAGGAAGGCCACGCCGGTCGCGGTGGGGGAGAGGACCTGCATGCTGTCAGGGTAACGCCCACCGGAGCCGGTGTCGCTCAGGACGTTCCCAGCGCGCTGCTGCCAGGCTCCTGGCGGCCCTGACCGTGCGGCCTGGTCAGCTCTGTTGTCGTGCGCCGCCGGTCCGGCTCGGGTTGTCGCGCGTCGCCGGTCGGGCTCGGTTGTCGCGGGTCGCCCGGTCCGCTCGGGTTGTCGCGCGTCGCCGGCCCGGCTCTCTTGTCCCGGTGCGCTCGGGTTGTCGCGTCGCCGGTCCGGCTCGGTTGTCACCGGTCGGCTCGCTGCGTCGGATTCGGCCGTCCGCGCCGGCTGGCAACCTGCGACCTCAGGGAGTCCACACACCCCGGCAGGGTGTTTTGTCTGATTTGCAGAGGGTGCTTTGGCCGCGGGCCCATGATCGACACGACGTCGGCGAGGTGGGGGTGTCCGGGGCGTGTGATGCCCCGACATCGGCGATATGGAGTGGATCATGCCCGTGGTGGGTGTCTGAGGCACCGCCCGTTGGGTTGTCTGGGTGGTTTGTCCGGTCTCGGCCGCCTCTGGCTTGTGACCGGTCGCACCCGTGGCCTGGAATCATGGCGGGCCCGGGGTCGTTACATACCCTGACGATCGCAGGACCACCGGCCCGCCACCCCGCGCCTCAGGGTTGGAACGCCGACCGCTCGGGCTTGGAATGCCGGGCCCCGGCCGGTCGTTACGGTTACCTACGAACGACCGCTCGGCCACCGCCTCCACGAGGGTGCCGATGGATGGGCCACCGCCGGAATGATCCCCGGCCCCCCGGTCGTTACACCTGGACCCGGCGCCACGAGCCCTCCGCCCGTAGGCCGCCGACCCCGGCGCCCCACGCCGCCCCCCGGCCGAAGGCGCCGACCCCCAAAGACTTTCCCCCTTGATTTCTGATGCGCCCGGACGAGGTGCTCACACCCCGCACGCCGTTCCCCCGTT
>NZ_JBEXGR010000053.1:0-5221 GCF_040607415.1 Micromonospora sp. NPDC005291
CCTGCTCGATGTTGGCCACGATGGCCTCGCTGGCAGCGCGGAACTCGTCGTGCGGCAGTAGGCCGCCCACCTCGTCCCAGGTCTGTTGTGTCACGGGCCTCCTCCTCGTCGCAGTCACGGCAGCTCTTTAGAGAGCACCTGGACCCGCCGTTGGGTTCGCGACGTCGAGCCTCTTTTGCCGCAGGAATCTCACTGGTCTCTCAGGCTAACCATGTTTGTCGCTATCGCCGACCCCCGCAGGTAGTCCGTCGGTTACGCCCCGATATTCGCCACGTCGGGGGACGGGGATTCGACCGACCCCGGGGCCCGGCAGGCCGGGCGGGCGGCGAGGTACACTGCCCGACATGGCCGGAGTCTTCCTGCTTCTTACCGGGCCGTGCTGATGCGCTGAACGCGCGACAGCACGGCGGCCCCTCCTGCGCGAGGGGCTTTTTTGTGCCCGCCGCCGGCCCGGCCCGGTGGCGCCGAGACGAAGCGAAGCGAAGCGAGGAGAGACGATGAGTGAGGCAGCCGCACCGGCGGGCGACATTCCCCCGTTCCGGTACACCGCGGCCCTGGCCGACGAGATCGAGACTCGTTGGCAGGACACCTGGGCGCGCGAGGGCACCTTCCACGCACCGAACCCGGCCGGCCCGCTGGCCGACCCGACCCACCCCCGCGCCGGCGCGGAAAAGCTGTACGTGCTGGACATGTTCCCGTACCCGTCCGGCGCCGGCCTGCACGTCGGCCACCCGCTGGGCTACATCGGCACCGACTGCTACGCCCGCTACCAGCGGATGACCGGCCGCAACGTGCTGCACGCGATGGGCTTCGACGCGTTCGGCCTGCCGGCCGAGCAGTACGCGGTGCAGACCGGCACCCACCCCAGGACGACCACGGTCGCGAACATCGAGCGGTACAAGGCGCAGCTGCGCCGGCTGGGACTGGCCCACGATGAGCGCCGCTCGGTGGCCACCATCGACACCGACTTCTACCGCTGGACCCAGTGGATCTTCCTGCAGATCTTCAACTCCTGGTACGACCGCGACGCCCGCCGGGCCCGCCCGATCGCCGAGCTGATCGCCGAGTTCGAGGGCGGTAACCGGCCCACCCCGGACGGCCGCGCCTGGGCCGAGCTGAGTGTCGCCGAGCGCCGCCAGGTCGTCGACGACCACCGACTGGCGTACGTCTCGCAGGCCCCGGTGAACTGGTGCCCAGGGCTGGGCACCGTGCTGGCCAACGAGGAGGTCACCGCCGACGGTCGCTCCGACCGGGGCAACTTCCCGGTCTTCAAGCGCAACCTGAAGCAGTGGATGATGCGGATCACCGCGTACGGTGACCGGCTGATCGAGGACCTGGACAGCCTGGACTGGCCCGAGCCGATCAAGATGATGCAGCGCAACTGGATCGGCCGATCCACCGGCGCGCACGTCGACTTCCCCACCGCGCTGGAGCCGATCCGGGTGTTCACGACCCGGCCGGACACCATCTTCGGGGCCACGTACATGGTGCTGGCGCCCGAGCACGAGCTGGTCGACACGCTGGTGCCGGCCGCCTGGCCGGACGGGACGAGGGACGCCTGGACCGGCGGGCACGCCAGCCCCCGGGCGGCCGTCGAGGCGTACCGCAAGTCGGCGGCGGCCAAGACCGACGTCGAGCGGCAGTCGGACAGCAAGGAGAAGACCGGCGTCTTCATCGGCGCGTACGCCACCAACCCGGTCACCGGCGGGCAGATCCCGATCTTCATCGCCGACTACGTGCTGGCCGGCTACGGCACCGGCGCGATCATGGCGGTGCCGGCGCAGGACGAACGGGACTGGGCGTTCGCCGAGGTCTTCGAGCTGCCCATCGTGCGTACCGTGCAGCCGGCGGAGGGCTTCGACGGCAAGGCGTACACCGGGGACGGCCCGGCGATCAACAGCGCCGCGCCCGAGCGCGGCCTGGACCTGAACGGCCTGGGGATCGTCGACGCCAAGGCGACGATCATCGCCTGGCTGGAGGCGAACGGGCACGGCACCGGAGCGGTGACCTACCGGCTGCGTGACTGGCTGTTCTCCCGCCAGCGCTACTGGGGTGAGCCGTTCCCGATCGTCTACGACGAGACCGGCGCGGCCATCGCCCTGCCGGAGGAGATGCTGCCGGTCGAGCTGCCGGAGGTGGACGACTTCTCCCCGAAGACGTTCGAGGCCGACGACGCGAACAGCAACCCGGAGACTCCGCTGTCCCGGCGGCGCGACTGGGTCGAGGTCGAGCTGGACCTGGGTGACGGGCCGAAGCGCTACACCCGGGAGACCAACGTGATGCCGCAGTGGGCCGGCTCCTGCTGGTACGAACTGCGCTACCTGGACCCGACCAACTCCGATCGGTTCGTCGACGCGGAGAACGAGCGTTACTGGATGGGCCCGAACGCCGACGGCGACTGTGGGGGCACCGACCTGTACGTCGGCGGTGCCGAGCATGCCGTGCTGCACCTGCTGTACGCGCGGTTCTGGCACAAGGTGCTGTTCGACCTGGGGCACGTGTCGTCGTTCGAGCCGTTCCGCAAGCTGTTCAACCAGGGCATGATCCAGGCGTACGCGTACACCGACTCGCGTGGCAGCTACGTCCAGGCCGAGGAGGTCGTCGAGCGCGACGGCGCCTACTACCTGGACGACCTGGTGGTCAACCGCGAGTACGGCAAGATGGGCAAGTCGCTGAAGAACGTGGTGACGCCCGATGACATGTGCGCCGCGTACGGCGCGGACACGTTCCGGGTGTACGAGATGTCGATGGGTCCGCTGGAGGTGTCCCGACCCTGGGAGACCCGGGCGGTGGTCGGCTCGTACCGGTTCCTGCAGCGGGTCTGGCGGGCGGTCATCGACGAGCAGACCGGCGCGCTGCGGGTCACCGACGACCCGGCCGACGAGGCGACCCGCCGACTGCTGCACAAGGTGATCGACGGGGTCCGTGGCGACATGGACGGCATCCGGTTCAACACGGCGATCGCCAAGCTGATCCAGCTGACCAACGGGCTGACCGGGCTGTCGGCGACGCCCCGCGAGGTGGCCGAGCCGCTGGTCCTGATGGTGGCGCCGTTCGCCCCGCACGTGGCCGAGGAGCTGTGGCGGCGGCTGGGCCACGAGACGTCGCTGACGTACGCGGACTTCCCGACCGCCGACCCGGCGCTGCTGGTGGCCGACACGGTGACCTATCCGGTGCAGGTCAACGGCAAGGTCCGTGGTCGCATCGAGGTCCCCGCCGACGCCTCCGAGGAGACCGTCCGCACGGCGGCCCTGGACGCGGTGGCGGCGGCCCTGGCCGGCAAGGAACCCCGCAAGGTCATCGTGGTCCCGGGCCGCATGGTCTCGGTGGTTGTCTGACGTGCACGGAGACGCCCAACAGCAGCCCCGCGTGGTCGGTCACGGGCACGCTGGCAGCGGTGGCAGCTGGTCCAGGCGCAGCAGCGAGTACGCCTCCCGCTCCGGGGGGACCGAGTTGTCGTCCCTGTCCACCACCAGCGCACCACCCGAGACGACCGCGTGGGCGTCATCGGCGGTCAGCCGGACGTACGAGCCGGACCGCAGGTCGGCCACGTACCAGCCCTGGTGGTAGTTGAAGACCACCAGGTCGCCGCCGGCCGTGGGTGAAGCGACCCGGTGGAAGGGGTCGACGGTCGGGGGTCTGGCGCCCGATGGCAGCGAAGGTGCGGTGGCGGGAGACGGCGAGGGCTGGCTGACCCGGAACACCCGGACCGGTGCCGACCAGTCCGGTCGCCAGACGGTCAGGTCGCGCTCGTCCGGGGACACCCAGGCCGTGGTGCGGCCGTCGGTGGTCACTTCCATGGTGGTACCCGGTCCCGGGCTCGGCTGCGGCGCGGAACCGGCCTTCCCGTCCGGACCGACCGCGTTCAGGCGGCCCGTGGCCCGGTCGAACCAGAGCAGGTCGGCGCCGTGGAACCCGACACCGGTCACCGGACCGGTGGCCACCGTGCGGACGGTCCCGGCAGCCAGGTCGTGCAGGGCCAGCTCGGCCCTGTCCTTGCCGAGGATCGTGGTGATGGCGAGCTTTCCGTCGCGCAGCGGGGGCCGGTAGAGGACATCCGCGGTGCCCGCGACCTGCCGTGGTGCGGCCCCCGACTCCGCGTCCCAGACGAAGAGTTCGGCGCCACCGCCGCCGTGGGGTGCCGCCCGCCCGAGGTCGCTGCGCGCGTACACCAGCCAGCGCCCGTCGAAGACGGCCCACAGCGGGAAGGTGAACATGTCTGGCATGGTGGCCACCTCCTGTCGGCGGCCGTCCTCCTTCTGCCAGACCAGCGTCATCGGGCCGCCGCGCTGCACCATCGCGAACGCGGAGCGGCCGTCCGGTGCCGGGGCGAGCGCCGCCCACAGCTCCCCGGGCTCGTGCGGCAGTCGGCTGTCACGGAGCACGTCCTGCCAGCTCTGTGGCATGGCGACCGGGCAGAAGTCGGCACGCGGCGGTGCGGTCACCCGTGTCGCGGGCACCGCCTCGGCCGTAGCGGGCGGCGCGGAGGCGGCCGGTGAGTCACCCGGGGTGCACGCCGCGAGCAGAGCCGCCGCGAGGGTCGGAACGATGGCAGTGGCGGCCCGGAAGCGGGCCGTGGCTCGGGGCGCGGGCTTCATGGTCGCAAACGCTAGATAGCGCCGGCGGTGTCCGATGCCCCGCTGGCGGGATCGTCGTCCGGCCGTTACCACCGCCGGTCCGACCGGACCCATCCCGCCGACGCCCGTGGACGGCCCGGATCTGCGCGGCTTGCCGGCGCGGGTCAGCCGGTCGAACCTGCGGCACCCCGTCGTTGGGCCCGCCACCACTGGCGTACGAGCACCAGGCTGGCGATCAGGCCGAGGCTGGCCGGGGCGGCGGCGTACCAGTTGATGTGGCCGGGGGAGCTGACCGCCGCGCCGATCGCGGCGTACCCGAACGCGGTCGGCGCGGACGCGATCACGCTGCCGGTCAGGAACGGCGCCAGCCGGGCGGCGGTGGTGCCGTAGCCGTAGCTGACCAGACCGAAGCCGGCGATCGGCAGCAGCCGGACGGTGACCACGCCGAACACGCTCTGCCGCGCGAACCACCGGTCGAGGCGGGCCAGCCGGCCGCGGACCCGCTCGGCGACGAACTCCCGGCCGAGCAGCCGGCCGACTGTGAAGCCGATCGCCGCCGCCACCAGTGCGGCGCCCAGGGCGTACGCGGCACCCTCCAGAGGGCCGAAGATGGCACCCGCGGCGAGTGTGATGAAGGTCCGGGG
>NZ_JBEXGR010000054.1:0-1145 GCF_040607415.1 Micromonospora sp. NPDC005291
TCTGGTCGGTGTGTGGTTGTTCTTTGAGAACTCAACAGGGTGCTTTAAAAGCCAGTGCCAATTATGATTTATACCCCGGACTGGTCGGGCTTTATGTCTGGCTGGTTGGGATTCCTTTGGCAACATTTGTTTGTTGTCAGGATGCTGTTCAACTAATTTTTTGTTGGAGAGTTTGATCCTGGCTCAGGACGAACGCTGGCGGCGTGCTTAACACATGCAAGTCGAGCGGAAAGGCCCTTCGGGGTACTCGAGCGGCGAACGGGTGAGTAACACGTGAGCAACCTGCCCCAAGCTTTGGGATAACCCTCGGAAACGGGGGCTAATACCGAATAGGACCTTTGACTGCATGGTTGAGGGTGGAAAGTTTTTCGGCTTGGGATGGGCTCGCGGCCTATCAGCTTGTTGGTGGGGTGATGGCCTACCAAGGCGATGACGGGTAGCCGGCCTGAGAGGGCGACCGGCCACACTGGGACTGAGACACGGCCCAGACTCCTACGGGAGGCAGCAGTGGGGAATATTGCACAATGGGCGGAAGCCTGATGCAGCGACGCCGCGTGAGGGATGACGGCCTTCGGGTTGTAAACCTCTTTCAGCAGGGACGAAGCGAGAGTGACGGTACCTGCAGAAGAAGCACCGGCCAACTACGTGCCAGCAGCCGCGGTAAGACGTAGGGTGCGAGCGTTGTCCGGATTTATTGGGCGTAAAGAGCTCGTAGGCGGCTTGTCGCGTCGACCGTGAAAACTTGGGGCTCAACTCCAAGCCTGCGGTCGATACGGGCAGGCTAGAGTTCGGTAGGGGAGACTGGAATTCCTGGTGTAGCGGTGAAATGCGCAGATATCAGGAGGAACACCGGTGGCGAAGGCGGGTCTCTGGGCCGATACTGACGCTGAGGAGCGAAAGCGTGGGGAGCGAACAGGATTAGATACCCTGGTAGTCCACGCTGTAAACGTTGGGCGCTAGGTGTGGGGGGCCTCTCCGGTTTCCTGTGCCGCAGCTAACGCATTAAGCGCCCCGCCTGGGGAGTACGGCCGCAAGGCTAAAACTCAAAGGAATTGACGGGGGCCCGCACAAGCGGCGGAGCATGCGGATTAATTCGATGCAACGCGAAGAACCTTACCTGGGTTTGACATGGCCGCAAAACTCAC
>NZ_JBEXGR010000054.1:1242-3252 GCF_040607415.1 Micromonospora sp. NPDC005291
TTTGGTGTGGGGTGGATCGGGTTGTGGGTTGGTCGTTTGTTGAGAATTGCACAGTGGACGCGAGCATCTTTGTGGTCAAGTTGTCAAGGGCGAACGGTGAATGCCTTGGCACCAGGAGCCGATGAAGGACGTGGGAGGCCGCGATAGGCCTGGGGGAGCTGTCAACCAAGCTGTGATCCCAGGGTGTCCGAATGGGGAAACCTGGCACCAGTCATGTGGTGTCACCCACACCTGAACACATAGGGTGTGTGGAGGGAACGCGGGGAAGTGAAACATCTCAGTACCCGCAGGAAGAGAAAACAATTTAGTGATTCCGTGAGTAGTGGCGAGCGAAAGCGGATCGAGGCTAAACCGGCTGCGTGTGATACCTGTCAGGGGTTGCGTGGTCGGGGTTGTGGGACCCTGCTGAACAAGCTGACACTTGTTCGAGAAGTTACAAAGTCAGTGGCTAGTCGAACAGTCTGGAATGGCTGACCGTAGACGGTGAAAGTCCGGTAGGTGAAAGTTGCTGACCTTCTGTGGGTGTTCCCGAGTAGCGGCGGACCCCTGAAATCTGCCGTGAATCTGCCAGGACCACCTGGTAAGCCTAAATACTTCCTGGTGACCGATAGCGGACAAGTACCGTGAGGGAATGGTGAAAAGTACCCCGGGAGGGGAGTGAAATAGTACCTGAAACCGTTCGCCTACAATCCGTCGGAGCCTTACGGGGTGACGGCGTGCCTTTTGAAGAATGAGCCTGCGAGTTAGTGGCATGTGGCGAGGTTAACCCGTGTGGGGGAGCCGTAGCGAAAGCGAGTCTGAATAGGGCGATTCAGTCGCGTGTCCTAGACCCGAAGCGGAGTGATCTAGCCATGGGCAGGCTGAAGCGCGGGTAAGACCGCGTGGAGGGCCGAACCCACCAATGTTGAAAAATTGGGGGATGACCTGTGGTTAGGGGTGAAAGGCCAATCAAACTCCGTGATAGCTGGTTCTCCCCGAAATGCATTTAGGTGCAGCGTCGCGTGTTTCTTGCCGGAGGTAGAGCACTGGATGATCTAGGGGGCCTACAAGCTTACCGAAATCAGCCAAACTCCGAATGCCGGTAAGTGAGAGCGCGGCAGTGAGACTGCGGGGGATAAGCTTCGTAGTCGAGAGGGAAACAGCCCAGATCACCAGCTAAGGCCCCTAAGCGTGTGCTAAGTGGAAAAGGATGTGGGGTCGCATAGACAACCAGGAGGTTGGCTTAGAAGCAGCCACCCTTTAAAGAGTGCGTAATAGCTCACTGGTCAAGTGGTTCCGCGCCGACAATGTAGCGGGGCTCAAGCACACCGCCGAAGCTGTGGCATTCATATTTTAACCTCGCTTGGACTTGATTCCTTGTGCAGGTGTGTGGATGGGTAGGGGAGCGTCGTGCCGCGAGTGAAGCAGCGGGGTGACCCAGTTGTGGACGCGGCACGAGTGAGAATGCAGGCATGAGTAGCGAAAGAAGGGTGAGAAACCCTTCCGCCGGATGACCAAGGGTTCCAGGGCCAGGCTAATCCGCCCTGGGTGAGTCGGGACCTAAGGCGAGGCCGAGAGGCGTAGTCGATGGACAACGGGTTGATATTCCCGTACCCGCGAAAGAGCGTCCCTGACGAACCTCGTTGTGCTAACCACCCGAGCTGCCTGATGTCTTCGGACGGATGGTGGGGAGCGTGGGAACCTGATGGGTAGTAGTCAAGCGATGGGGTGACGCAGGAAGGTAGCTGAGCCCGGCCGGTGGTTGTGCCGGGGTAAGCGTGTAGGCCGTGTTGTAGGCAAATCCGCAACACATGAAGGCTGAGACGTGATGCCGAGCCGATTCAGGTGAAGTCAGTGATCCTATGCTGCCGAGAAAAGCCTCTAGCGAGTTCTTAGCGGCCCGTACCCCAAACCGACACAGGTGGTCAGGTAGAGAATACCGAGGCGATCGGGCGAACTGTGGTTAAGGAACTCGGCAAATTGCCCCCGTAACTTAGGGAGAAGGGGGGCCGGAGACGTGAAGCCCCACGC
>NZ_JBEXGR010000054.1:3347-4730 GCF_040607415.1 Micromonospora sp. NPDC005291
GCGCGGGTGGAGCGTTGTATGGCCGCAGAGAGCAGGGGGAAGCGACTGTTTACTAAAAACACAGGTCCATGCGAAGAAGTAATTCGATGTATATGGACTGACGCCTGCCCGGTGCTGGAACGTTAAGGGGACCTGTTAGCTCTTCGGGGCGAAGCGGAGAACTTAAGCGCCAGTAAACGGCGGTGGTAACTATAACCATCCTAAGGTAGCGAAATTCCTTGTCGGGTAAGTTCCGACCTGCACGAATGGCGTAACGACTTCCCCACTGTCTCAACCACAGGCCCGGCGAAATTGCATTACGAGTAAAGATGCTCGTTACGCGCGGCAGGACGGAAAGACCCCGGGACCTTTACTATAGCTTGACATTGGTACTCGAATTAGCTTGTGTAGGATAGGTGGGAGCCGGTGAAGTCCATACGCCAGTATGGGTGGAGGCAATCTTGAAATACCACTCTGGTTGATTTGGGTATCTAACTTCGGACCGTTATCCGGTTCAGGGACAGTGTCTGGTGGGTAGTTTAACTGGGGCGGTTGCCTCCTAAAAGGTAACGGAGGCGCCCAAAGGTTCCCTCAGCCTGGTTGGCAATCAGGTGTTGAGTGCAAGTACACAAGGGAGCTTGACTGTGAGACTGACAGGTCGAGCAGGGACGAAAGTCGGGACTAGTGATCCGGCACTTGCGAGTGGAAGCGGTGTCGCTCAACGGATAAAAGGTACCCCGGGGATAACAGGCTGATCTTCCCCAAGAGTCCATATCGACGGGATGGTTTGGCACCTCGATGTCGGCTCGTCGCATCCTGGGGCTGTAGCAGGTCCCAAGGGTTGGGCTGTTCGCCCATTAAAGCGGCACGCGAGCTGGGTTTAGAACGTCGTGAGACAGTTCGGTCCCTATCCGCCGTGCGCGTAGGATACTTGAGAAGGGCTGTCCCTAGTACGAGAGGACCGGGACGGACGAACCTCTGGTGTGCCAGTTGTCCTGCCAAGGGCACGGCTGGTTAGCTACGTTCGGAAGGGATAACCGCTGAAAGCATCTAAGCGGGAAGCCTGCTTCAAGATGAGGTATCCCACCCACTTTGTGGGGTAAGGCCCCCAGCTAGACGACTGGGTTGATAGGCCGGAAATGTAAGCCCGGTAACGGGTTCAGTTGACCGGTACTAATAGGCCGAGGACTTGACTACTAAGCTGCTACGCGTCCACTGTGCAACTCTCGATAAACGAACAACAGACCACGATGTTTGTGGTGTTGTTTGACATGTCGATAGAGTTACGGCGGTCATGGCGGAGGGGAAACGCCCGGTCACATTCCGAACCCGGAAGCTAAGCCCTCCAGCGCCGATGGTACTGCACTCGTGAGGGTGTGGGAGAGTAGGACACCGCCGGACAAT
>NZ_JBEXGR010000055.1:0-4105 GCF_040607415.1 Micromonospora sp. NPDC005291
TCCTCCTGCACCACCACCGTCCCGAACTCCGTCCGGAACAGCGAACCCGTCGGACAGACATCCAGACACGCCGCGTGGGTGCAGTGCTTGCACACGTCCGACATCATCAACCAACGGAAATCAGTGCGCCCCTCCGCGCCGGTGCCCCGACCCGGCGGCCGCGCACCCGGCATCCCGAGGAACTCCGGCCCCGCGCCACCGCCGCCAGGGCCTGCGGCGATCGGACTACCCGTGCCGGCCGTGGTCGGGTCGCCGAGCACATCGGGCGGCCCGCCCGCGGCCATCCGGGCGGCGGCCGACGGCGTACCGGTCGGCAGCCCCGGATCCGTGCCGGTGCGCTCGCTGGTACCGGCCGCCACGGCCGCCGACGCGGCGCTGACCGGGCCGTCGGTCGGCGTCCCCGCGAACGGCGGCGTGCGGTGCCCGGCCGGACGGGGTTGCTCGATGAACGCGACGTGCCGCCACGAGTTCGCGGTCAGCGCGCCCGTGTTGTCGTACGACATGCCGAGCAGGTCGAACCCGCTCTCCGGGACGCCGTTCCACTCCTTGCAGGCGACCTCGCAGGCCTTGCAGCCGATGCAGACGCTGGTGTCGGTGAAGAACCCCATTCGCGGCGGCGCCGACGACCAGCCGGCGTCCGGTGCCGGATCCAGTGGGCCGTACAGGCTGTTCGGGTCAGGAAGCACGACGCTCCTCCCCCTCGCTGTTGATGGTGACCGCCGGGGCGTTCTGGCCCGGGGCAACCCCGGCGCGCCGCTGGTAGTCGCCGACCAGATCCAGCAGCGCCGCGCCGGTCGGGCGCCTGCCGGGCCGGACGTCGCAGGTGCCGACCTTGCTCTCCTGGATCAGGACGTTCGGGTCGAGGCTGATCCCGAACAGGTCGTTGGCCGAGTCACCGGTCACCAGACCCTCGAAACCGAAGTGGTACGGCAGCCAGAGCTGGTGGATGATCCGGCCGTCCACGCGCAACGGGGTGAGCCGGTCGGTCACCAGCACCCGCGCCTCGATGGCCGCGCGGGCGGTGACCAGATGCGCCCAGCCCAGGTGGTTGAGCCCGCGTTCGGTCGCCAACTCCGGCGACACCTCGACGAACATCTCCGGTTGCAACTCCGCCAGCGGCGACACCGTCCGACTCATCCCGCCGGCGGTGTGATGCTCGGTGAGCCGGCTGACCGTGAACACGTACGGGAACACCTGGCTGTGTTCCTCCGGCGGGCTCGGGTTCACCGAGTTCACCGGATGCGCGTACATCTTGCGGGTCGGGTTGGCCTGCTGCCCGTAGAACGGGTTACGCACCGGCGACTCGACCGGCTCGTAGTGGGTCGGCATCGGCCCGTCCAGGACACCGCTGGGCGCGTACAGCCAGCCCTTGCCGTCGCCCTGCATGACGAACGGGTCATCGCCGGCGATGCCCTCCGTCCCCGATGCCCCGGGCGGCGGCCGGTACGACGGCGGCTTGGTCTTCTCGAAGTCCGGCACGTCGTAGCCGGTCCACTCGGCCTTGTCCGGGTCCCACCAGACGTAGCGCTTGCGCTCACTCCACGGGTTGCCGTCCGGGTCGGCCGAGGCACGGTTGTAGAGGATGCGACGGTTCGCCGGCCAGGCCCAGCCCCACTCGGCGGCCACCCAGTCCTGCTCATGTCGGGACTTGCGCCGGGCCGCCTGGTTGACGCCATCCGCGTACACGCCGGTGTAGATCCAGCAGCCAATCGCGGTCGAGCCGTCCGCGCGGGCCTCGCCAAAGCTGGACAACGGCCGACCGGTCGCCACGTCGTACCCGTTGATCTCGCGCAGCACCGCCTCGGCGCTCGGCTCGACGTTCGGGCCGTGCGTCGGGTAGTCCCAGGTGAGGTCGAGCAGCGCACGGTCGCGCGGCACGTCCGAGCCGGCCAACTTCTCCCGCAGCTTGCGTCCCAGGTGGTAGAAGAACCACAGCTCGGAGCGGGCGTCACCTGGCGGCTCGACGGCCTTCTCCCGCCACTGCAACAGCCGTTGGGTCTGGGTGAAGGTGCCCTCCTTCTCCACGTGCGAGGCGGCAGGTAGGAAGAACACCTCCGTACGGCACTCCTCCGGCACGATCTCGCCGGTGGCCACCTCGGGGCCGTTCTGCCAGAACGTCGCGCTTTCGATCATGAACAGGTCCCGGACGACCAACCAGTCGAGGTTGGCCATCCCGAGCCGCTGCGCCCGACCGTGCGCCGACCCGACCGCCGGGTTCTGCCCCAGCAGGAAGTACCCCTTGATCTTCCCGTCGATCATGTTCAGCACCTGCTGGTACGTGCCGTGGTCACCGGTCATCCGCGGCATGTAGCCGTAGCAGTAGTCGTTCTCCGGCGTCGCCGCGTCTCCCCAGTACGCCTTGAGCAGGCTGGCCGCGAACGACCGGGCATTGCCCCAGAACCCCTTCTGCCCGGGGTGCCGGATGCTGTCCACCCACTCGTCGAAGCTCGGGTGCTCGGCGTGGTGCGGCATCGGCAGGTAACCGGGCAACAGGTTGAACAGCGTCGGGATATCGGTCGAGCCCTGGATGCTGGCGTGGCCCCGCAGCGCCATGACACCGCCCCCGGGGCGACCCATGTTGCCGAGAAGCAGCTGGATGATCGCGCCGGTACGGATGTACTGCACACCCACACTGTGCTGCGTCCAACCCACCGAGTAGATCAGCATCCCGGTGCGTTCCCGGCCGGAGTTCTCCGTCCACGCCTGGGCCAGCTCCAGGAACTTGTCCTGCGGGATCCCACAGACCCGCTCCACCATCTCCGGGGTGTAGCGGGCGAAGTGCCGCTTGAGGATCTGGTAGACGCAGCGCGGGTGCTGCAACGTCTCATCCCGCCGGGTCTGCCCGCTGACCTGCGCGCCGTGCGACTCGTGCGTCAGCCCAGCGGCGCTGTCCCGCTCCTGGGCGGTATGCCCACTGCCGGACGAGCCCTCGTGCCCCTCGTACTGCCAGCTGTCCTGCACGTAGGTGCCGGTCTCCGGGTCAAACCCGGAGAAGAACCCGTCGCCGTCCTCGGTGTCGCTGAACTCTTCGCTGACGATCGTCGCCGCATTGGTGTACGACAGTACGTACTCCCGGAAGTCCAGCTCATTGTCCAGGATGTAGCGCACCACCCCGCCGAGCAGGGCGATGTCCGTGCCCGCCCGGATCGGCAGGTACGCGTCCGCCACCGCGCTGGTCCGAGTGAACCGCGGGTCCACGTGGAAGACCTTCGCGCCGCGGCGCTTGGCCTCCATCACCCACTGGAAACCCACCGGGTGCGCCTCGGCCATGTTCGAACCCTGAATGACGATGACGTCAGCGTTGGCGATGTCCTGCTGGAAATCCGTCGCACCGCCACGACCGAAGCTGGCCCCCAGACCGGGGACAGTGGCGGAGTGTCAAATACGGGCCTGGTTCTCGATCTGGAGCGCCCCCATCGCGGTGAACAACTTCTTGATGAGGTAGTTCTCCTCGTTGTCCAGCGTCGCCCCACCCAGACTGGCGAAACCCAGCGTCCGGTTGAGCGGCCGGCCCTGCGTGTCGACGTCCTCCCAGTTCTGCTCGCGAGCGGCGAGCATCCGGTCGGCGATCATGTCGAGCGCGGTGTCGAGCTCCAGATCCTCCCACTGCGTCGAGTACGGACGCCGGTAGCGGACCTTCGTCTGGCGCAACGGGCTCGTCACCAGACTCTTGCTCGCCGCGCCCTTCGGGCAGAGCCGACCCCGCGAGATCGGGCTGTCCGGGTCGCCCTCGATCTGACTGACCTGCCCGTCCTTGACGAACACCCGCTGACCGCAACCAACGGCGCAGTACGGGCAGACCGAACGGGCCACGCCGTCGGCGGTTTCGGTGCGAGCGGTGAGCGCCCGGGATCCATCGGACTTGGCCGCGGCACCCCGGCCGAGCGGGTCGGTGCCGGTGAGCTGGCGATAGACCGGCCAACCCTCAATGAAGGTACGCAGCCCCATGCCCCGACACCCCCTCCCACGCGAGCGACCCCATGAACATAGGCCAGCTGAGACATCTTCGCGAGCCGAGGAATCAGACAGCGCCGCCCCCGGCTGGTGGGCCGGGGGCGGCGCTGGTGTCGGTGTGCAGGTCGCCTCTCGGCGAGTGGCACGACGC
>NZ_JBEXGR010000056.1:0-3702 GCF_040607415.1 Micromonospora sp. NPDC005291
GGTGGTAGTCATGTGCGCATCGATCTGGAGGGTCACGGGCGGGAGGATCTGCACCCCGATCTTGACCTGACCCGGACTGTTGGCTGGTTCACCACGATCAGCCCCCTGCGGTTGCCCGCACCCACCGGCCGGCCCGCCGACCACCTCAGGACCGTCAAGGAATACCTGCGGCGGCGTCCCCGCAACGGCATCGGCTACGGACTGCTCGCCCCGGAGGCCGACGCCGCCCCGATCAGCTTCAACCATCTGGGCACGTTCGACGGGGAGGACAGCTTCGCCGCGGCGTACGAGGCGGTCGGTGCGGACATCGGCGCGGACAACCACCGGGCGTACCAGATCGACGTGGTCAGCCGGGTCCAGGACGGCGAGCTGCGGACGGAGTGGACCTACGGCGCCGCGTTCCGCCCGGAGACGATCGAGCGGGTCGCGCGGGACATGACGGAGGCTCTGCGGCGGCTGGTCGAGGACGCTCGTCGCGACGACGTCGACAATTACAGCCCGTCGGATCTGCCGGCCAGTGCTCTGTCCCAGGCCGAGATCGATGCGCTTCGCGAGCACCCGTCCTGGCATGGCAGTGGCCTGGTTCGCCCGTTGGAGGACTGCTATCCGCAGACTCCGCTGCAGCAGGGTCTCTGGTTCCAGAGCCAGTACGCCCAGGGACAAGGCCTCTACCACGTCCAGCTCATGCACGAGATCGATCAGGAACTCGACAGTGCGTTGTTCCGGCGGAGCTGGGCTGAGGTCATGCGGCGCCACTCGATCCTGCGTACCAGTTTCTGGTCCCTGCCCGGTCACGAGCCGCTGCAACTGGTCTGGCGTGACATTCCGGTCCCGTTGACCGAGCAGGACTGGCGTGACGAACCGGTCGAGGCCCGGCTGGCCGACCACCTGCGGCAGGACCGCGACCGTGGCTTCGAGCCCCACGAGAACCCGCAGTGGCGCATCCTGCTCGCCCGCACCGGCGAGGACAGCTACCGGTTCGTGTTGAGCATGCACCACGCCATCCTGGACGGCTGGAGTTATGCCCTGCTGCTCGCCGAGGTCCGGCGGGTCTATGACGCGCTCGTCCACGATCGCCAGCCCGACCTGCACCCGGTCCGCCCCTACCGCGACTACGTCACCTGGTTCGCCGCCCAGGACATGGGGCAGGCGGAGCGGTACTGGCGCGAGGTGCTGGACGGTGTCAGGGAAGCCGGCCCGCTGGGCATCGAACGTCGTGCGGCGGCTGCCCCCGCGGCGTCGGCACCGAGCCACGCCGAGGTCAGCCACGTCTTCGGCAAACTGGCCAGCGAACGGTTGCAGGAACTGGCCCAGCAGCACCGGATCACCCTCAACACCATCTTCCAGGGTTGTTGGGCGCTGCTGCTCAGCCGATACGAGGACACCGACGACGTGATCTTCGGTGTGGTGGTGTCCGGCCGCCCCACCGACCTCGCCGGCGCGGAACACATGACCGGTCTGTTCATCAACACGCTGCCGCTCCGGATACGCCTGCCCGGAGCAATGCCGTGGAGCGAGTGGATACGTGGTCTGCAGGAGCAGAACCTGCAGATGCGGCAGTACGAGTTCAGTCCCCTGGAACGGGTGCAGCGCTGGAGCGGCCTCACGTCCACGGCCCCGTTGTTCACCACCCTGTGCGTCTTCGAGAACTACCCGGTGGAACAGGCGCCTACGGCGGCGGCACTCCGGCTGGGCCGGCCTCGTTCCGAGGAGCGCATCCACTACCCACTCGGCGTCGTGGCCACGCTGGAGGACGGGCAGGTGCACATCACCGCGCAGTACGACCCGCGGCGTTTCGACAGCGAGACGGTCGAGCGTCTGCTCACCCACCTGGAGCACCTGTGCACCCAGGTGACCGCGTTGCCCGACGCCCCGCTGGCCCGGTTCTCCCTGCTGACCGAGCAGGAGCAGCACCTGGTTCTGCACGGGGACCCGGCGACCGATGAGGAACTGCTCGCCCAACTCGTCGCGGAGATCCAGGAGCTGTCCGACGGGGAGCTCCTGGCCGAGATCGAGAGCTCCATGCCGGCCGCAGAGAAGAGTGAAATCGATGACTGATCACCTGTCGCAGCTCACCGGGAAGCAGCGGGAACTCCTTCGCCTGCGCTTGCAGCAGCGCCAGCAGGAGGTGGAGCGCCCCGCCTGTTTCCACGAACTGTTCACCGAGCAGGTGCGCGGCGGTCCGGACCGGATCGCGCTGGCCGCCGGGGACGAGCAGGTGAGCTACGCCGCGCTCGACCGCTGCTCGAACCGGCTCGCACACCTGCTGCGGGCCAACGGCGTCGGCCCCGAGACACTGGTCGGCCTGTGCGTTCCGCGATCGGTACAGATGGTCGTCGGTCTCCTCGCGATCCTCAAGGCGGGTGGCGCCTACGTCCCGCTCGACTCGACCTACCCGCGAGAGCGCCTGGCCTACATGGCCTCGGACGCCGGCCTGCGGGTGTTGCTGACCGAGCAGTCCGTGATGAGCCTGCTGCCCGACTGCGATGCCACCGTGCTCGACCTGGAAACCCTGTGGCCGAAGCTCGCGGAGTTCCCCGACGACCCGCCGGTGACCGGCGTGACCGCCGACAACCTGGCCTATGTCATCTACACCTCCGGGTCGACCGGGCAGCCCAAGGGCGTGCAGGTCCCGCACCGGGGCATTCGCCACCTCGTCGAGTGGCAGCGGGAGAACTACGGCCGGGACAACCCGCAGCGGGTCCTGCAGAGCACCTCGCTCAGCTTCGACATCTCCGTCTGGGAGATCTCCACCGCGCTGTTGTCCGGCGGCACCCTCGTCCTGCCGCCGGCCGGCCTGCGCATGATCGGCACCGATCTCGCCGAGTTCCTGGTGGAGCAGGCCGTCCAGAACATCGGCATCACACCCTCGGCGCTGGCCACCCTGCCCCCGGCGAACCTGCCCGCACTGCGCAACATCGGCGTCGGCGGCGAGGCCTGCCCCTTGGACCTGGTCCGGGTCTGGGCGAAGGACCGGGGCTTCTTCAACGGGTACGGCCCGACCGAGACCACCGTCGCCGTCTCCCTCGCCCGGTTCACGGCGGATCAGAAGCACGTCCACATCGGCCGGCCGATCTCCGGCGCCCAGTTGTACGTCCTCGACTCCCGGCTGCGACCGGTGCCGGTCGGTGTCCCCGGCGAGCTCTGCGTCGGCGGGCAGGGGGTGACCCGCGGCTATCTGGGCCGGCCCGACCTGACCGCCGAGGTGTTCATCCCCGATCCGTTCGGCAAGCCCGGCGGACGCCTCTACCGCACTGGTGACCGGGTCCGGCACCTGAGCGACGGCACGATCGAGTTCCTGGGCCGGATGGACGCCCAGGTGAAGATCCGCGGGTTCCGGGTCGAGTTGGGGGAGATCGAGAACGCCCTCACCCTGCACCCCCGGGTGGGCGCTGCCGCTGTGCTGCTGCACGAGAACGAGGGCACCAAACGCCTGGTCGCGTACGTCGCCGTCCGCGAGCCGGTGGAGCCGGAGGACCTGCAGCGGTTCCTCGCCGAAGCGCTGCCCGACTACATGGTTCCGGGTGTCTTCGTGGTGTTGGACGGTTTGCCGCTGAATGTGAACGGCAAGGTGGATCGGCGGGCATTGGCGGCGTTGCCGCTTGACGGGTATGCGGTCGGTGCGAAGGCGGAGTTTGTCGCGGGTCGTACGGATACGGAGCGGTTGTTGGCCGGGGTCTGGGAGGCGGTGCTCGGCACGAG
>NZ_JBEXGR010000057.1:0-2489 GCF_040607415.1 Micromonospora sp. NPDC005291
CGGTTGGCTGATGGTGCGGTGGAGTTCGTGGGCCGGGTTGATCATCAGGTGAAGGTTCGTGGTTACCGGATCGAGTTGGGTGAGATCGAGTCGGTGATCGGTGCGGTGACCGGGGTTAGTGATGTCGTGGCTCTAGTTCATGGCGACGAGTCGCGGCTGTTGGCTTTTTATGTGCCAGATGGTCCGGATGTTGGTTTGTCGGAGCGGGTGCGGCAGGAGTGTGCGAGTCGGCTGCCGGAGTACATGATCCCGGCGGATCTGGTGGTGGTGGAGTCGATTCCACTGAACGCCAACGGCAAGGTCGATCGGGCTGCTCTGGCGGCGTCGGTGACCGGTGGTGGGCGGGTGCACGTGGCCCCGCGTACCGATCTGGAACGACAGCTCGCGGAGATCTGGGCACGCGTCCTGAGCCTGGACACGGTCAGCGTCATGGACAGCTTCTTCGACCTCGGCGGTCACTCGATCAGCGCCATCGCTCTCGTCGGCGCGCTGCGTACGGCCGGGATCCCCGCGTCGGTGCGCGACGTCTTCCTGCACCGCACCGTCGCCGCGCTCGCCGCGAACCTTGAAGCGGCGCAGACCCCCGTCGCACCGGAGTTCCAGCCGGTGGCCCCGTTCGCGCTGCTCGACGACGCCGACCGGGCCGCCCTGCCCGCCGGCCTCACCGACGCCTACCCCATCGCCCAGGTGCAACTCGGCATGCTGGTCAAGACGATGGCCGACACCGAGCGGCACACCTACCACAACGTTTCAGCCTTCCCGATCCACGACGAGCTGCCGCTGGTCCCCGACGCGTTGCGCCGCGCCGTGCAGACCGTCGTCGACCGGCACGAGATCCTGCGTACGTCGTTCGACCTGAACGGCTACTCGGTGCCGCTGCAACTCGTGCACGCCGAGGTGCCGATCGAGGTGACCGAGCTCGACCTGCGTGGCCCGGACACCGAGGCTCGGATGAGCACCTTCATGGGCGCCGAACGGGCCAACCCGTTCGCGCCGGACCAGGCCCCGCAGATGCGCGTCGCCGGTGCGATCGGCGAGGGCAACGCCTGGTGGTTCGTACTCACCATGTCGCACGGCATCCTCGAAGGCTGGAGCCACCACTCCCTGCTGATGGAGATCCTGGACAACTACCGGCGGTTGCGGGACACCGGTGCTCCGGTGCCCGTCGACGCGCTGCCGGTGCGCTACGCCGACTTCGTCGCCGCGGAACTGGCCTCGCTGACGTCCGCCGAGGACGAGACGTACTGGCGGGGCGTCGTCGACTACCCCCGCTTCGCGTTGCCCACCGGGTGGGGCGCCCCCGAGTCCGACCCCCAGTTCCAGTGCGGCACCCGGGTGCCGCTGCACGACCTGCTCGATGGGCTCAAGGGCTTGGCCAGCAGCACCGGCACCGCACTGAAGAGCGTGCTGCTGGCCGCGCACCTGAAGGTGATGAGCCAGCTCACCGGCGAACCCGTCTTCACCAGCGGCCTGGTCTGCCACGGGCGGCCCGAGGTGACCGGCGCGGACCGGGTGTACGGCATGCACCTGAACACGTTGCCGATCGTGCACCGTGGTCCGGCTGCCACCTGGGCGGAGCTGATCCGGCAGGCCTTCGACGCCGAGGTGGAGCTGTGGCCGCACCGGCACTACCCGCTGCCGTCGGTGCAGCGGTTCGCCGACGGCGCCCGGCCCATCGAGATCCTCTTCAACTACCTCGACTTCGCGCAGGTCGACACCGAACGGGTCGGCTTCGACGACGCCGTCTACGAGGCGTCCAGTGAGTTCGACCTGCACGTCTCCACCCTGGACGGAACGCTCAGCATCCTCAGCAACCCCCACGTCGTCAGCTACCCCAACGTGCTGCGCCTAGGCGCGATGTACCGGGCGGTGTTGGAGGCGATGGTGGCGGATTCGGGTGGGGATGCGCGGGTGGTGTGTTTGCCGGTGGGTGAGGTGTCGGTGCTGTTGGCCGATGGCGGTGGTGCGGTGGAGCCGTTGTCGGGATCGGTGCTCGGGTGGGTTGAGGAGCAGGTGGCGGCGGTGCCGTCGGGTGAGGCCGTCAACGGGGTGACCTTCGCGGAGTTGGACGCGCGGGCGGTGGGTTTGGCGGGGTGGTTGGTCTCGCGGGGTGTTGGTCGTGGCGGTGTGGTGGGGGTGTTGCTGGATCGGGGTGCCGATCTGGTGGGCGCGATGCTTGGGGTGTGGAAGGCGGGTGCGGCGTTCGTGCCGTTGGACCCGTCGTATCCGGCCGGTCGGATCGGCTCGATCTTGGCAGATGCCGGTGTGTCTCAGGTGGTGACGTCGGCTCGTTATGCGGATCGGTTCCTGTCCGGGGTCGAGGTGTTGGTGGCCGAGCGGGCTGTGGTGTCGCAGCAGCCGGTGGTGTTGCCGGGTGTAGCGGATCTGGATGACTTGGCGTATGTGATTTTTACGTCGGGTTCGACGGGTCGGCCGAAGGGTGTGCAGGTTACGCATCGGGGTTTGGCGAATCATGTTCGCTGGGCGTC
>NZ_JBEXGR010000058.1:0-2300 GCF_040607415.1 Micromonospora sp. NPDC005291
ACCGCTGCGTCGCACTGGTAGCTGCGTTCGACCCGACCGGCCTTGGACAGCCGCACCACCTCGCGGGTGCCAGTTCCGGCGAACACGCTGCCGTGGCGCTGTACGGCTTCGATTCCGATCGCTGAGGCGAGGTGCGTCTTGCCAGTGCCCGGACCACCGATGAACACGACGTTGTGCGCGCTTTCGAGGAACGACAGCTCGCTCAGTTCGCGCACCAGCGCTTCGTCGACGTGTGCCTGCGCGAAGTCGAAGCCCTTCAGGTCGCGGTGGGCCGGGAAGCGCAGCGGTCATTTGATAGGCGATCGAGCGCACCTGCCGTTCGGCGGTTTCAGCCATCAACAGCTGCTTCATGAAGCGCTCCGGCTCGAAGTCCGTGTGGCGCGACTGCGCGAGCAGCTCCGGCCACGTGCTCGCCATGCCGTGCAGTTTAAGACCCTTGAGCTGGGCCGCGATATCGTTAGACATGACGATCCTCCGGTGGGTTGGCGCGCAGCGTCTCGTAACGGCTCACGTCGGCCGCGGGCTCTTCCTTGAGCTGGAGTTTCGTCGTGGCGAGGCTGCCATTCGTGACGGGCGCCTTCAGCCGGCTCAGCACGTTCAGGACGTGCTCTGCGCTGGGGCGTCCTGAATCCAGCGCAGCCTGTACGGCGAGCAGCACCGCATCGAGCCCGTGTTCGCGCACCGCAGCGAGCACCTGCGTCATGACGCGATCGCCGCCCGGGTGTTTCAGCAGATGCCGCTGCAGCAGTTGCAGCGGCTGCGGCATCGTGATGAACGGCGCGCCGTTGCGCAGTGCGCCGGGTTTGCGCTCGACCAACGTGACGTAGTGGCGCCAATCGTAGAAGGTCATGTGCCGCTCGAAGCTGCGTTCGTGGCGTGCGATCTCCTGGGCGTTGGCGACGACGCTGAGATATGCCGGATAGCAGCGCACGCTCACCAACTGGTTCGTGTACTCGGTGGGCACGCTGTAGCGGTTGCGCTGGAAGTGAATCAGGCTGGTCGACGAGACTCGCAGGGTCTGCTCGATGTAGCCGTCGAACGGCCGTGGATTGGGCATCAGCCGGGTACGCTCGTCCTGCAGCACATCCTCGACTGTCAGCTCAGGCCACTGCGGGTGCCGCATGTGCCACGCCTCACGACACTGACCAGCGACCCATTCGTTCAGGATCTCCAGCGTTTCCCAGCGCCGTAGCGCTGCTTCGTGCCAAATCTGACGTCGCCGGTCCTGAACGTTCTTCTCGACGATGCCTTTCTCCCAGCCTGCAGCCCGGTTGCAGAACTCCGGCTCGAACAGGTAGTGACTGCACATCGCTTCGAAGCGCGCGTTGACCGCACGCTCCTTGCCGCGGCCAACCTTGTCCACGGCGGTCTTCATGTTGTCGTAGATGCCGCGCCGCGGCACGCCGCCGAACGCGGCGAACGCGCGGGCGTGCGCATCGAACAGCATCTCGTGACTCTGTGTGGGATAGGCGACGAGCCAGAACGCGCGGCTGGAGTTAAGTTTGACGTGGGCGACCTCCAGGCGTCGCCGTAGCCCGCCAACAAACGCGTATTCGCAGCTCCAGTCAAACTGGAAGGCTTCGCCGGGTTCGAAGGCGAGCGGCACGAAGGCCTTCCTGCGAGGCGCCTCAGCCTGCTCCTCGTGCCAACGCCTCACGAACGCGCTTACGCGGCCGTAGCTGCCGGCGTAACCCTCGGCGCGGATCGCCTCGAACATGAACCGGGCGGTGCGCCGGTCACGCTTCGGGCGATGACTGTCGGCACGCAGCCAACCTGTCAGCTGTGCGGCCCAGTCGTCGATGACGCTCGGGCTGACGCGCTTCGGATACTTCGGCTCGACGGCATCAGTCTGCCGCAGCCAGCGGCGCACCGTGTTTCGGGACAGGCCCGTACGCCGCGCAATCTCGCGCAACGGGACCTTCTCGCGGAAATACATCCGCCTGATCTTGGCCAATATGCCCACCGTGATCACCTTTGTATCCCCTGCTCAAAGATTGAGCAGAGCATTCAATCACGTGGGTCAAAATTCGATGAAAATTTCCAGCTCTAGTGGGTCAGTTCTGCCCGGACATCAACAACTGGGAAGACCTTTCTGCTGGAACGGGCCGTAGAACAGTGGAAGGCGGAGGGGAAGTCTGTCCTGTTGATCGTACACCGTCAGGTTTTGGCGGAATCTCTGGCTGCCCGTCTCAAGATGCACTGTTATCTGAAGAAGCTGGAGAGCTACGAGGACCGCGATGAAGTGTTGAAGTACTGCGTGGTGTGTCTCGATAGCCTGTCACGCTATCTCAATCCAGTTC
>NZ_JBEXGR010000059.1:0-1979 GCF_040607415.1 Micromonospora sp. NPDC005291
TCAACAAACAACTCATGCCAAAACCCCGAAAACAACGAACCCGACCCCGACCGACTCCACTCCCCCACCAACCGCTCCCGCTCCGAACCCGGGAGCATGGGGATGACGGCGAGTTGCTGTCGCGGCGAGGCGATCACCGAGAGGCAGAGCTGCCGCAGGTGCGTGAGCATGTCCTCGACGACCGTCCGGTCGAAGCGCTGCGAGTCGTAGAGGATGCTGATGCCGAGCCGCTTCCCCGGGTTGATCACCACGTTGAGCGGAAAGTGGGTGCGTTCCTCGGCGTCCACCACGCTGAAGCTCAGGGCGCTGTCCGGGCGCGACTCCACCGGATAGTTCTCGAAGACGAACAGCGTCTCGAAGAGCTCGCCCTCGGCCGGGATGTCGCTCCATTTCTGCACCTGGAGCAGCGGGCTGTACTCGTACTGCCGGGTCCGGGTGTTCTGCTCCTGCAGTTCCCGGCACCAGTCGAGCCAGCCGGCCCCACCTGGCACCCGCACGCGGACCGGCAGGGTGTTGATGAACAGGCCCACCATCCGCTCGGCGCCCTCGAACTCCGGCGGACGGCCGGACACCACGGTGCCGAACACGACGTCGTCGCTCCGGCTGTACCGGCTGAGCAGCAGCGCCCAGCAGCTCTGCAGGACGGTGTTCAGGGTCAGATGGTGCTGCTGCGCCATCTCCTGCAGAGCGGCGGACTCGTCCTCGTCGAGCTCCACGCCGGCCAGCGCGGTGACGATCTCCGGCGGCACGCCCTCCGGCCGGGGTTCCGGCTTCTTCTCGACGCTGAGCGCGGTGGCCTGCCCGACACCGTCCAGGACGTCGCGCCAGTACCGTTCGGCCTGGTCCATGTCTTGTTCCGTCAGCCAGGTGACGTAGTCGCGGTAGGGGCGGACCGGGTGCAGGTCGGGCCGGCGATCGTGGACGAGCGCGTCGTAGCACTCGGCGACCTCGGCGAGCAGTTGGCTGTTGCTCCAGCCGTCGAGGATCGTGTGATGGGCGCTCAGCACGACCTGGTAGGCGTCGTCGCCGGTGCGGGCGAGCAGGATGCGCCACTGCGGGTTCTCGTGGGGCTCGAAGCCGCGGTCGCGGTCCTGCCGCAGGTGGTCGGCCAGCCGGGCCTCGACCGGTTCGTCACGCCAGTCCTGCTCGGTCAGCGGGACCGGAATGTCACGCCAGACCAGTTGCAGCGGCTCGTGACCGGGCACGGACCAGAAACTGGTACGCAGGATCGAGTGGCGCCGCATGACCTCAGCCCAGCTCCGCCGGAACAACGCACTGTCGAGCTGCTGATCGACCCGCAGGACGACCTGCACGTGGTAGAGGCCTTGTCCCTGGGCGTACTGGCTCTGGAACCAGAGACCCTGCTGCAGCGGAGTCTGCGGATAGCAGTCCTCCAACGGGCGAACCAGACCGCTGCCGTGCCAGGACGGGTGCTCCCGAAGAGCATCGATCTCGGCCTGGGACAGAGCACTCGCCGGCAGATCCGACGGGCTGTAATTGTCGACGTCATCGCGACGAGCGTCCTCGACCAGCCGCCGCAGAGCCTCCGTCATGTCCCGCGCGACCCGCTCGATCGTCTCCGGGCGGTGGACATCCGGGTGGTACGTCCACTGCAGAATGAGCTCGCCGTCCTGGACCCGGCTCACGACGTCGATCAGATAGCGCCGTTCGTTCTCCGGACCGACATCGGCGCCGGTGACCTCGGAGCCGGCCAGTGTCTCCTGCACCTCGCCGAGGTGGTTGAAGCTGATCTGGGCGGGGGTCGCGGTGAGAGCGGGGTGGGCGCGGGTCAGCAGTCCGTAGCCGATGCCGTTGCGGGGACGCCGCCGCAGGTGTTCCTTGACAGTGCGCAGATCACCGACGGGCAGCCGCAGGGGGCTGATGGTGGTGAACCAGCCAACAGTCCGGGTCAGGTCAAGATCGGGGTGCAGATCCTCCCGCCCGTGACCCTCCAGATCGATGCGCACATGACTACCACC
>NZ_JBEXGR010000060.1:0-1955 GCF_040607415.1 Micromonospora sp. NPDC005291
CGGTTGGCTGATGGTGCGGTGGAGTTCGTGGGCCGGGTTGATCATCAGGTGAAGGTTCGTGGTTACCGGATCGAGTTGGGTGAGATCGAGTCGGTAATCGGCGCGGTGGCCGGCGTCCGCGACACGGTGGCCCTGGTCCATCCGGAAGAGGCGCGGTTGCTCGCCTTCTACGTGCCCGAAGGGCCGGACGCCGGTCTGTCCGCCCGGGTGCGGCAGGAATGTGCGAGCCGGCTGCCGGAGTACATGATCCCGGCGGATCTGATGGTGGTGGAGTCGATTCCACTGAACGCCAACGGCAAGGTCGACCGGGCCGCCCTGGCCGCGTCGGTCGGGGCGACCGGCCGGGTGCACGTGGCCCCGCGTACCGATCTTGAGCGACAGCTCGCAGAGATCTGGGCACGCGTGCTGAAGCTGGACAGCGTCAGCGTGGTGGACAGCTTCTTCGACCTCGGCGGCGACTCACTGCGAGCGGTGGCCCTGGTCGGCGCGCTCCGGGGAGCCGGTTTCCCCGTTGGCGTCCGGGACGTCTTCGTGCACCGCACTGTCGCCGCGCTCGCCGCGCACCTGACGGCCAAGGACACCGCCGAGGTCGCACCGGAGTTCCAGCCGGTGGCCCCGTTCGCGCTGCTCGACGACGCCGACCGGGCCGCCCTGCCCGCCGGCCTCACCGACGCCTATCCCATCGCCCAGGTGCAACTCGGCATGCTGGTGGAGATCCAGAAGGACCCGACGCGGTCGCTGTACCACATCGTCCGCTGCTTCCGGGCGCACAGTCGCCAGCCCTTCTCGGCCGACGCGCTCACGGCGGCGGTGCACGACATCGTCGACCGGCACGAGACCCTGCGCACGTCGTTCGACCCGCACACCTACTCGGTGCCGCTGCAGCTCGTGCACGCCCAGGCCCCCGTCGACGTACGGATCCTGTGTCTGGACGAGGAGCGGGCCGAGGCGCACCTGCGCGGATACGTCGACGCCGAGCGGGCCCGACCATTCGACGCCGAGCACCCTGCCCCACTGCTGCGGGTCAGCGCTCACGTCGGCACCAACGGCGGATGGTGGCTCACCGTGGCGATCAGCCACCTGGTGACCGGGGGCTGGGACCTGAACACCCTGCTGGCCGAGCTGCTCAGCTGCTACGAGCGGCGCTGTGTGGGCATGGCGCCGGAGGCGCCGGAGCCGATCGCGGTCCGGTACGCCGACTTCGTCGCCGGCGAGCGGGCGGCGCTGGCCTCGGCGGACGACGAGGCGTACTGGCGAAAGATCATCTCCGACCACGCCAGATTCACCCCACCGACGGGCTGGGGCGAGAAGTCCGCGACTCCCGGGACCGTGCTGCGGCACCGGATCAGCTACCAGGACCTCGACCCACGGATCCGCGCTCTGGCCTCGGCGCTCGAGGTGTCACCCAAGGCTGTTCTGCACGCGGCTCATTTGAAGGTGATGAGTCAGTTGACCGATGAGCGGCGTTTTCACACGGGTTTGGTGTGTGATGCGCGGCCGGAGGTGCGGGGTGCGGAGCGGGTGCATGGGATGTACATCAATGTGTTGCCGTTCGGTCATGAGCGGGGTGTGGGTTCGTGGCGGGATCTGGTGCGGTCGGTGTTCGACGGTGAGGTGGAGTTGTGGCCGCATCGGCGGTTCCCGTTGCCGGCGGTGCGGCGGCTGACCGGTGCCGACGTGCACCCCATCGATGTCGTCTTCGACTACACCGAGTTCCGTCGTGCCAACACCGACAGCGAGGAACAGGTCGGCTTCGAGGCCGTCGCCGGTGAGGGTGGCACCGAGTTCGCCCTCCAGGTCACCGCGGCCAGCGGCTTCCTCGACCTCGTCGCTGATGCGCGGGTGTTCGGGTCGGCGGGTTTGGTGCGTTTGGCGGGGATGTTTCGGGTGGTGTTGGAGTCGATGGTGGCGGATCCGGGTGGGGATTCGCGGGTGGTGTGTGTGCCGTCGGGTGA
>NZ_JBEXGR010000062.1:0-1458 GCF_040607415.1 Micromonospora sp. NPDC005291
GGATGTTTTCGCGTTCCGGACGGTGCGTGGGTTGGCCGCGTCGTTGGGTGGGGTCGGGCAGGAGTGGGTTCCGGTGGCGCCGTTCGCGCTGCTGGTAGACGCGGATCGAAACGCCCTACCGGCCGGCCTCACCGACGCCTACCCGGCGACCCAGGCCCAGGTGGGCATGGCGGTGGAGATCGCCAAGGATGAGGCCGCCACGCCGTACCACATCGTGCACTCCATGCGTGTGCACGACGAGCTGCCCTTCGACGTCGAGCCGCTGCGCGCGACCCTCGCCGAGCTGGTCGCCCGGCACGACACGCTGCGCACCTCGATCGACCTGACCGGCTACTCGGTGCCGATGCAGCTCGTGCACGCCGAGGCGCAGGTGCCAGTCGCGGTGCACGCCGAGGCGACCGGCCGTCCGACGTACGTCGCCGCCGAGCGTGACCGGCCGTTCGACCTGGCGACGCCGCCGCCGCTGCTGTGGGTGGCCGTCCATCGCGAGGACGATAGGGCCTGGTGGCTCACCGTCTCCGTCAGCCACCTGATCACCGGCGGCTGGGACCTCAACCTCCTGCTGGCCGACCTGCGCGACGGGTACCACCGGCGGCGGCGCGGCGAGCAGCCGACGCCAGCCGAACCGGTGGCCGTCCGGTACGCCGACTTCGTGGCCGCCGAACTCTCGGCGCTCGACTCCGAGACGGACGCCGCCTACTGGCGGGCAGTGGTGACCGGTAGGCCGAAGCTCACCCTGCCGGGCACCCCGGCGACCGACTCCGGCCCGCGGCAGGTGTGCCGCACCGAGTTGGACATCGCGGACCTGGACGGTGCGTTGCGCCAGCTCGCCAGCAGCCTCGGCGTACCCGTCAAGGCTGTTCTGCACGCGGCTCATCTGAAGGTGATGAGTCAGTTGACCGATGAACGGCGTTTTCACACGGGTTTGGTGTGTGATGCGCGGCCGGAGGTGCGGGGTGCGGAGCGGGTGCATGGGATGTACATCAATGTGTTGCCGTTCGGTCATGAGCGGGGTGTGGGTTCGTGGCGGGATCTGGTGCGGTCGGTGTTCGACCGTGAGGTGGAGTTGTGGCCGCATCGGCGGTTCCCGTTGCCGGCGGTACGGCGCTTGACGGGTGTCGACGCGCACCCGATCGACGTGGTCTTCGGCTACACCGAACCTCGTACCGGCCGGTCCGGCAGGGGAGACGCGGACGGGCCGGGTGCCGCGCCGACGCCCGATGGCCACACCACGCAGGCCGACGATGCCACCGACGAGCGGACCGCCAGCGACGTGGCCGCCACCGAATTCGTCCTGTCCGTCGGTGCCAGCCCGACCGTGATCCGTCTCGTCGGTGACGGGCGGGTGTTTGGGTCGGGGGGGTTGGTGCGTTTGGCGGGGATGTTTCGGGTGGTGTTGGAGTCGATGGTGGCGGATCCGGGTGGGGATTCGCGGGTGGTGTGTGTGCCGTCGGGTGA
>NZ_JBEXGR010000063.1:0-1448 GCF_040607415.1 Micromonospora sp. NPDC005291
GTCCACCCGCAAAAATTTTCACGTTTTGTGGCGTGACTGCCGAGTTTTTTCACTATTCGCGTCAAAAAGCTCGAAACGCCGTGACAGAGTTAGTGAAAAACTCCAATAAATTCAATGGGGCGACTTTTCAACATTTACGACACCCGACACGTAGATAGCACAACCTGAAAGCAGACCCATAAGTTGAAAGCTTACCCGATCGTTCAGGGCTCCAGCCAGTACACTATTGAAGGCCGCGCCGTTGCGCTGGACGGGATGAAGACTGCATGTGGCGCATCGCTGATCGCCAGCCAACAAGAATTCTTGGCAAGCGAGTGATGCTCTCTGATTTCAAATGAATCGGGCCTTGCCCGCTTCACACGCATTTCCGTCGCTGAAATGCAAAAACCCCCGCCTTTCGGGCGGGGGTTTCTGGCTTAGGGAGCCTGACGATTACCTACTTTCACACGGGAATCCGCACTATCATCGGCGTAGAGTCGTTTCACGGTCCTGTTCGGGATGGGAAGGGGTGGGACCGACTCGCTATGGTCATCAGGCAAAGAGGGTTGTTGCGCTGGCTTCGCAGCACAACCAATCCTGGAAGAAGCAGTAATCTTGAGTTGTGTGTATCACACACGAGAATCCAACTTGTCGCTTTGGATCGCAGCCAGTGCTGTCGCACGGCGCCGATCTACAAGGCAGACTTGTTATAGGATCAAGCCTTACGGGCAATTAGTATCAGTTAGCTGAACGCATTACTGCGCTTACACACCTGACCTATCAACGTCCTGGTCTCGAACGACCCTTCAAGGGGATCTAGTCCCCAGGGATATCTCATCTTAAGGCGAGTTTCCCGCTTAGATGCTTTCAGCGGTTATCTCTTCCGAACATAGCTACCCGGCGATGCCACTGGCGTGACAACCGGTACACCAGAGGTTCGTCCACTCCGGTCCTCTCGTACTAGGAGCAGCCCCCTTCAAATATCCAACGCCCACGGCAGATAGGGACCAAACTGTCTCACGACGTTTTAAACCCAGCTCACGTACCTCTTTAAATGGCGAACAGCCATACCCTTGGGACCGGCTACAGCCCCAGGATGAGATGAGCCGACATCGAGGTGCCAAACACCGCCGTCGATATGAACTCTTGGGCGGTATCAGCCTGTTATCCCCAGAGTACCTTTTATCCGTTGAGCGATGGCCCTTCCATACAGAACCACCGGATCACTATGACCTGCTTTCGCACCTGCTCGACTTGTCGGTCTCGCAGTTAAGCACGCTTATGCCATTGCACTATCAGCACGATTTCCGACCGTACCTAGCGTACCTTCGTACTCCTCCGTTACGCTTTGGGAGGAGACCGCCCCAGTCAAACTACCGGCCGCGCTGGGTGGCGGTGGTGGGGGTGACCGCGTACCGGATCGGTTTTCGCCGGCCGAAGGCCACCTTCGGGCCGCAACCGGAGTCGCT
>NZ_JBEXGR010000064.1:0-1308 GCF_040607415.1 Micromonospora sp. NPDC005291
TGGTGCCGGCGGTCGCCTCGCTCAGCGGCTCACCACAGGCCGGGCAGCGCAGCCGTTCCAGGATGTCGATCAGGCGGTTGGCCCAAGCCTGCCCCATCTCCTCGAAGGCGTAGGTCAGTTCCCGCAGGTGATGGGCGTTACTACCTCATATTTCAACAATTATTTTTCCATCTGCCCGACAGTTGGTCAGGTGAACTACGGGAAGCGCCAATGGACCCTAACGTCAACGAGCATCTGATCTCTTTTCTGACCAGCCTGGCCATCGGCCTTCTGATCGGGGTTGAGCGTGAACGCGCCGGTTCGGCAATGGGGTTACGAACTTCGGCCTTGGCCGCGCTGTTCGGCTCCATCGCCGCCCTCGTCGGCCAGAGCGTCGGGGCGCCGTGGTTTCTCCCTGCCGCCTTGCTGGCCATGACGGGCATCATGGTTTTCGGTCAGACCGCGACCGGGGAGAGCGAGAGCCACGCTGGCCCCACCACACGAATGGCCATCCTGCTTTCGTTCACCCTCGGAGCGATGGTTTGGCTCGGCCACGGTCGTTATGCTGTTATGCTAGCCATTGCTGCCGCAGCGCTGCTCCATTTCAAGGCCGAACTGCGCGGCTTGAGTTCACGGATTACTTCCCGCGACCTGGTGTCGATCCTGCAGTTCGCTACGCTGAGTTTTATCGTGCTGCCGCTCCTGCCCAACGTCGGTTATGGACCCTATGGCGCTTTCAATCCTCACCACGTCTGGATGATGGTCGTCCTGATATCCGGCTTGAGCCTCGCCGGCTATTTGGCCATGCGTGCGGTCGGAGATCGCTTTGGCCCGCCCTTGCTCGGTCTGCTGGGAGGACTGGTGTCGAGCACCGCGACTACCCTGGTGTACGCCCGTCATGCCCGCCAGACGCCGACCATGGCGCTGACGTCGTCGATCGTCATTCTCATGGCCAATCTGGTCTTGTCCGTGCGCCTGGGCATGATCGCCGTTGCCATCGCGCCCTCCTTGATGGCGACCCTTTGGCCAGTGTTGGTCGGCAACCTGGTGGCAGGCGGCTTGGCGGTACTGTTCGTCTGGCATCGTTCGCGGACGGGGGGGCCACTTCTTTTGCCGGAAGTTGCCAATCCGACCGAGTTACGGGTTGCGCTGAGCTTCGGTGCGATGTATGCCATCATTTTACTTTTAGCCTCGTGGCTGTCCGATTGGGCGGGAACCCGCGGGCTCTACCTGGCGTCCAGGACCGTCTTGCCTTCTACCGAGAACAGCTGCGTCATGCCCATCCCATCGCGAGTCGGCGGGGACCGTCGGCCGGACCGCGGACCGGAC
>NZ_JBEXGR010000065.1:0-1243 GCF_040607415.1 Micromonospora sp. NPDC005291
GGAAAGTGCGGCCATAGCAGGTGATAGCCCTGTAGGCGAAAACAGTATGAAAGAACTAGGTGTGCGACAAGTAGGGCGGGACACGTGAAATCCTGTCTGAAGATGGGGGGACCATCCTCCAAGGCTAAATACTCGTGATCGACCGATAGTGAACCAGTACCGTGAGGGAAAGGCGAAAAGAACCCCGGGAGGGGAGTGAAATAGATCCTGAAACCGCATGCATACAAACAGTCGGAGCCTCGTAAGGGGTGACGGCGTACCTTTTGTATAATGGGTCAGCGACTTACGTTCAGTAGCAAGCTTAACCGTATAGGGCAGGCGTAGCGAAAGCGAGTCCGAATAGGGCGTTCAGTTGCTGGGCGTAGACCCGAAACCAGGTGATCTATCCATGGCCAGGATGAAGGTGCGGTAACACGTACTGGAGGTCCGAACCCACTAACGTTGAAAAGTTAGGGGATGAGCTGTGGATAGGGGTGAAAGGCTAAACAAACCTGGAAATAGCTGGTTCTCTCCGAAAACTATTTAGGTAGTGCCTCGTGTCTCACCTTCGGGGGTAGAGCACTGTCATGGTTGGGGGGTCTATTGCAGATTACCCCGCCATAGCAAACTCCGAATACCGAAGAGTGCAATCACGGGAGACAGACATCGGGTGCTAACGTCCGGTGTCAAGAGGGAAACAACCCAGACCGCCAGCTAAGGTCCCCAAATATAGCTAAGTGGGAAACGAAGTGGGAAGGCTAAAACAGTCAGGAGGTTGGCTTAGAAGCAGCCACCCTTTAAAGAAAGCGTAATAGCTCACTGATCGAGTCGTCCTGCGCGGAAGATGTAACGGGGCTAAGCTATATACCGAAGCTGCGGATGCGAGCTTTGCTCGCATGGTAGGAGAGCGTTCCGTAAGCCTGCGAAGGTGCCTTGTAAAGGGTGCTGGAGGTATCGGAAGTGCGAATGCTGACATGAGTAGCGATAAAGGGGGTGAAAGGCCCCCTCGCCGTAAGCCCAAGGTTTCCTACGCAACGTTCATCGGCGTAGGGTGAGTCGGCCCCTAAGGCGAGGCAGAAATGCGTAGCTGATGGGAAGCAGGTCAATATTCCTGCACCATTGTTAGATGCGATGGGGGGACGGATCGCGGAAGGTTGTCCGGGTGTTGGCGCGCAGCAACTCGGCGGCCTCGCCGGGGCGAAGGCAGTACGGGTCCGTCGATTCGGTGAGCGTCGATGGCATGCCGGCACGCTAGCCGACTCGC
>NZ_JBEXGR010000066.1:0-1131 GCF_040607415.1 Micromonospora sp. NPDC005291
GAGCATTGTGCCGCCACTGCCGGTAGGGGTGGGCACAGACAGCGCCGCCCCCGGCTGGTGGGCCGGGGGCGGCGCTGGTGTCGGTGTGCAGGTCGCCTCTCGGCGAGTGGCACGACGCGGCTCCAGCCGAACGGTATTCCGCGAAGGCAATATTAGGTGAGGCCCGGGGACACTGAGTCACACCGACACTGTCCACAACCAGCCCGACCCCCACCTTGTTCCCCGCACCGCCCCGCCGCCATCCCACCACCGCCGCACCCCTCAGCGCCACGACGCCACAACCCAAGGCCACGCCACGGCCACGCCGCACCCTCGCGCCGCGAGGGCTGCTTCCCGCTCCGGGTCGACCGGCCGTGCCGCCCCCCGGCGCTGGCCGGTGGCGTGAGAGGCGGATGACCTTGCCCCAACCGGCGGCTAACCGCAGACCTTGGACAGTTTCCGTTAGCTGGGCGCGCCTGCTGACGGCAAGGTTCCAAGATCTCGTGCGGTGGGAGCCGTGGAGCCATGAGGCGTCATGCGCAACCACCAACCGACGCCGGGGTGCAGGGTGTGGAAACACCGCTGGCCGGCACCCCCGGGTTGGGGGCGCCGGCCAGTGGCGCTAAGTCATGCGGTGGTGCGTGTGCGGGGTCAGCTGTTCCAGTGCTGGCCGACGAGGTCGGTGGCCTGCTGCTCCCACTGGGCGTACGCGTCCGGGTAGGCGGAGACCTGTACGGTCTGCGCGGCCTGGGTCAGGGGCATGTCCTGCCACCCGTCGACCTGCTTCAGGCCCTTGAGGAATGCGGTGGTGGAGTAGGCGGGGTCGGTGATCTGCTCCGGCGTACCCCACCCGCTGGTGGGGCGCTGCTGGAACAGGCCCAGCGAGTCGTGGTCGTTGGCGTCGCCGAGGTGGCCGAGGTTCTCCAGCTTCGACTCCTGCAGGCTCGTGGCGATGGAGATGACCGCGGCCCGCTCCGGCAGTCCGGCCTTCTTCGTGGCCGCGATGATGGCCTTCACGTTGGCGCTCTGCTCGTCGTTCAGGGTGATGTGGGACTGGTCGCCCTGCGGCTTGGCGCTCTGCACCGCGACCGCGACCGGCTTGCTGTCGACCGGGTTGGCGTGGGCGGCGATCGGACCGGCGAAGACACCACC